>JAZUQF010000094.1:0-3984 GCA_045605545.1 Lysinibacillus sp.
GATGAGCAGGAACAGGATGGAGACAATCGACAGGATGGTGGACTGCGTCGCCGCCATATCCAGATTCCCGTTTGTCCGTGCCAAGTAAATCTGCATCGTCATCGTCCGTTCGACGCCGAACATGAGCGGTGCCGTATAGGACGCCATCGACACCATGAAGACGAGCAGGGAAGCGGCGATGATGGACGGTGTCAGCATCGGCAGGATGACTTTTGTCCAAACCCGGATGCGGCCGGCCCCCAGGCTTGTCGCCGCCTCTTCCAACGCTGGGACGAGCCCTCTGATGGCAGCCGATGCCGTTAAATAGAAATAGGTATACATCGTGAATGTGTGCACGACGACGACTCCCCAGATGCCCTTCAGTGAAAAGGGCACTTCCTCAAGCGAGAAGAGATGCTGGAAGAAGCGCGGGAAGATGCCGCTCTCCCCATAGAGAAAGGTGAAGGAAAGGACACCAACAAGGGGAGGGAGCGCCATCGGAACGAGCACGAGGACGGACAGCAGCCGCCGTCCAGGAAATTCATAGCGCTCCAGCAGGAAGGCCATCGTCACGCCTACAGCTGCACAGCAGATGACACTGATGATGGAAATATAGACGCTGTTCCATAACGCTTCCAGGTTGGCGGTGCTCTCCAGGCTGAAAAACTTCCGATAGTTGGCCAGCGCCCCGTCGCCTGCGAAGCTCTGCAGGAATGTGGAATAGAACGGATAGACCACATAGGCAAACAAGATAAGGAACAACGGTGAAATCAATAGATAGACGAAACGGGGGGATTGTGTAGCGCGTGACCACCAGCTTGTTTGGTATTCGACTTGCCGCTTCATCCTTGTCGCCTCCTATTCAGCAAGGAAATAGAGATTCCTTGGCGGGATATGTAGCTCGATTTCGTCGCCGATTGCCTTGATGTCGCTGCCTGCATTGATGATCATCGCCTTTAGCGAAGTGCCGCCTGCCTTTACGATGTAGTTGACGCTGAGCCCTGTGAACTCCATGAATTCAATCGTGCCCTTGATGGCATTATCCCCCGGGCCGGCTTCAAATGCCTCAGGACGGATGGAGACATGGATGGTGTTGCCGGCTGCCGGCTGCACCCCATCGGCCGCACCGCTTGCAAGCCCTCGAAGCACCAGCCCATCTGCATTCTCCACGGTCACTACATCTCCCTCGACTGCCGCCACCCTCATCTCTAGCATATTGGTCTCGCCGATAAACGTTGCCACGAAACGGTTATTTGGCCTGTGATAAATTTCCTGCGGGGTGCCCACCTGTTTGACGAGTCCGGATTCCATCACCATAATGCGGTCGGACATCGTCATGGCCTCGGTCTGGTCGTGCGTGACATAGATGGTCGTCACGCCGAGCTCGGTCTGGATGCGCTTGATTTCCACCCGCGTCTCCTCGCGCAGCTTGGCATCCAGATTGGAGAGCGGTTCGTCCAGCAGCAGAATGTCCGGCTCGATGACAAGGGCGCGTGCCAGGGCGACCCGCTGCTGCTGGCCTCCCGAAAGCGCATTGATTTTCCGGCTGCCGTACTCGGTGAGGTGGACAAGGCTGCGGATGCGGTCGACCTTCTGTTTGATTTCCGCTTTTGGCAGCTTTCGCACCTGCAGCCCGAATGCGATATTTTCATCGACCGTCATATGGGGAAAGAGGGCATAGTTTTGAAACACCATGCCGATATTCCGCTTGTTCGGCTGCAGGGTCGTTACATCACGGTTGTCAAAATACACATTTCCGGCAGTGGGGTAGTAGAAGCCGGCAATCATGCGGAGCGTCGTCGTTTTGCCGCAGCCGCTCGGTCCGAGAAAGGTAAAGAATTCCCCGGGCTTCACCTCGAGATGCAGGTCACTGACACCCGTCACGCCCCCGAATTTCTTTGTCACGTTTTCCATGCGCACACCTTTCATCATCATGCACCACCTTGTAAAGAATCGTTAGAAGAAAAGGGCTGGACCGCATGACGGAACAACCCTTTCTGTGAAAAAACATATCGGTTTTCAAATTGAAAAATGCTTAGTCGGGCATAGATGCGGCTTCCTATGCTACTCGCCTTTTCCTTTTACATTCGCATCCCAGTACTCCATCCACTCGGCCTCCTTGTCGGCCATCACCTGCCAGTCGATGTCGAATGTCTTCAGGTCAAGCGCCTGGTACCAGTCGGGCATAGCCGCCAGGTCGATATCCGTCCGCGTCGGAATCTGGTAGTAGTTATGCGCAAGGTCCGTCATCACGTCCTTGTCGAACAGGAATTCGACGAACAGCTTTGCATTCTCCATATTCTTTGCATTCTTGATGATGCCGACCCCATCGACGAGGATTGGTGCGCCGCTCTTTGGATAGATATAGTCGAACGGATAGTCGGTCGTATATTTTTTCAATAGAATATCCTGGAGGTTCCAGAGAGAAATCGTCCCTTCCTGCCGCGTCAGCTTCAAGTAGAGGGCATTCGGATCCTGCGTATATTCCTTCGTATTGGCATCAAGCTTTGCCAGCCATTCATATCCCTTCTCCGGTGTATCGGCCCCTTGGCGGTAGATCATAGAGGAATAGATGGTGCGCATTGTCCCTGATGCGAGAACGCCGCGGATTAAAATTTCATCTTTCCATTTCGGGTCGAGCAGGTCATCCCAATCCTGCGGGCCTTCCTCCGGCGAAAGCACGTCACTGTTGATCATGATGACTTCCGGCAGGAGCATTTCCCCAATCCAGCGGTTTTCGCCATCGCGGTGCTGGGCGTCGATTGAAGTAGCGAACGAAGGCTCCCATGATTCAAGCAAATCCTCCTCGGCCGCCAACATCATCGCCGCCTGTGTGCCTCCCCACCAGAAGTCGCCCTGCGGATTGGCCTTTTCACCACGTGCACGTTCTAAAATCTGCTGTGCGCCCATCGTCATGAACTCGACTTTGATATCCGGGTAGCGCTCATTGAATTTGGCGATGACCTCCTGGACCATCCCTTCATCCCGCCCCGTATAGATGACGAGATTGCCGGACGGACTTTCCTCCCCGGCTGGGTCATCCTTCTCTTTTTCCGTCTCATCCGATGAATCACTGCACGCCGCCAATAGCCCGAGAATCAATACGAGGAATAGAGAAAGCAAACCCCATCGTTTCATACCTGACAGCCTCCTTGTATTTGTTTTGAAACTGTATGGACAAATGCATATTGCATGTAGAAAACAGTGGCGTTTTATGCAAATAAGCGGTGAAAAGGTGGAGGGGAGATGGGGGACATGTGGAGCAGGGGACATTCTTTTTTATAGCGTATGAAGATGCAGGCATAAAAATAACTTTACTGCCGGTGCAGTAAAGTCTGAATAATGGCCGGCTATTCGATTTTTTGCTGCTCCTTCTGCCTTTTGGTCGCCTTGACCCGCTCCAGGCCGATGAAGGCGCATGCACTTCCTAAAAGCAGGTATACCACTGACATGACGACGTTCGACTCCCAATAGCGCAATACTTGCGTAAAGCCGATGATGGCTCCCACGCAGGCTGCCAAGATATATAGCTTTGCGGTTCTCTCCATTCTATTGCCCCCTCATGTTCATTGTTAGTTATTATTAAACATCGGCTCTCCATTTTCCTTTAATATCGCCTTTTTAACTGTAAAAAATGGGTATTTTTGTGTGGGTTCCTTTTCAAGCACCCTCAAGAAGAGCTATCGTTTCGTAATCTGTGCAGCACGATAATGAAAGCCGGTATGGTCGATTTCAGCTCCGTCCAGTTGAGCTGAAGTCGGTGGTGGGGCGGCAGATGATGCGCGGTGCATCCATTCATATACGAAGCTGCCGCCCAATGTGAAGAAGCCAGCTGTTAATAGGATGGCCGATTCCTTCGCCGCTATACGGGGAAATCTCCTTCGTATGGGTGGCGGGTGCCGCTCATTATAGTGGAATAGGAAAGGTGGTTTTGGGCTGCTATAGTTCCTTTACCAGGTGATTGAAGGGCTCGCCGATGATTTCCCACGTTTCCGTGAAGGCAAA
>JAZUQF010000095.1:0-2976 GCA_045605545.1 Lysinibacillus sp.
CTAAAAGGAGGGGAAGGATATGACAAATGAAGCATTGGAACTGTCGATCAACCTGGTCTGGGTCATGCTCGGCGCCATACTGGTGTTCTTCATGCACGCAGGGTTCGCCATGGTCGAAGCGGGATTCACCCGCTCCAAAAACGCCGTAAACATCTTAATGAAAAATGTGCTGACCATCTCACTTGGCGGCATCGTTTATTTCGTTATTGGCTACGGGCTCATGTTCGGCGATACGGCAGGCGGATTCATCGGGACATCCGGCTTTGCCCTGCAAGGCGTGGATGACATCGCATTCTTCGTCTTCCAGGCAATGTTTGCCGCCACATGCGCAACCATCATTTCCGGAGCGGTGGCCGAACGCACGAACCTCCTTGCCTATCTGGCGGTCGTCGTCGTCATGACGGCATTCATCTACCCTGTTGTGGGCCATTGGATCTGGCAGGGGGACGGCTGGATTACGTCGCTGGGCTTCATCGACTTCGCCGGTTCGACGGTCGTCCATTTGACAGGGGCGGTAGGCGCGCTGGTGGCGGCGGCCATGATTGGGCCGCGCCTCGGCAAATATGAAGGCGCACGCATCAATGTCATCCCGGGTCATTCGATTCCGTTGGGTGCATTGGGTGTATTCATCCTTTGGCTGGGATGGTTCGGATTCAACGGTGCCTCCACACTGGCGGCCGATCCTGAATTGGTCCCTTCCGTCATCGCCAATACATTTTTATCCGCTTCAGGCGGCGTCATTGCAACAGCCTTCTATACGAGGTTCCGCTACGGCCATATCGATGGCTCCCTGACGCTGAACGGCGCATTGGCCGGCCTGGTCGGCATTACAGCCGGAGCTGCGAGCGTCTCATTGCCAGGCGCCATCGTAATCGGCGCCATCGCCGGTCCCCTGTTGGTGGAAGGGGTGCGCTTCATAGAATGGAAACTGAAGGTTGACGATCCGGTTGGAGCAGTGGCGGTCCACGGGCTATGCGGCATCTGGGGCACATTGGCGGTCGGATTGTTCGACGTAGCCGGTGGCGGTGGCCTCTTCTACGGAGGCGGCCCGCAATTGCTGGGCATCCAGGCAATCGGGATAGTGGCGGTAATCGCCTGGACCTCCATCACCCTGAGCATCAGCCTCGGCTTCATCAAAATGTTCGTCCCGCTGCGTGTGCCTCGTGAGGAGGAAATGGCGGGGCTCGACCTTGCTGAGCATGGTTCACAAGCCTACGAGTACCAGCAGGATGTCTTCAGGGGGCCTGCCGGCAAGAGTGATAATTTCGCACAGCGCTTGACGGCCCTCGGCACCCCCCCTCCTTTGGTAAAGGAGAAGCGGGTATAGCTCCCAAAATCTTTCTAATTCCCTTCCCTGCACCCCCCAAGCGGTGCAGGGAAACCAAATCTTTCAAACATAACGGAGGAAAATCCACCCCCATGGGTTTTCCAGTGCAGGCAAAGTCCCCCTAAGCTTTGCCTGCACTTTTTTGCGTTATAATAGGAAATGGATTTCCGCGCCGGCAGTAAGAAGCCCCGCGGAGAAAACTAGATTTAGGAGAATGGCTTGTGAACTTACAACCTGCGATTGAACTACACGGCGTCTGCTTCACAGTGAAGGAGCGCCCGATTCTACAAAACCTCGACGGTGTCTTCCACAAGGGCCTGATCACCACCCTCGCCGGTCCTTCTGGTGCCGGGAAGACGACGCTCCTCAAGATGTGCAATGGACTGCTCGCCCCTACAAGTGGCCAGGTCATCATCGACGGGCAGCCGATTGAGGCATATGAGCCGACGGACCTCCGACGGAAAGTCGGCATCGTGCTGCAGAGCGCACCCGTCCTGCGGAGCACCGTCTACGAAAATTTGGCGCTGCCACGGCAGTTGCGCGGCGAACAGCTGTCAGAGGAGGAGGCCGTCTCCTTCCTGGAGAACGTCCAGCTCGATGCCTCGTTTCTGCGCCGCGAGGCAACCGAACTGTCAGGCGGTCAAAAGCAGCGGCTGGCCATCGCCCGGACGCTCATCAATAGATCGGATATTTTACTGCTCGACGAAATCACATCGGCCCTCGACCCTGCCTCGGCACAAGAAATCGAGGACCTCATCCTGCACATCAATCGCAGCTACGGTGTGACGGTCATCTGGATCACCCATAGCTTGAAGCAGCTGCGCACGCTGAGCGACTTTATATGGTTTTTACAGGACGGAAGGCTTCTGGTGGCAGGCGAGCCCTTCATGCTGGAGCAATCCGACCTACCTGCCGTCCAGCAATTTTTGAACGGAGGTGCGCAATGACATACGGTACACTCTCTCTGACGCTCATTTTCGTCTTCATCCCGTTCGTGCTGTCAAATGTGCTGAAACTCGGCCTCGGAAAGGACATCACCATCGCGACTGTCAGATCGGTGATTCAGCTTCTGTTCATCGGATACGTCCTTCATTTCATTTTCGAAACAGACAGCTACATATACATGGTGCTGATCATTCTGCTGATGATTACGGCAGCGACACTGAATGCACGTAAAAAAGGCGAAGGCATCCCCGGCATCACGGGGAAAATCGTCATCACCCTCGTCACGGTCGAACTGGTGACGCAGGGCGTTCTGCTCGGCTTCGACATCGTACCGGCGACCCCGCAGTACATCATCCCCATCAGCGGCATGATGATCGGCAATGCCATGGTGCTATCCATCCTGTTCCTGAACCGCTTCCGGGCGGAGCTCGAGGCAAACGAAGATGAAATCGAACTGATCCTATCGCTCGGTGGCACACCCAAGCAGGCCGTACACCGGCATTTAATGGACGCCATCAAGGGGAGCATGATTCCTACCATCGAATCGCAAAAGACGATCGGCCTCGTCCAGCTGCCCGGCATGATGAGCGGCCAGATCATCGGAGGGGCCGATCCCATCCAGGCTGTCCAGTTCCAGATTCTCATCATTTTCGCCTTATTGACCTGCGCAACCTTGTCCAGTGTCATATTGGGGTTCCTCGTCT
>JAZUQF010000096.1:0-9026 GCA_045605545.1 Lysinibacillus sp.
TTTAATGCAATTATTACCTTTAAACTTTAGTAAAAAAATAGTAAAGTCATTAATGGGGGAAAGTGATGTGGAATTGGCTCCGACTGTTGCTCCACAAGCGCCGCCGCAATCTGAAGCAGGGCCGCAGCCTACTCCACCACCACCTCCTGTGCAGCAACAGCAAGCAATCTATGAGCAGCCGTATATGAATCAGGCTCCCCCGCAGCCTGCCGCGCCTGCATACCAGCAACCGATGCATCAGATGCCGCCGCAGCAGCCGGTCAATGTACAGCAGGCTCAGTTCGCCAGCTTTGAAGCTCCGAACATCACCCAGTCGGAAGCCCGTAATTTAAATATGCTTTTGGATATTCCATTGCAAGTGGCGGTGGAACTGGGCCGGACAAAACGTTCTGTGAAGGAGATTTTGGAATTATCCGGGGGATCCATCATTGAACTTGATAAACTGGCTGGTGAACCAGTGGACATCCTGGTCAATAACCGCCTGATTGCAAAAGGTGAAGTGGTTGTCATTGATGAAAACTTTGGTGTGCGTATTACAGATGTTTTAAGCCAAACAGATCGCTTGAACAATTTAAGGTAGTTTTAATTGGAGGAATATGACTATGTCGAAAAAGATTTTAATTGTTGACGACGCAGCATTCATGCGTATGATGATCAAAGATATTTTAACGAAAAATGGTTTTGAAGTAGTGGGGGAGGCGGCTGATGGTATGCAGGCCGTAGAGAAGTACAATGAACTGCGCCCCGATTTAGTAACAATGGATATTACGATGCCGGAAATGGATGGGATTGCCGCTTTGAAAGCAATCAAAGGGTCGGATCCGAATGCTGTCGTCATCATGTGCTCCGCCATGGGGCAGCAGGCCATGGTAATTGATGCAATTCAAGCTGGGGCAAAAGACTTCATCGTAAAACCATTCCAGGCAGACCGCGTCATCGAAGCGATCCAAAAAGCATTGAGTTGATAGCATGGAAATAGAGAAATCATTTTATACAAGGATGGTTTTTGTATTATTGCTTACAGTTGCAGTACTTACACAAGCAGCACCCGCTTCCTATGCCATGATCAGCGATGAATATCTAAACAACCCCGATTCTCGCATAGAAAGCAATGAAACAGATGCCGACACGACAACAAGTGAGTCGGCATCTGTTGGTATGGGGGCTTGGGAATACATAAAGATTTTCCTGGCATTAGTTTTTGTGCTTGGTCTACTGCTATTTGTCCTCCGTTTCTTGAACAGGCGGAATATGAACTACCAGCAAAACAGCATGATACAAAATCTTGGGGGTGAATCGGTCGGTACGCAGAAATCCGTCCAGCTTCTGCAGATAGGCAGCAAGGTCTATGTTGTGGGGGTGGGGGAAGATGTCCAGCTTCTACAGGTGATTTCCGATCCCGAAGAGGTTGAACATATTTTGGCGCTCCATCGTGAGAAAGTCGGCAATACAACCGCTTCACCTTACATTATCGAGCTATTCAACAAAATGAGAGAAAAGGGTCCAGTTGAAAAAACACCCCGGAAGTTCAGTGATCTGTTGGATAAGCAGCTCTCCCAAATAAAGAAGGAGCGTAGTGAGGGATTGGAAAGATGGAAGGAAAAGGAGAGCGATAAGAAGTGAATGAGTTTATATCAATCTTTTCTGAAAGCGATCCGACGAATGTCTCCACTTCTATAAGGCTGTTGATTTTATTGACAGTGCTTTCCCTGGCACCGAGCATTCTGATTCTGATGACGTCGTTTGCACGTATAGTCATCGTACTTTCTTTTACGCGGACGGCGCTTGCGACGAATCAGATGCCGCCAAACCAGGTGATCATCGGCCTGGCGCTCTTTTTGACATTCTTCATCATGGCACCTACATTCCAGCAGGTGAATGAACAGGCGCTTCAACCGCTTTTTGACGAGGAAATCGGCTTGGAAGAGGCATATGAACGTGCCTCCTTGCCATTTAAGGAGTTTATGGCCAAGCATACGAGGCAAAAGGACCTTGAGCTGTTTATAGAATACAATCAGGCTGAACGTCCGGAATCAATCGAAGATATCCCATTGACAATGCTTGTCCCGGCCTTCGCGCTCAGTGAGATAAAAACCGCATTTCAAATGGGCTTCATGATTTTCATTCCTTTTTTGGTAATCGACATGATTGTTGCGTCTACTCTGATGGCGATGGGGATGATGATGCTTCCGCCGGTCATGATTTCCTTACCGTTCAAGATTTTGCTGTTCGTACTGGTCGATGGTTGGTATCTGATTATGAAGTCGCTACTTCAGAGTTTTAGTTAGGGGATGATGGAAGCATGACACAGGAAATGGTCATTTCAATTGCAGAAAGAGCCGTCTTTATCATTCTGATTGTATCCGGGCCCCTCTTGTTGGTGGCATTGGTTTCCGGTCTGGTTGTAAGTATCTTCCAGGCGACAACCTCCATCCAGGAACAGACGTTGGCGTTTGTACCAAAAATCGTGGCGGTAATGCTTGCGCTAATCTTCTTTGGTGCATGGATGCTGTCGCAAATAACTAGTTATGTGCACGATATTTTAAACAATCTTGTGCGCTATATAGGGTGAGTCCAGATGACGGAATTAATACCGAAGATTTCAGTACTATTGTTGATTTTTGTGAGGGTGGCTGCGTTTTTTGTATCCGTCCCGCTGTTTTCATACCGGACGATCCCTGCCCAATTGAAGATTGGACTTGCACTGGTGCTTTCGTGGATGATGTATTATACCTTTTCCATCGAGGCATTCACCATTAACGGGGAATATCTGCTGCTTGTTCTGAAGGAGGCAATTATCGGATTGACCCTCGGGCTGGCGGTGTATATTGTTTTTTCCGCTGTCCAAATTGCAGGGGGGTTCATCGACTTTCAGATGGGCTTTGCCATGGCGAATATCATCGACCCGCAGACCGGGGCACAAAGCCCGTTGATGGGACAGTTTTTTAACTTCCTTCTATTGCTGGTGCTGTTGGCCATCAATGGTCATCATCTGATTATGGATGGTATTTTTTATAGCTATCAATTCATGCCCATAGACCAGTTTTTCCCGCATTTCCGGGATGAGGCGTTCGTGGAGACCATGATGAGATTATTCGTAGCAGTATTTGCAATCGCATTCCAAATGTCTGCTCCAATAATTGCAACCTTATTTTTAGTAACAGTCGCTTTGGGCATTACCGGGAAGACCGTGCCGCAAATGAATATTTTTGTTGTTGGCTTCCCGATTAAAATTGCAGTCGGATTCATTGTATTGGTCATCATGATGGGCGTGATGGTGGAAGTAATGGAACAAGTCATTGAACTGGCCATCCTCGCGATGCGTGATTTAATGGCGGTTTTAGGTGGTGCTTAAGATGAAGTTGATTATAACAGTCGATCTGCAGTTTTTCGCTGGTGAAAAGACGGAAAAGGCTACACCTAAAAAGCGCCAGGATGCGCGTAAAAAAGGGCAGGTTTTAAAAAGTCAGGATGTGTCGGCGGCTTTTTTGCTGCTCATCATTTTCATGTTCCTATTTTTCATGGCGCCTCTGATGCAAGAAGGGCTTTTCGCCTTCCTCATACAGGCGTTCGAGCGGAATATGCTGATCAGCACCGTATCGATTGAGACCGTCATGAAGATGTATACCGATACAATCCAGGAGATGGCTGTGATTCTACTGCCGATTTTAGTAATCGCGATGGTTGCAGGTGTTGGAGCACACTATTTGCAGTTCGGCTTCCTTTTTACAACGGAAACGCTGAAGCTGGATTTGAAGAAAATCGACCCCATCAAGGGGATCAAGAAGATTATATCGGTCAGGGCACTGGTCAATCTGGTCAAGTCCCTGCTGAAAGTCGCGTTTCTCGGTGCTGTGACGACGGCGGTTATTTGGATCAACCTGGAGGAAGTGCTTTCGCTGGCCTTCCAAAGTCCATGGGAGACACTGTCGACCGTTGCGCTGCTGACGGGAATCATGGGGATAGCTGCGGCAGTGATGCTGCTCTTCATTGCCCTGTTGGATTACTTATACGAGCGGTATGAGTATGAGAAAAACTTAAAGATGTCCAAGCAGGATATAAAAGATGAATATAAAAATTCAGAAGGCGACCCCCTCATCAAATCTAAAATCAAGCAGCGCCAGCGTGAAATGGCAATGCGCCGGATGATGCAGGAAGTACCCCGTGCGGATGTCGTCATTACAAATCCTACGCACTTTGCCATTGCGCTGAAGTACGATGAAAATAGCATGGATGCGCCGCGGGTGGTGGCGAAGGGGACGGATTTTGTCGCGCAGAAAATCAAATTGATCGCGAAGGAGCATGATGTCGTGATGGTGGAAAACAGGCCGCTCGCCCGGGCGATGTATGACCAGGTGGAAATCGGCCAGCAAGTTCCCGAGGAGTTCTTCAAGGCGGTGGCGGAGATTCTGGCCTATGTATACCGCATTAAAAGCAAAATTTAAAGCATGAAACATTTTTAGGAGGGACAGCTATGCAAGTTCGCGATTTAGGGGTTTTAGGTGCGGTTATTTTAATCGTAGCGATGCTCGTCATCCCTCTGCCACATTGGCTGCTGAGTTTCTTGATCATCATTAATATTACACTGGCATTGCTTGTGCTGTTGACTTCGATGAACATGAAGGAAGCGCTGGACTTCTCCATCTTTCCGACGGTCATCCTGCTATTGACACTCTTCCGTCTGTCGCTGTCTGTATCCACGACGCGTGCCATCTTGGCGGAAGGGGATGCGGGTGATGTCGTCGAAACATTCGGCAACTTTGTAACCGGCGGGAACGTACTGGTCGGTCTTGTCATCTTCTTATTATTGGTCATCATCCAGTTCCTTGTAATTACGAAAGGGGCGGAGCGTGTTGCAGAAGTGGCAGCCCGCTTCACTCTGGATGCAATGCCAGGTAAGCAAATGAGCATTGATGCCGATTTGAATGCCGGCATCATCTCGGAGAAGGAGGCACGGGAACGCCGCGAGAAAGTGGCCGGGGAGGCGGACTTCTACGGGGCGATGGACGGTGCGACGAAATTCGTAAAGGGTGATGCTATTGCCACCATCATCATGGTATTCATCAACCTGTTGGTCGGTATGGTCATCGGGGTTGTCCAGATGGGCCTGGAGTTTGGGGAAGCGGCAACTCAATTTTCGATGCTGACAGTCGGTGACGGTCTCGTATCGCAGATTCCGGCCCTGCTCATCTCAACGGCTACAGGAATCGTTGTAACACGTGCAGCCTCCGAGGGCAACCTGGGCGGAGACATCACAAATCAATTGTTCGCCCAATCGAAACTATTATATGTTGCCGGCGGTACGATTCTGATGCTTGGCATATTCACCCCGATTCCTTTATGGATTACTGTACCGATTGCCTTGACCCTTATCATAGGGGCATTCCTGCTTGACCGCAGGAAGGAAGAAGATCCGGAAGAAATCCTCGAAATGGAACAGGAGGTGGCGGCTGATACGATGAAAAGTCCAGAAAACGTGGTCAACTTGCTCAGCGTCGATCCGATAGAATTCGAATTCGGCTACGGGCTGATTCCGCTGGTGGATGCGGCACAGGGCGGAGACTTGCTCGACCGGGTCGTCATGATCCGCCGACAGCTGGCCCTGGAATTGGGTATCGTCATTCCGGTCGTACGCATCCGTGACAACATTCAGCTTCAGCCGAACGAATACCGCATTAAGATTAAAGGGAATGAAATGGCAAGGGGCGAACTGCTGCTCGATCATTACCTTGCGATGAGTCCGGGGGATGACAATTCAATCGAGGGAATCGATACGATCGAGCCGTCATTCGGACTGCCTGCGAAATGGATTACGGAGCAGGTGAAGGAAGATGCCGAAATGCTCGGCTACACAGTCGTCGATCCACCGAGCGTCGTATCGACCCATTTGACGGAAATGATTCGCGCAAACGCACATGAACTGCTCGGTCGTCAGGAGACGAAGCAGCTCATCGACCACCTGCGTGAAACGCATGCCATCCTCGTGGATGAGTTGACTCCGGCTCCGTTGTCGATAGGTGAAATCCAAAAAGTGCTGGCGAAGCTGCTGAGGGAGAATGTCTCCATCCGTAATCTGCCCATTATTTTTGAAACGCTTGCAGACTATGCGAAATTGACGAGCGACACCGATATTCTGACTGAATATGTCAGACAGGCGCTTGCACGTCAGATTACGACGCAGTTTGTGAACGGACAGCCTGCACTGAAGGTAATCACCGTATCCGGCAGAGTGGAGAAGATGGTGGCGGACAGCATCCAACAGACGGATCACGGCAATTATCTGGCAATGGACCCGCAGGAATCCCAATTTGTACTAGAGGCGATTGCCAAGGAAGTAGAACGGGTATCCTTTATGGAACAGTCTCCGTTGATTCTGTGCTCTCCTGGCGTACGCATGTACTTGAGACAGCTTACGGAACGTTATTTCCCGCAGATCCCGATTCTCTCTTACAACGAATTGGATGCGGCTGTTGAAATTCAAAGTGTTGGAGTGGTGAATGTAGAATGAAGATGAAAAAATATAATGCACCCTCAATAGCAGAGGCGATGAAACTGATTCGTGCCGATTTAGGAGATGATGCGGTCATTCTCAATTCCAAGGTTGTCACTACAAAGAAGTTTTTTGGATTAGTGAAGCAAAAGAGTTTTGAAGTGGTGGCAGGGGTGGACCGGGTCGAGAAAAAAACGGCTCTTCCTCCGCTATCCGATTTTCCAGGGCCCCTGCCTGTACCGGCATCCTCGGAAGTAGCAGCTGCTACGGGGCAGATGAAGGTCGAAACACAGATGACTGAGGAGTTGAAGAAGGAGATTGCCGATTTGAAGTCAATCATGCAGTCGCTTCAGCGTCATTCAATTCAAACACAATATCCTGATGAACTCTTGCCATTCATCGATTTTTTGAAGCGTCAGGAGCTTAGTGAAGAGCTCATCACAACGATTGGTGATGAGCTTTTTCGGCATTTCAAAAATAATGAACAGAAGATTTCCTCTCAAGATATGCGTGAAGTGGCGGAAGACTATTTGCGTGCACAGCTCAAGGATATAGAAATCGGCGGCCTTTCATATGACAGGAAGTATATAAACATCCTGGGGCCGACCGGGGTAGGCAAGACGACGACCATCGCCAAAATGGCGGCTCGCTCAGTTCTGGAGCAAAAGAAAAAAATTGGCTTCATCACGACAGACACCTACCGGATTGCGGCAATCGAGCAATTGAAAACGTATGCGGGCCTGCTGCAGGCGCCGATTGAAATCGTCTATAATGCTGAAGATTATAAGCGGGCATTGGAGAAGCTTGACCATCTCGATTTGATTTTCATCGACACGGCGGGACGCAACTACAAAGAAGCAAAATATGTGGATGACCTGCAGCGCCTGATTGACTTCACCGATCAGGCCGAATCGTTTCTTGTATTGTCCTTGACGGCCAAGGAACGCGATTTGGAGACGATTATTGAACAGTTCCAAGAAGTTCCCATAAAAAAGTTCATTTTTACAAAATTGGATGAAACAAATTCTATTGGCACTATGTTCAATTTAATGATTAAATATAAAAAGGGACTTGCTTACTATACGGATGGACAAGAAGTACCAGAGGATATCGAACAGCCGGACCTGGATAAACTAATTGAATTGTTCTTTCAAGGAGAGTCTGAATGAGAGATCAAGCGGAAAAATTGAGAATGAAGATGCTTGAGAGTAATGGAGCCTTAGGGAGGTCCATTGCGGTCGTCAGTGGAAAAGGCGGCGTCGGTAAAAGTAATTTTACAATGAATTTCGCCACGCTGCTTGCAAAAGAAGGAAAGAAAGTAGTCATTTTGGATATGGACATCGGCATGGGGAATATTCACATATTGCTGGGGAAAACTGTTTCCTCCAGCTTGAAGGAGTATTTGGATGGTGGGTTGTCCATAGAAGAAGTAATGCATGACGGTCCTGCCGGCCTGCAGTACATTTCAGGGGGATCAGGCATGGCCACGCTGATGGAATGGTCGGAAAAAATGTTCGGACGATTGATCGAGGGGTTTGAACATCTTCAAAAAAACTTTGATTATATTTTATTCGATATGGGCGCAGGGGCGGCAGACTGGTCGCTAAAGCTGCTGACATCGGTCGATGAAATCATCGTCATTTCTACGGCAGAGCCGACCGCCATCATGGATGCCTATTCCATGATGAAATATATCTATCTACAAGATAGTGAAAAGCAGTTTACGATTTTATGCAACAGGGCTTTTACGCCGGAAGAAGGCCAGGATACATTAAACCGTCTGGCCAGCGCCATGAAGAAGTTTCTCTCGAAGGACGTGATGGTTCTTGGTTCGCTTCCTGAAGACCCTGCAGTACGCAATGCGGTGAGGGCGCAAGTTCCCTTTACATTGGCTTACCCGGAGGCGCCTGTTTCTAAAACGATGAAGCGCATGGTAAGTACGTTCATCCATCATCGCCAGGAAGAGATTCACGCAACTGCTGAAACGAGAGGATTTTTGTCGAAGTTAAGAAACATTTTTTCGAAAGGGCGTGATTGATTGGACCACCTGCAAAAAAGAAAGCTACTGATTGTGGACGACTCGGCTTTTATGAGAAAGCTGATTGGTGACTTTTTTGTCGGGAATTCGAAGGTGGAGGTAGTCGGCACGGCCCGTAACGGAAAAGATGCAATCAGAAAAATTCAGCAGCTGCAGCCGGATGTAGTAACAATGGATGTGGAGATGCCTGAGATGGACGGGTTGGAAGCTTTGAAGGAAATCATGACAATCTGCCCGGTACCTGTCGTCATGCTTTCCAGCACTACAAGGAACGGTACGGATACGACGATGATGGCGATGGAATACGGAGCGGTGGATTTTGTCGCCAAGCCAAGCGGGACGATTTCGTTGGACCTACATAAAATTCGAGATGAACTTGTCCACAAGGTAGAGCATGCGGCATATGTATCAATCAAAAAACTGAAGAAACCAATCAGTACAAAACAGTCCTCATCTGGAACGGCTACTCCTATACCTTTACGGTTGGAAAGGAAGGTG
>JAZUQF010000097.1:0-3202 GCA_045605545.1 Lysinibacillus sp.
GGCAAATAGTGTACCTGATTCCGTAATGCCGAGATGAAGCGGGTAATCGAAGGCTTTCGCCGCCTTTTCGTACGCCTCGATGGCAAGGTTTACATCCGATGCCTTCATGGATACGATGATGTCATGGAAGTCGAGGTCCTCCAAGATTTTGATATGATGAAGGGCTGATTCCACCATGCCATCTGCAGTCGGATAGCCGTACTTCTCTAAAATATGACGCTCCAGTGAACCGGCGTTTACACCGATACGAATTGGAATCCCCTTTGCCTTTGCAGCGTTCACGACTGCTTCCACCTTTTCACGGCGCCCGATGTTGCCCGGGTTGATACGAACTTTATCGATTCCGTTCTCGATTGCCTTCAAGGCTAGACGGTAATCAAAATGTATATCCGCAACAAGCGGTATGTTAATTTGTTTTTTGATGTCAGCGATTGCGTCTGCAGCCCGCTCGTCCGGAACAGCGACACGCACGATTTGGCAGCCGGCTTCTTCCAGGCGTTTGATTTCTGCTACAGTGGCCTCCACATCATGTGTCTTTGTTGTACACATGCTTTGGATTACGACTTCATTATTGCCACCAATCGTCAAGTTACCTACACGCACGGGACGTGTGTTTGTACGGTGAACGATTTCACTCATTTCATTTCTCTCCTTTTCGGGCCCTCTATGTAGACCGTCACTGTACACCATTTTATCAGTCTCTGAAAGTAAAAAACAAGGCAGAAGGTCGGATTATTATTTTTCACAGCGTTTTATGCGCTTGGTCGGTATCAAAACTTCCTCTCCGGGAAGAAGCGGTTGGTTTTCCAGGTGGGGATTGTAGGTGAAAAATAGGGCAAGCCGCTCGGATTGGGGAAGATGTGTGGCGGATGGCGTCGCTGCAAATAGGCTGTAGATGGTATCGCCCTTCCTGACCTTCACACGCACCGTTTCATAGTCATCGCCTTCTTCGCACGGCACTTCGTAGAAATTCGTCAACGGCACCGTCCCTTCCTGTAAATCGATTTTAATGACGGCGGCTATAAGAAAAATGATGATTGTCCAGCCGAGTAAACGCAAAAAAATCCCCCCTTGCACAACACTATATGTGCGAGTGAGAGATTCATGCTTATTTCTTTGGTTGTTTTGGGTATTTTGTTACTGCAATAATGAGAAAGATGATTGTGATAAAGATGCCTAGCATTCTCGTCCAGCCTCCTGAGATTCCAAAAAGGGGGAGCATGATGGATAGTAGAGTCGACCAGGTAACAGCAAAGGCGGAGGTCCGCCATACATGGCGGTATTCCCCACGGCGCTTCATGGCACCAAGGACCAGATAACCGGCAAGCGCATACAGGCTGATGCGCGCAAAAATGAGCAGGGACGTCATGATGAATAAAAAGAGAAGGGCGAATGGGTACAGCAGCCATTGTATATCTGCCAGATAGTCCGCTACCCCCTCGATATTGAAGAGGTCTTCGGTGAAGCCTGCCGTGAATTGGCCGAATGAAAAAATGGTGGCGACGGTAACAAGCAGGAACACATATTGGATGACCTTCCCGATCGACAGGATACGGTAGGCGGCCAGTTTTTTAGGATTGATCAAGCTATCGATGAATAGTTGGGATTGTCTCATATTGGTTTCTCCTCCAAACGAAAGTGTACCATGAAAAGGCTGGGAGGAAAATGGAGGTTGATTGAAACCTTTTGATTGCTTATACGTAACTTGAGGAAGGAGGAGATAATATGGATATACTTGCATGGATACTAATCATCGCGTTTTTTGTCATCGCGTTTATCGGGCTGATCTATCCAATCATTCCATCCGTCATTTTCATTCTGGGCGGATTTGTCGTGTACGGATTCTTCTACAGCTTCGGCGACCTGCCATGGTGGTTCTGGCTAATCGAGGTTTTATTGGTCGTGCTGCTGTTTGGGGCAGATACAATTTCCAATCTCGTAGGCGTGAAGAAGTTCGGCGGATCGAAGGCGGGGATGTGGGGAAGCACGATTGGCCTTTTGGTCGGGCCGTTCGTCATCCCGTTCTTGGGAATTCTCATTGGTCCGTTTTTAGGGGCGGTCATCGCTGAATTGCTTGTCGCACGGACATCGTGGGAGCAGGCGCTGAAGGCTGGGGTCGGCTCGCTTGTCGGCTTTTTGACATCCATCGTGACGAAGGGAATCGTCCAGGCGCTGATGATCATCCTGTTCTTCTTTGTCATTTAGGTCGTCGCTTCCGCCTAAAGGCTGATTTACCATTTTCGAGGGCTTTTTTAGTTGAATGGCCTCCAAAATTTTGATACTTTAGATATGGCATCATATTTATTTATCTCAAGGAGGAATTGTCATGGCTTACAAATTACCAGAGTTAACTTACGCATACGATGCATTAGAACCACATATCGATGCACGTACAATGGAAATCCATTATTCAAAGCACCACAATACGTATGTAACAAACTTGAACGCAGCAGTAGAAGGTACTGAATTTGCGGACAAAGACATCAACGAACTGATCGCAAACCTGGATGCACTTCCAGCTGACAAACAAACTGCAGTACGTAACAACGGTGGCGGCCATGCCAACCACACATTATTCTGGGAATTAATCGCTCCAGGCGGTTCAAAAGAGCCTGTAGGCGAAGTGAAGGCGGCAATCGAAGCGAAATTCGGTTCATTCGACGCTTTCAAAGAAGAATTCGCAAAAGCGGCAACAACTCGCTTCGGTTCAGGCTGGGCTTGGTTAATCGTTGACGGCGACTCAGTTGCAGTCACTTCAACACCAAACCAAGACTCTCCAGTAATGGAAGGCAAAACGCCTATCTTAGGACTAGACGTTTGGGAGCACGCTTACTACTTGAACTACCAAAACCGTCGTCCAGACTACATCGGTGCATTCTGGAATGTAGTAAACTGGGATGTAGTGGAGAAAAAATTCCAAGAAGCTAAGTAATAACGTGAATTTTTTTCTAGTTTTCTATTTAGTAAATAATAGAGAACCGTTGTAAAAATCAGTGATATAGTCTTTTAAAGGAGACTATAAAAGCAATAAAGGGCCATGGGATTTCTCGTATTTTCGAGAAATCCATGGCCTTTTTGTGTATTCATGTCCCTGTTTGAACCTGTCCTCATAATCCTGCGTGCTGCCAACCACCCGGCACAGCACATCCATTCATTTCGCTACACATCGGCTGTAAGCACCCGATATTACTGGGGATAGGAC
>JAZUQF010000098.1:0-1674 GCA_045605545.1 Lysinibacillus sp.
GAAGGACCTGGAGATGCCCAATCCGGGCTTTACGAAGGAAAGTTCCATCGGGGAGTTCCTCGAGCATTTCCTAGGAGAGGAAATTGTACGCAGGCAGATCGCCCCTGTGCTGTCAGGGGTGTATTCCGGCGATCTCTACCAACTGTCCCTCGCCTCAACGCTTCCGTACCTTGTCGATTATAAAAATGAATACGGCAGCATCATCAAGGGATTCGAAGCCAATAGACAGCAGTTTGAGAAGGCGGCGGCTAAAAAGTTCATCTCATTCCGCAACGGCCTGTCTTCCCTGATCGACCGGCTGGAAGAAAGCATGCCTGAAGTGACCTTCATGAAAAATACGGCGGTCCACAGCGTCTCCAAAGAAGGCGGCCGCTATCAAGTGGAGACTGACGGAGAAGGTATCATGGCGGACGTCGTCGTCCTGGCGGTACCGAATGCGACGGTGCGGCAGGTGTTGTCCGACCAGGCATTAGAGGAACATCTGGACCGCTTCACCACGGCATCGGCCATTACATTGTATCTTGGGTTTGATGTGCCGGACAGCTTACTGCCCGCAGATGGCACGGGCTTCATCGTATCCCACAACAGCAATCTGGTATGCGACGCTTCCACTTGGACGAGCCGCAAATGGAAGCATACCTCAAAAGACGGCAACCTTCTTGTAAGGCTGTTCTATAAAAATGTAAATCCACGCTACGAGGAGCTTGCAGCAATGTCGGATGAGGAATTGGTGAAAGTGGCGCAGGAGGACATCAAACTGAGCCTGGGCATCGAGGCCGAGCCAAAAGTAGTGAACGTGACAAAGTGGATCAATCAGATGCCGCGCTACGATCTGGCGCATAATGAAGCATTGGCTAGCGTCACGGAGGATTTGCAGGAGCGCCATCCCAATCTACTGCTTGCCGGATGCGCCTATTTTGGCGTGGGCATCGGGGCGTGCATTCAGAACGGCCGGAAGACGGCGGAGCAAATCATCAAAGCTTTACGATAAATAGGCGATGAAAACGTTTACTATTGCAAAACATCTTGACGTCCTTTTCAGATAACGTTATGATTCTTTTAATTGTTTTAAAAATTCAATATATTCTTATCGAGAGAAGCTGAGGGACTGGCCCTGCGAAGCTTCAGCAACCAGCTGTAAAGTCAGGTGCTAAATCCAGCCGGCAAATGCCGAAAGATGAGAAGGGACTGCATTTTTAGCCTTCTTGTGAAAGAAGGCTTTTTCTTTTGGTCTTAAATGACAGAAAAATTATACAATTCAGTTGAGGGAAAGAGGGACAGGAATGGGATTGCTTGAAGCGTTGCAAACACGTGTATTAACAGCGGACGGTGCAATCGGCACGCTGCTTTATTCATATGGGCTGGACTACTGCCATGAAGAGATGAATGTAACGAAGCCGGAAATAGTACAGAAAATCCATGAACAATATATCGAAGCAGGGGCGGACATCATCCAGACGAACACTTATGGGGCCAATGCCATCAAATTGGCGCGCTACGGTTATGAGGACCGTGTGAAGGAATTCAACGAAGCGGCCATCCGTTTGGCAAAAAGCGCGGCCGGTGAAGAGGTATTCGTGCTAGGGACGATCGGGGGCATCCGAGGAATCCGTAAAAGTGATGCGACGCTCGAGGAGATTGTCGCAGCCATCCGTGAGCAGGCAGGCGTACTGA
>JAZUQF010000099.1:0-8146 GCA_045605545.1 Lysinibacillus sp.
TATTAAACATCGGCTCTCCATTTTCCTTTAATATCGCCTTTTTAACTGTAAAAAATGGGTATTTTTGTGTGGGTTCCTTTTCAAGCACCCTCAAGAAGAACTATCGTTTCGTAATCCGTGCAGCACGATAATGAAAGCCGGTATGGTCGACTTCAGCTCCGTCCAGTTGAGCTGAAGTCGGTGGTGGGGCGGCAGATGATGCGCGGTGCATTCATTCATATACGAAGCTGCTGCCCAATGTGAAGAAGCCAGCTGTTAATAGGATGGCCGATTCCTTCGCCGCTATACGGGGAAATCTCCTTCGTATGGGTGGCGGGTGCCGCTCATTATAGTGGAATAGGAAAGGCGGTTTTGGGCTGCTATAGTTCCTTTACCAGGTGATTGAAGGGCTCGCCGATGATTTCCCACGTTTCCGTGAAGGCAAAGCCCTCGCGTTCATAGAGGCGGCGAGCCTTTATTTTGGATACTTCCACATTCAGCGAAAGCTTTGTATGGCCAATCCTGCGCGCCTGCTCCTCGGCAAAGCGGAGAAGCATGGTTCCGATACCGAGCCCGCGGGCATCCGGTGCCACGCAGATTGTATCTATGTAATATTCATCTTCATGCGCTTCTATGTCGATGCGATAGGAAGCGCCATGCTTTTCCTGTAGCTTCTCCATCAGCAGGACATCAACGTCTTTTCCCGTTTTGCCATCGTATAAAACAATTATCCCAAGTATCCTTTCCTCTTTGCATGCGACATATGTATATAAATGCGAGTGGCGGCTGTCTGCACCCCGGACAAGCTCCTCTAAACCTTCCAGAATGGCTTTGTCTTCCTGCTCGCCGGTCAGTCTGGCCGCAATGTCTCCAATCGCCTCATAAATCAACGGCGCAATCTGCTCCGCGTCCTGTGCAGTGGCTTGTCTTACCAATAAATTCATGATGAATTCCCTCCCTCCCATAATTGTAGCAGAATTATAAACGAAGGCTCTGATTCCCCCATGTTAGAAAAGTACAAATTTTTCATAGTCACTTGTTTTTGTGGTACTCTATACAGAACTACATCCTCGGAGGTTAGACAACTGATGACTCAACCAGATAAGGAATTCGTACTCGTTTATGGAGACGCATTTGTTGATTATATAGCGAATGATACGACGAACACATCATTCACAACATTTTTGGGCGGCGCTACAATCAATGTGGCGGCCGGAATCAGCCGGATCGGTGCACCTTCTGCATTAATTACCATTACAGGTGAAGATGATACATCCGAATTCGTACGTCAGGAGATCAAGAATGAAGGAGTAAACCTTGATTATTCTGTATACGTACCGGAAAAGCGCGTAAGCGGCGTTTATGTACACCTGACGGAAAACGGTGAACGCATTTTCAAGGATTATATCGATGAGGCGCCGGACCTGCAAGTGGCGATGGGGCAGCTGAATAAGGAGGCATTCGAGCGTGCATCGGTATTCAACTGCTGTTCGGGTACCATGTTCCACCCGACGGCCCTCGAAACGACACGTGTGGCTGTAGAAATGGCCAAACGCCATGGGGCACTTGTAGCGATTGATGCAAACATCCGTATCCTGCGTTGGAGCAGCGAGCAGTATTGCCGCGAGACGATCGCTTCTTTCTTCCAGGATGCCGATATCCTGAAGATGACGGATGAAGAGCTATTGTTCCTGACAGAAACGAATTCGATCGAGGCGGGATTGGAAATATTGAAGCCATTCAACATTCCTATCATTTTGGTGACGGTGGGGGCAAACGGGGCATACGCCGTATTGAATGGCCATGTCATGCATGTGCCGGTGAAAAAGGTCCTTGCAGTCGATACGACAGGTGCCGGTGATGCCTTCATGGCAGGCGTCCTGCGCTATGTGCACTTCAACGGGATGCCGATGACGAATACGGCGCTCTACGACTGCGTATCATTCGGCAACAAGCTGGGTGCCATCGCAGCGACGAAGCCGGGCGCACTGACGGCGTTGCCGCGCTATGAAGACATCAAAGCGCTGGTGTAAGGTGGGGAGACCTATGTATGATGAGCTCATTGCCGGCCGTGTCTACTTTGGCGGTGCGGACGACGCAGCAAGCGCCGTAGAAGACAAGGGGATCCAAAAAGTCATCGATCTACGCGTGAACGGGCGCAAGGAAAAGGTGGACTATCCCTATATCCATAAGCCGATTGCGGATGAGAGCAGCGAAATCCCGCAGTCCATCCAAGCCGGCGTGAAGGAAGTCATCGATGCCTACCAAGCCGGGGAAAAGGTTTATTTCCACTGCGGCGGCGGCAACGGACGAGCCAGCGTGATGGCCGTTGCGACATTGATGGAGCTGGAACTGGCGGATTCACTTGAAGAAGCGGAGGACAAGGTCAAGGAAGTCCGTCCTTCCGCGAACATCCGCCCGAAGATGCAAGAGGCATTGGAGAAATTGTATAAATAGATGGGGAAACCCCTGGAAAGGCAGTGATTTGGCTGTTTTTTCAGGGGTTTTTGTTTGAGGCGATCCGCTTCCATGTTTAAGTGTTTTTATAGATAATGAGGCGAAAATTCGGATAAAAAGTGCTCATTCGCTGTGAAAAAAGGAGTCCCCCGCAGCCATTCTCCAATGAAAAACAGCGCGTTTTTCTTGCCGGCGTCCCGTTTTGTAGCCCTTTTTGTGCCGGATGGCGGAATCCATATACGACTTAGCCAGAAATAAGTGCCAAACAGGGACCATTGACTCGGTTTGGCGCTTATTTATATTTAAGTTGTATATCAAAATCGACGGATAGGGGTTTGGCGGTTTGAAAATGCCCGGCTCCTTTTTTTTCGTGTTGGAAGGGAAGATGTGGATAAATGATTTCGTGTGAATATCACGTGCTCAAAAGCCATTCGCCTGGCTGAAAGTATTTTTCACCCTATCAACGCATATAAGTAAGAAACTATATTTCAAAAAATATGCCGAGGTGATAGGAATGCTCAAGCATGAACTGACGAAACGGATGAAGCAATTGCAGGAAAGGCTGATTACGGAAGAATATGAAGCTTATATTATTACTGCCGAAGAAGATATCTGGTATTACACAAACATTACGTACAAGCCGGAGGAGCGCCCCTTTTTCATCCTCGTCGTGCCTAATAAAACACCTATATTACTTGTACCAAAGCTTGAAGAATCCCATGTGCATAAAGGCATTATCGATTACGATGTTGTTTCTTATTGGGAGTTTCCGTCTTCGGCGGGAAGCAATTGGTACGATAAACTAAACCGGCTGCTCCAAGGTTATTCGCGGATAGGAATAGAGAGTAATGTGCGTGCTGATATCCATCAACACATGCAAGAAAAGAAACTAGTGTTAGCGCAACTGGTCGAGGCACAGCGGAAAGTAAAAAGCTTCTATGAAATTGAGAAGATCCGTATGAGTGCCAAAGTATGCGATGAAGCAATGGGTGATATTTTTAATACCCTTTATCGCGGTGCCAGTGTGATGGAACCATTTACCTTATCGAAGAAAGTACAGACCAACCTCATCAGAACGAAGCAATTCGATCCAATCACAACGTCATTGCTCACAGCAGTTTGGAATGCACCGGCAAGCGCGATGCCTCATAGCATCCCTGGGTTGGGTGACCGGTTCGGGGATGGGCCGAACGTCGCAATGGCCTATTACCGGATTAACGGATACTCGGCAGAGTGTGAGCGGACATTTTTTCTTGGGCCGCCTACGAAAGACGAAGTGGAAATGTTCCAGCATATGCAAACGGCAAGAAAGCGGGCGTTGGGTATGGTGCGGGCAGGTGTAAAGGCGGCAGATATCGATGTGGAGACACGGGCCTACTTTGAACGGCAAGGCCTGCTTGATGGCCTATTGCACCGTACCGGGCATGGAGTCGGCCTGCGGAATCACGAAGGTCCGTATATTGCAGAAGGTAGCAACGAAATATTGGAGGCGGATATGGTGATTACCATCGAGCCGGGCATCTATATCGAGGGAGTGGGCGGATATCGACACTCCGATACTATTCGGGTAACCGAGGATGGCTATGAAGTGCTGACGACATTCCCAACAGATTTAGAAGGGATGACCATCACCAAATCAAATATAGCGGCAAAGCTAAAAGGGAAGTTCATGCGGAGGTATTTGAGGCTTTGATATTGAGTGAAGCATTCGTAGTTATTTTGTCTATCTATTATAGAGAACCATACTGTTAAAGTATCGTTACGGCAACTACATTTTATAAGAGGGTATTATGAGATTATTATGTTCGGTCCTGTGTGTCGTAGTTAATATTATCATTCGTCAGGGAAAAGAATAAGCAAGAGCTATGACTTGCTTGTGCCGGAAATCTATTTTTCATCGGGTTTTGCAATGCAACTTTTAATAGTTATAAATTAATACGCTGTTTG
The DNA here is from genome assembly GCA_045605545.1 of Lysinibacillus sp. Classification (GTDB taxonomy): domain Bacteria; phylum Bacillota; class Bacilli; order Bacillales_A; family Planococcaceae; genus Lysinibacillus_B. Next base: position 4,384 of record JAZUQF010000099.1, read on the forward strand.
TTCAGATGATGCATTTAGAGATTTATATATTTTAGTGTAAGAAGCCATGGTTTTGTAAACCCTGAGTCGGCTTACGGAGCAGCTATTAATAGAATTTTTAAAGCTCGATGCACAAAAGGGGAGTGGAAAGCATGAAGGATAAAGTAGTATTCATAACAGGCGCTGCAAGGGGAATCGGCTATGAAATCGCCCAGGCTTTTCTGGCGGAAGGGGCAAAGGTGATGATTTCCGACATCAATGAAGAAAGTCTGGAAAAGGCGCTGGAAGGCCTTTCGGAAGATGCGGCGGGGGTCGTGTGCGATGTCTCCAAGGAGGATGATGTGAAAGGGGCGGTGGAGGCGACGGTCGAGCAGTTTGGCGCCATCAACATCCTGATCAACAATGCAGGGCTGCAGCATGTATCGATGATTGAGGACTTTCCTGCCGTAAAATTCGAGCAGATGCTGAAAATCATGCTTGTGGGGCCTTTTCTCACGACGAAGCATGCCCTCCCTCATATGAAGGAGAGGAATTTCGGCCGCATCATCAACATCGCCTCCATCAACGGGCTGATCGGCTTTGCCGGGAAGTCGGCCTATAACTCGGCAAAGCATGGAGTCATCGGGCTCACGAAGGTGACGGCGTTGGAGACGGCGGAGTATAACATTACAGCGAACGCCATCTGCCCGGGGTATGTCGATACCGCCTTGGTGCGGGGGCAGTTCGAGGATCTGGCCAGGACGCGGAATATATCGACGGAACAGGTGCTGGATGAAGTACTGTTCCCACTCATCCCGCAGAAGCGGCTGCTGGAGGTGGCGGAGATCGCCACCCTGGCAAAGTATCTGGCGGGCGAGGAATCAAGGGGAATGACGGGACAGTCCCTCGTTCTGGACGGGGGCTATACGACGCAGTAGGCAGGATACTTAAAAGAGGACGGTCGAAGTGCAAGCTGACTTCGGCTGTTTTTTTATGGATATATGTGAACATTCTTTTAAAAAGTCAACCGGCAGTTGACAAATAATCATTAAGTAAACGGTTGCTCGCTACTTTCTTCCTGGGTTTTTAGATATAGTAGAAGCAGGGAGTGGTTCTGATGAAAAACCTTCAATTTTCAAAAATAATCGCAAACAGGCGGAAGGAGATGGGGCTGAAGCAGGAGCAGGTCGCCCAGTACATCGGCGTTTCAAGGGCTGCGGTTTCCAAATGGGAAAAGGGCCTCAGCTATCCGGACATCACCCTTCTGCCGAAGCTGGCAACCTATTTCAACATTTCCATAGATGCGCTGCTCGGATATGAGCCGCAGATGACGAAGGAGCAGATCGGCAGGATGTATGCCCACCTGGCAAAGAGATTCAGCGAAGAGCCGTTTGAAGAGGTGCAACAGGAAATCGAGCGGCTGCTGGAGGAGTACTATTCCTGCTTTCCGTTCATCCTGCAGATGGCCCAGCTATATTTGAACTATCATAAGCAGGCAAGCGATCAGCAGCAGGTGCTGAACAGGATCCTGGAGCTTTCGGAGCGCGTGAAGGAATATAGCGGTGACCACCATCTGATTAATGGAGCGGTCATATTTGAAGCATATGCCAAGCTGTTGCAGGGGGCGCCGGAAGCGGTTCTGGAAATTCTCGGGGATGATGTATCCATCGAGATGGGGGAGGATCAGCTGATTGCGACCGCCCACCACATGCTCGGTGATGTGGAGAAGGCGAAGAAGATACTGCAGGTGAGCCAGTATCAGCATATCATCACAGCCATCGCCAATGTATCGGAAAGCCTCACCCTGGAGGTCTTGAACGAGCCTCATTTTGACGAAATGGTGCGCAGGATGCAGGGCGTGATCGATTTATTCCAGTTGGAGAAGCTACATGGAAATACAGCCCTCATCTGTTATTTGAAGGCGGCGACTGGCTATGCAATGCAAAATCGTCAGGAAAAGGCCTTGGACATGATTGAGGCCTACTGCCGCGTCTGCCGTCAGTTGTCATTCCCACTCACACTGCAGGGGGATGCATACTTCTACCTGCTGTCCGAGTGGATTGAACAGCAGGTTCAAATTCAAGGACAGGCACCGCGTGATGACCTGTCCATCAAGAAGGATCTGGTGAGCGTTGTGGCAAACACCCCTGCATTCGAGTGCCTGCATGAGCATCCAAGGTATAAATCGCTCCTGAATAATTTAAGACATCATCTGCAAATGGAGGAGGAATTGTAAATGGAGGAATTAGCGAACTTAAATTGGGCGTTGATTGCGCCGCTTCTAGTCGTTCAGGCCATTTTAATGATTGTCGCTTTGATCGACCTGGTACGCATCCATGCGACGAACGGTCCGAAATGGCTATGGGCGTTAATTATTATATTTATCAACTTGGTCGGCCCCGTCATCTATTTCATCGCAGGGAGAAAATCATCATGATTACAGTGGCCAATTTGACAAAGTCATTCGGTGGGCACACCGTTGTATCGGATGTCTCCTTTACGCTTGAAGCGAATACATCCACTGCGTTGATTGGGCCGAATGGAGCGGGCAAGACGACGATATTGTCCATGCTGACGGGTCTGCTGCAGCCGACGAGCGGTACCGTTGAAATAGCGGGAGCAGAGGATATACGGAGGGAAATCGGCTTTCTTCCCCAGTATCCGCAATTCTACCCGTGGCTGACGGCGCTTGAATTTACGGAGATGGCTGCGAAATTAAGCGGGGTGCCTGGACGGGACGCCAAAAGGGAGGCGGAAAGAGTGCTTGCCTTTGTCGGGCTGGAAGAGGCGATGAGGAAAAAGACGGCCACCTTTTCAGGCGGGATGAAGCAGCGGCTCGGCATGGCGCAGGCCATCGTCCACAAGCCGAAGCTCCTGCTGCTGGATGAGCCCGTGTCCGCCCTGGATCCCGTGGGAAGAAGAGAAATCATGAATCTACTAAAGGAGCTGCAGCAGCAGACGACAATCCTCTATTCCACTCATATTTTGAATGACGCAGAGGAAATGACAGACCAGCTGTTGTTCCTCAGAAAAGGGGAGCTGGTCGAGTCCGGGTCCCTTGCCGAAGTACGTGCGAAATTTGAGTCCCCGCGTTACCGGGTTACGTTTGCGACGCAGGAGGACGCATTGCGGTTTGCCACGCAGTCATCGCTTCCTGCCACTGCAAATGGTACATCCGTATATGTAGAGATTCGGGAAGCACAGCCGACGATGCAGCAACTATTGGAGCGGCTTGCCGCCTCGAAGCTTGCTGTTACGAAAGTGGAGCGTGTAACAGCGAGCCTGGAGGAGATATTCATGGAGGTGGCGGGGCAATGAGTACGTTTTCGACGTTGTTTACAAAGGAATTCCGGGAGGCCTGGCGCAGCCTGAAGTTCGTGTGGATGCCGCTGCTGTTCATTGTACTGGGCATTATGGATCCCATCACCAACTACTTCATGGAAGATATTTTAGGCGCTGTCGGCAATTTGCCGGAAGGGTTTATGTTGACGATGCCTGAGCTTCAGCCGATCGACCTTCTCGCTGCCTCTACCAGTCAGTTCCAATCCATCGGTCTAGTGGTCCTTGTTGCGACGACGGCTGGTGCCATCAGCCGCGAGCGCCAGAACGGCCTGGCGACGCTGCTCTATGTGCGCCCGATTTCCTTTACGGCCCTGTTCATGAGCAAATGGGCTGTCGCAAGCCTGCTGGGCATCATCAGTGCGGCTGCAGGGTATGCAGGAAGCATGTATTATACGGCGCTGCTATACGGGACGGTCGAGTTCGGGGCATTCATGAAAATGCTCGGCACGTACTGCATCTGGAT
>JAZUQF010000100.1:0-5877 GCA_045605545.1 Lysinibacillus sp.
TACTGTATACAATCTGCGGATTGATCTTCGCCTTCCTTTATTACAAAACAAAGCGCCTACTGACATCCATCGTCGCGCACGTTCTGCTGAACAGCTTTGTAAGCTTCATGAACCTGTATATGGAGAAGATACAGCAGTTTCTAGATACTGTACCGAAATGAAACAAGGCCTTCCCCCGGAAGGCCTTTTTCTTTTCTTCCTATATCACAGAAACTGTTGTAAAGGATAGTTGATTCATGCACATATCAGATATACCAAGGAAACCTATCCGGCCTCCCTTGGTGCCCCCTTCTTCTTTCCTCTTCTAATCCATCCTCTCAACTTTTCGTCCAACCCTCCTGTTCCGACAATGACGGCGGCAATGATGAGCAGACATCCGATATACTGTTGCATATGCATCTTCTCCCCAAGGAAAATATAAGCACCCATCAATGCAAAGACCGTATTGAAGTTAGTGAAAATGGCGCTCTCTGCTGCCCCAATATGCTTAATGGCAATATTATAGAGGCTATGTCCAATAGCCGTTGCCAAGACGGCAGATGCAATGAAGATGCCTATTACGGACAAGTCGACATGCAGGAACTTTGCATAAGCTTTTGCATCGTATATGAGGCCCATCAAGATGAGTACGGCAGAACCAATGGTCAGCATATAGGCCGTCATTAAAATAGGAGGAAGGACTTCTGTTCCCTTTCTTATCGCAAAGAAGCTGAAAGCCTGCAGGAAGATTGATAGGAAGACGAATAAATCACCAAGCTCCAAGGAAGCCAGATTGCTCATATCATCGACCACCGCAATACCGATACCGACAAACCCCAAAATAAACCCAATTGTCTTAAATACGGTAAAGGTGGACGCCCGAAAAACAATTGCTATCAATGCTGTAATCAATGGGCTTAAACCGCATATAAGCGTCGCCTTTGTCGCTGTTGTTCCCGCTATTCCAACGGCCATAAAAAAATGATGGCATACGACACCGAAAAATGTAGCCACGAAAATCGGTTTCCATGGCATGCTAGGCACCGAGAGCTTTTGCTTGAATAGCCCTAATAATAGGAACACAGTCGCCCCGGCACTGAAAACCCGGACCCCCTGCATGATTAATGGCTCAAAATTAGCCGTCAGCACTTTCAGCATCGTCACATTCAGTCCCCAGCAAAGCATGACGAAAATCAATATGGCATACACATATACATTCTTCGCGGTCCTCCTCCCCTTTCCCTGTAAATGCAACCCGTGTCAGACTGCCATGAGCCGATTCTTCTTTATTTGTAAAAAGGCAGACGGTGTCGAAAGGACTCCGTCTGCCTTATGCTACTCTACACCAAGCAAATCCGGTAAAAATGTAGAAATGGCTGGAATGTATGTTACCAATAAAAGTACGATGATAGCAGCTGCGATAAATGGCATAGCCCCTCTTGAAATTTCCATGATGTTGGATTTGGAATAGCCAGCAGCTACGTAAAGGTTCAATCCTACTGGTGGTGTAAATAGGCCTATTGCTAGATTGATTGTCATGAATACACCAAATACTGTGGGATCCACCTCCAACAACGTCATAATCGGCAACAGGATCGGCACAAAAATATAGTATGCCGAAATGGCATCAATAAACGCCCCTGCAATCAGTAAAATAGCATTGATTAATAATAGAATCATAACTTTATTATCTGTAATGCCTAGTATTACATCTGAAATCGTCTGGGCAATTCGCTCTGTCGTGACTATGTATGCAAATACCGAGGCGGCGCTGACAATCAGCATGACGACCGCCGTCTGGACTGAGGCCTCTCTGAAAACCGCCGACAGCTTACGGAAATAGCCTTTCGGTGAGATGACCAGCCCGACAATCAGGCTGTATACTACGGCTACTACTGCCGATTCAGTTGGAGTAAAGATTCCTCCATAAATACCGCCGAGGATGATGATAGGAATCATCAGACCGGGCAGTGCCTTCACAAAAGCATCCCATCGTTCCTTGCCCGTATGTTTACGGACGGTCGCTACTTCGGCAGGAACGAACAAGCCCTTCTTAATATCGCGTGCCCGCACATATAAAGCAGCCAAGTACAAAGCAACCCCCACCAGAATTCCCGGAATGATTCCTGCTATGAATAGACGATTGATGGTAATAGGCATCTGGCTGCCTGCGACCAACGCAAAGATGATGAAGGCAATCGATGGAGGTATGATGATTCCAATGGCTCCAGCCGAAGCCACAAGCCCACCGGCCGTCTCCTTGCGATAACCATTTTTGACCATGGCGGGAATCAGGATCCCCCCGATGGCAGCTACCGTCGCTGGACCTGAACCTGAGATGGCGGCAAAAAAAATGGCTACGATAACTGTAACTAATGCAATACCGCTTTTGCGATGGCCCACTAATGACTGTGCAAAATCAATCAAACGCTTCGATATTCCGATATGCTCCATGATGACGCCTGCCAAAATGAAGAAGGGAATAGCCAACAGGGTGAATTTCGCCACGCTTGTATACATGATGTCCGTCAGCACCTCAAAACTCCCAAATCCATTGTTCAAAAACAAGACGACCATCGAGGAAACACCAAGCGCTATCGCAATCGGGGTACGCAGCATTACAAGTAGAATGAACACTCCGAACAAAATTAATGCCGTCATACTGTCTGGTCCTCCTCTTCCAAGGCCGCCTCACTCTTTAAAATGCTCTTTGCCTCTTCGAAAATGACTTGGATTGTGCGTATTACACACATGAACGCACCAACAGGCAGTGCCAACGATAATATCCATTGCGGCATCCCCAAGGCAGGCGTTTTTTGTCCCATCATTAGTTGGAACTGCACCATCTCTATCCCGTACCAGCAAAGGACACCAAACAATAGCAGTCCCATCAGCCCCGTAAAAAAGACGATGAATAACCGAAATGTTCGATTTCCCTTGTCAAAGAAGAGTGTAAAGCCGAGATGGGCGTATTTACGTACTCCGGCTGCCGCTCCAAGGAATGTAATCAACACCAGTAGATTAATTGTTATCTCTTCAGTAAAAGAAATCGAAACCCCTGCCAGGTTCCTCGTTACAACATTTAAGAAAGTGACCGCTGTAATCGCTGCAAACGCGATAACCAGGATGATTTCCTCAAAATACTCTAACACCTTCATATTCGCACCCCCTTATTCTCCTTGGAATGCTTTAAGTAGGTCTTCACCCCAAACATCCGTATACTTCTCGTAAATCGGCTGTGATGCATCCTTGAATGCCTGTCTCTGTTCTTCCGACAACTCATTCACTTTCATGCCTTTCGTTTTCAGCTCTTCTAGCTGTTCGGCTGCCCGTTCACGATTAAGCTTCACTTGGTAGGCCGCCGCTTCTTCTCCTAAACGCTTGAATAGCTCCTGGTCCTCTTCGCTCATGGAATTATATAGATTCTTATTGATTCCCAATACAAGCGGGTCGTAGGAATAGTTCCACAGCGTCAGATATTCCTGCACTTCATCAATTTTGGATGAATGGATTACGTCAATAGGATTTTCCTGTCCATCAATCGTCCCTTGCTGAAGGGCCGTGAAAACTTCCGACCATGTCATTGTTGCAGGATCAGCGCCATACTCACGGAATAAATCAGTATACATCGTGATGCCGGGAATCCGCATTTTCATGCCCTTTAAATCGTCGGGAGCCTGGATTGGACCTTCGTCATTTGTTATTTGACGGAAACCATTCTCTCCATAGCCTAAAGCCACTACATTCTTCTCCAACAGAAGGTTAGAAAGCATGTCCCCACCCTCTCCGGCAAATGCAGCATCCACCTCATCCAAAGAGTCGAATAGGAACGGCGCACTTACTACACCAAATCTTTCATCCAAAACGGAATAAATGATAGTAGAGTTGAACGTCAAATCAATGGACCCTTTCGCCAAGCCTTCAACCGCCTTAGCGGAATCACCGCCTGACAATTGTTCATTTGCATACACATCAATGGTGATACGCCCGTCCGTTTCTTCCTCGATATCATCCGCCAACTTTTGCGCACCAGCAAACCACGCTGTTGTATCGGCCACTGTCACTGACATTTTCAAGTCATATTCTTTGCCCTCTGCATCTGTAGATGAACCAGTTCCATCATCTCCACAAGCCGACAATAAAGCCGTCAAGGCTAAAGCTGGAATCAATGTCCATTTTCTCTTTGTAACTTTCACTCCTTGCATCCCCCTCAATTTCTTCTCTTTAGGTAGCAGGATATTTGTACTCTACAAATTCCTGCCCCCCTGCTTTCTGTACTATATTAGCCATTTTGGAAATATACATAATTTTATTATTCTGAAAAATTAAATTATATGTTAAAAGAAACATATTTTTTCATAATCCAATATTCATTTTTGTTCTATTAAACAAAAAAGCTACTTACCTATGTAATGTTGCTTGTACAAAAAAAGAGCAATATACAAGGAGGATTGGTCTTTTATATTGTGCAAATCCACCTGAAGCGCTTGCTCGATTTTCTTTATCCTGTATTTAAGAGTGTTTTTATGGATGTGCAATTGATCCGCCGTATCTTTCATCGATCGGTTGCTATTCAGCCATATCTCCAGATTCCCCAGTAATTCAGAATCGTATAAAATGGGGCCCAGTATGCGCTTTACATACTCTTCTCGCTGTTGCTTCGTACTATTGAGCAATAATAACTCAAGCTTCAAATCGTCTTCAAATACAATAGCTCTTTCAACTGAGCAGACTACCAGCGCTTGGCTAGCCTCCTTGTAGGAGTCGGACATTCGATGTAGTGGATAAACTTTCCCGATACCGATCTTCACACGAGAATGCGTCAGTTTTGTCAACTTTCGATACAATAGCTGCAAAGCTTCTTCCAACTGGGTCCGAGCTATTTTAGGAATGAGTAGGACCATTTGATTGATGTTCCATCTTGTCATGATTAGTTGAGGATGAATCATTTGGGTATGCATCAGATGCCGAGTGATTATTGCATCTATTTCTGTATCCATCTCAATAATGGCGACTCTCTCATAAATATCCTCCAACTGTACCCTTTCTAGCTGTTGTCCGATTGCATCCTTTGTTATTTGCCCGTCCAGCAACTCCGTCAGAAAAAGCCTCAACAATTGTGTTTCGGGATTATAATCTTCACTGAACAATGCCTTTTCAATCAGCATCTCCACCACTTTCACCATAACTTTGCTATAGGGCTCCACTTTGGTAATGGGTCCTTCTATCCCCAATACGCCTATTGGCACTTCGTCTATTAAAAGAGGCATCAAAACTTCTTCCCTTGCCCCCTGAAGATTTTGCGCTTGTAGAGAAGAAATGTTAAAGGGTCTACGTTCCCGGATGACAGGAATTACACCTTGATGGAACTGGTTGACCCTCCCTTCTTCCGTCCCTGCCATAATGAATCCATTGGTGTCACTGATTATAATCGGTACATCAATCAATATTCTTAGTTCTTCCAAAAGCCCCTTGGCAATCATTTGTATGTCCATTATGTTAGCACCCACTCTAAGTTAGACTATTCAAAAAATAATATTAAAAAAAATAAGGATTACCTCATTGAATAGGCATCCTTAATTTTTTTGCATTTCTTCCATTTGTCTTTTCTGCTCTGCCAGCAATTCCTCCACCTGCAGCTGCTGTTCGCGCTCCTGTTCCTCACGGATGCGCTGCTGCTCCGCTTCTACGTACTTGCGGTAGCCGGAACGTGAAATGACGATGCTTACTTCATATAGGATGAAGAGCGGTACCGCCACAATCAGGTTGGATATGAAGTCGGGCGGTGCCAGGAAGGCGGCCAGTACGAACAGGAAGAAGTATGAATACTTCCTGAACTTGACCATCCAATCCGGATTCAACACGCCGATCCGCGCCAGGAAAAGTGTGACTACCGGC
>JAZUQF010000101.1:0-7186 GCA_045605545.1 Lysinibacillus sp.
AACACAAAGACACATTTTATACACAATTTTATTGGAATATTTGTAACCAGGTTTCATTTGTTCTATCTATCTTTCTTTTTCTACCCACATCTTGTAAAGTGGAAAAGTCAATTATCATTGAAGGAAGGTCACGGCATGTTAGTTATTTTATTCATCATCGGTTTCGCCGGAAATCTGATTGGGACGCTGGCGGGAGGCGGAGGGCTCATCACATTGCCCACCATGCTGCTGCTCGGGATGCCTGTCCATTCAGCAATCGGTGCAAATAAGGTGGCAAATACCATTTCCACCCTCTCCAACTTCTACAGCGTCTTCATCAGAAAAGAGGCTACCTTGAAAGAAACGCTTCCCATACTTGCACTCTGCTTCATCGGTGGTCTGCTCGGCGGAGGCCTCGCCTCCCTATTTACGGCACAGACACTGACGATCATCGCCATCTGCCTACTACTGTTCGCCCTTATCCTTTCCTTTTTAGGGAAGACGGACTTCGGGGAGGAGCTGCAGCTACGGCTGAAAAAGCGCACTGCCGGTCTATTGGTCGGCATCGGTGTATATGACGGGCTGTTCGGCCCCGGCAGCGGCACCCTCCTCCTTTATATTTATGCCAACGAAAAGCTGGCCTATATGAAGGCTGTCGTTCTAGGGCGTGTCGGCATCTTTGCCACATGCTTCGGTGCAGCCATCATGTATGTACTTAACGGGCAGATTTTATGGGCGGAGACATTTGCCCTGATGATTGGTTCTGTCATCGGTTCGCAGATTGGCATCATGCTGGCCAGGAAAGTGAGCGCACTGCTCGCCAAATATCTGCTGCGGGTCATTACAACTGTCCTGATCATCCAGTTGGCCATCGAGCTGTTTTAGCCGCATCTTCCCTACTTATCCATTGATGCACCGGGTTTCTTCTATTACACTTAAATGGGGACAGGGGGGATTCAGATGACAGGAACTAATACAGACAGCAAGGAAGAGCTGACGGAAGAGGAATTTTTGGAGCTTGTGCTGGAAGAGCAGCGCAAGGCTTTAGAGGAAGAACGCCTGCAACGTCTGGAAGGGCATAATAAACAGAGGAAGCAGCGCCCTTTCGTCCGGCTGATAGTGTGGGCAATAGCGCTTGCCCTCGTGTTCAATACAGGCGCCATCCTGCTGAATATATTTTCCATCCCTGCGGTGGAGTTTATCAAAGTGTCTGCAAAATTGTCCGCACAAGAGGACATTCAACAATATAAGAAGGCTGTCGTCGAGGTGTCCACCGGTGACAGCAAAGGAACCGGCTTTGCAATTTCGGATGACGGTCTCATCTTGACGAACGACCATGTCATTGAAGATGCGTTGCAGTTGACCGTGGTCTTTCCGGATGATGGCATTTATGAGGCGGAAGTGGTTGCATCCTATCCCGATATCGATACCGCACTCATCAAGGTCGATGGAGAGAACCTTCCACATTTGGAGCTGGCCGACTCCCATCCTTATACGCCGGATGAGCATGTCTACTTCATCGGCAATCCCCTGTATTTTACCGGGATAGCAAACGAGGGGACGATGCTCGACTGGGTGAAGCTTGATGATTGGGATGAACCGGTCATGATGATGCAGGCACCCGTCTACAAGGGCAACAGCGGCAGTCCTGTCATTACAGAATCGGGCATGGTAGTGGGTATGGTTTTCGCAACATTGGATACCGATGCACACGGAAAGGTAGGGCTGTTCATACCAATCGATGCCTTCCATAAAGTAGTACAATAAATGAAAAGAGGAATATACATGCAATTACAGTTTTTAGGCACTGGTGCCGGCATGCCGTCAAAAGAGCGCAATGTCACTTCCATCGCTCTGAAGCTACTGGATGAAATCGGCAGCATCTGGCTGTTCGATTGCGGTGAAGCAACACAGCATCAGATTCTCCAGACGTCCATCAAACCCCGGCGGATCGACAAAATCTTCATTACCCATATGCACGGGGACCATATATACGGGCTTCCCGGCTTTTTGGGCTCCCGCTCCTTTCTCGGCGGTGATTCTCCCCTCACCATCTATGGTCCGGCAGAAGTGAAGGATTTTGTAGAAGCGGCAATCCGTTATTCCAAAACCCACCTGACTTACCCAATCGAGTTTGTCGAGGTGCAGGAGGGTGTCGTTTTCGAAGATGAGCATTTCACTGTGCATGCCAAGAAACTGCAGCATGTCATTGACTGCTACGGCTACCGGGTAGAGCAGAAGGATCTGCCGGGGCAATTGCTCGTCGACAAGGTCCAGGCACAGGGGGTACCGCGGGGACCGCTATACCGGGAGCTGAAAGAAGGCCGTGATATAACACTTGAAAACGGGTATGTCGTCAGGGCCGCGGATGTTCTAAGTGCACCGAAAAAGGGCTTTACCGTGACGGTTCTCGGTGATACGAAGTATTGCGTTGCCTCCATCGATTTGGCACACGAAGCGGACATCGTCGTCCATGAAGCGACGTTTGATTCCTCAACGGCGGAGCTTGCGGCAAGCTACGGTCATGCGACCAATATCGAGGCAGCGACTATAGCGAAGAAGGCGAATGCAAAAAACCTCATTTTGACACATCTGAGCGCACGCTTTTTAAAGAAGGATGTAGAGCGCCTCGTCGAGGAAAGCCGTACAGTCTTCAGCCGGACGTACGCCGCTGAAGACTTGGCGATGTTTACATTAGACAACGGGGAAATCATTGAATCATAAACTAGGGTGTCCACAAAGCATTGATTGCTGGACACCCTCTTTTTTCGCCCTGCCGATGACGGCCTAGAGCCCAACACGAAGTTGGTCACGAAAGCGTTATCACACGATGTGACGATTTTGGCCTTCACTCCTCTGTCGCTGTTCCCACTGGAAGCTTTGCATTGAAACACTTTTTAAGATGTTTCCCCTACTCTTCCACAAGAAAGTCTACAAATTCCTCAGGTACATAAGTTTTGATTGGTTCTAGCAGTGCAGGCGCCACCTCGAAGCGGCGTTGCTCCCCGTTATGCACGTAGGCTTTCTCCCCTCGTGTAACTGTAAAGGATGTGCCATCCTTTGATACAACCGCTCCCTTTCTCGTCGACTCAACCTTCCAACCCAATCCTTCTGCCACTAGACGAAGCGGTATCATCTTCACGCCATCCACTTCATAGAAATCGCTGTCGATCAAATCCTGAATGGCATCACGTCCCCCATCCTTGCTCAACACAATGACTTTGGACGGTGTCACATGCGCAGGAATACTCTTGGTAGCCGCCTTATAAAATACCGCTGCATCAGCGTCTATAACAGCTTGGGCCTCAAGCTTGGTACCTGACAGATTTTCAATCACCGTATCGGCTGTAATATTCAGCTTCAGCTTTTCTCCGGCATAATCCCCATCAAACCGGTCGACTTCCGCAAATCCAGGCTCCTTCGTCTGGACGATGATCAGTTCCGGTACATACTGCGGCGGATAAATCATGATCATCGGCTTATCGGCATCGTTATAGGCTGTAAACTTCATTCCCTCTTCTAGCTCTATAGGATTGCCTGCATTATCAAGCACGATGGACTTTTCATCGACCACGATGCCATAAATGTTCCCGTCTTGCTCAACTTCAGCATACAGTGCTCCATTCGGGCGCTTTTCGAAAGACTGGAACGTCCCTGTCAGCTTGATGAACTTGCCCTGCATTTGCTCCGCTTCCCCGCCGCCCTTCGTCTCTTCAGCCGCCGCAGACACAGAGTCATCAGCGAAGGCCAATGGAGCGACAGAACCTGCCACTAGTGCGAATGTTAATGCAAATGGAATGTTTCTTTTCATACAGCTCTCTCCTTTAGAATGATGTTTACTGGATTAGTCGCCCACACCCCCAAAAAGTTACAGCGAAGTGGTAAATTTATTTAAATTTTTCCTATGGATGAATAAACATTTCATTTATACTAGTAATAGACATAAAAGAAAGGGATTTTTATCATGACAAAGCAGATTACATTGCACTACCCATCACAAGGAACAATGTCACAAGACCTACAGGATTTACTTTTAATTTCCAATATACAATTTTCCTTCCGCGAGCTGTTCAAGGAATTGCCGCGTGACGTCGTCGGCTTGCTTCATTCGCTGCTCAAGCAGTTCCGTGAAGGAGAGGAGGCATTCTATCAAACCATAAATGAAGAAAAGAAGTGGGAAGCCGCAATGCGCAAATATGCCCACTATAAAGTGAAGAATACGCAGTTTGAAGAGGTGCTTGAAGAGCTGATTCAGTTTTTCGATGAGCATAACAGCGCAGTCTTCCTAATGGAAATCACCCATTACTTTCTCTACGCCTCCTATCAGACGGAGGATGGGAAGACATGGCTATTGTTCGATGATTATGATGGAGAAGAGATGGTTCCTTTTTCGAAGGACCTGCTCGCAGACGGAAAGTTCGAATACCATAACGGTCCCTCGGAAAAGACGACACTGTCCGCACAGGCCATCGTTTTCATCCGATTGCTTGACTACGTGCTATCAAACCGTCTCGACAAATTCAAAATCAAGGCCGCCATCGACCCGGAGATGCCCGAACATATCCAGCTGCCGCTATACATCTGCCTCGACCAGAAAAAGTCTAATACATACTTTCTCTCTACTCAGAAGCGGCTAACATCAATACTGGAAATTTTCATAGGCTACTATAAAGTGATGCGGCTGCTTGCAGATCATCTGGAGGAGACAGATGCAACGGAATTGCAGGAAAAAAATTGGACATTACATGCTAATACTGCAACCCTCCCTATACCGCCTGGCCACGACTTCCCTTCTGATGCACTCCAATGAAGAACGTGCGAAGGAAGAAAAGGCGGCCGCCAATGCCAAGAAAAAATACGACGAAGCCGTGCAAAAGCTGGATAAGCAGAAAGATAAATATGAAGAGCTGAAAAAGCAGCATGCCGAGCTGAAGAAGAGCCAAAGAGATGCGCTGCAGACTCCGCAAGTCGTCCCCCAGACGCTGTTACAGGAAAATGATGCGCAGATTAGATCTCTCACTGAGGAGGGGGACCGCCTGCGAAAGCTGATGCAACAGCTCGAAGCTTCCAATAAGCTGGATGAAAAGAGATTCCTCGAGGAAATCGACCGGTTGAAGGAGGAAAATAAAGGGCTTCAGCAAAGGCTTCAACCACTCCTTAAAATGTCGAACGAACCGAAGATTGAAACTATCGAACAGTGGCTCGCGCTGGGAAAAACGCTCATCAAAAATATAGATGAGGCCGAAGTGAAGGAAATACGGGCCTTCTTTGAGCTGTTCATGCAAATCATTGATGAACAGAAGGCTGCCCAGCCGAAGCTGGAGCTGGCGACGAACCTTTTCGGCTATGTCTCCATTTCGTCCAATGCACATCACGTGAACTTTCCGAATGGCCAAAGCCATCCGATAGAGGGGCTGCCTACCCACATCTATCTGGCGGACGGGCAATTCGTCCAGGTGACAGATGATTACACCTATGTATGCGATTATCAGGATTTTTTCGATTTCCACCTGAAGGAGCATTCCGCCCAGTTCAGCATCGTCAGGATGAAGGAAGAGGTGCCCCATGTCTTTTCGAACGGTGAATTGAAGCCTCTTCGCCATGAGGACCATGTACATCTTCACGATGGCCAGATTGTCTCGTTCAACAAGCAGCATGAGCTGATCCGCTTTTATAAACAGCAACGCTTGCATTTGAATACTTTTGAGCAGTCAATCGCGTTGAAAAAGCATATCCCCTACTATGTGCAGAAGGCCCTGCCCACTGGAGCTGTAGTGACGAATGTACTGACGGACGCCGAAAAATATCTGCCTCTGGAAAATGGAGAGGCCCTGCAGGACGGCTGCTTCTTCACAGCAGGCAAGAATGAAGAAATCGTGCGGGTATTCCATGGCTCGTTCTACAAGCTGTCCAGCTATTATAAGAAGGCGGAAATCGTATCTGTGTGTGAAGTCGATGATGAATACTTCGGCAAAAAATTGAGCCGTGAAATTGTCATCATCAAGACCACCCCCCTACATGTCACAATCACCTTACACGATAATGTTCGTATTGATGAATTCAATAACTATCTGGAAATCGTAAGGAATGAATTCTGTGAGGGGGAAACGCTGGAGCAGCGTCTGTCGCGACGGCCGAACACGGCGACTTCACGGGATATTGCACATAGCACCATACCAGAGACATCCACTGCTGTACTGATCGTCGGAAATCCATCGTTCTTCAACAGCTACACGCAAAAGCTCGGCGATTATGGGTATGATGTGACGGGCATCGAAGGCTACGAAAGCTTTACACGGATCAAACAGGCGGCCAAGGACAAGGATTGCATTGTCGTCTGTACGGAATATGTGTCACATGAAAATATGTATGCCATCAAGGATTTCTTCCCTGCATCAAAGGTCCTTTATTCAGAGCGTGAAGGCGCAACGCAGATTGCCCTTCAATTAAAAAGTGCCAATATGTAGATTGGCAGGAATGAAGAATCCTCTGGGATTGGCTGCGGTTTGGTGCCACGCCTGCCGAAACAATCCCTGTCCATGACTATTGATAAAAAACAGGGCTGTATAGAAAGGTTCAACTCCACCTTCCTGTACAGCCCTGTCTTGCTTTTATTCTTCCCCTGTCGCCGCTTCGTACTGCGTAATCCAGTCGCTGTAGCTGCCGACATACAGCTTCACATTGTCATAGCCGGCTTCCTTCAGCACCGCATACAGCGGAGAGGCCGTCACGCCGGAGCCGCAATAGACGACGACTTCGCGGTCGTCAGGCACAGCCTGCTGCAGTTCATCCGTCACGATGAGACTGCCGCCATCCTTCACCTGCTCCCAGTCGAAGTTCTTTGCAGTCGGTATGTGTCCTGCCACCGGGTCCAATGGCTCGTGCTCCCCTCGGTAGCGCACCGCCGTACGGGCATCGAGCAGCATCGAACCCCTTTTCCCTTCTGTAATAGCTTTCACATAGTCCCTGTCGGCATATGTTTCCTCCTGCCATTCGGGCGTAATCTGTGTACGGTCGAATGTCTCCTTGTTGGAAGTGGTCGCGTAGCCGGCCTTCTTCAAAGCTTCGAATCCCCCATTGATAATGGATACATTGCGGAACCCTGCATATTTCAGCATCCACCAGGCGCGCGGGGCAAAAGGGGCCCCGCCCTGGTCATATATATAGATGCGGTCTTCCAGTTGCAGACCGGCAGACCCGAACAAAT
>JAZUQF010000102.1:0-19911 GCA_045605545.1 Lysinibacillus sp.
CAAGACCTTCAATTGAATAATAAGTGAAGTGATGATGGCAGAGAGGCCACACCCGTTCCCATACCGAACACGGAAGTTAAGCTCTCTAGCGCCGATGGTAGTTGGGGGCTTCCCCCTGTGAGAGTAGGACGTCGCTTCGCACCAAAACCCAATCTTAACGGATTGGGTTTTTTGTTTACCAGAAAGCGCCCAACTAGCAAACACCGAAGGTGAGCCCGGCGCGCAAGTGAGGGATTCATTTTATATAAAAGAAGTAATTCCCTCTCGTACGTAGTCCCCGAGCAATGCGAGGGCCAAGAAGGACAAGGAAGCAAGGGAGCGAAGGAGGGAGCGTACGTTGTACGTGACTGAAAGAGCGAGTGCAGGGGACACCGTCATTCGCCGGTCAACGCGCTGCGCAGGTAGCACCGATGGTAGTTGGGGGCGCCCCTGTGAGAGTAGGATGTCGCTTCGCATCCAAGCCCAATCTGATGATACAGATTGGGTTTTTTATTTATGATGAATTGCAATAGCAAGTGCAGCATCCGGAAATGAATAAAAAAATCCCAGAGTGGCCTTGTGGGAAATATAGCTACCACATAAATATTTGAACAAGGCTAATCCATTCAAGCGTAGGCTTAGTTTCAAGGGCATCTATCATTGGATGTGCAATGGTCTGTTAGAGGCTTCCCGGCGTAAGAATAGGGTTGAAGCCAAGGTCGATGAAATGAACCAGGTACGTCTTCCCTGAATGTCAATCCAAAGGGAGATGCCTTGGCTGGAAAAATGCATGGGGGTCTTTTCAGGAAACCATTGCGCTTAGTTTGACCAACAATCCTATGTATTCGTCGCCATTTCCTTTTAGTGGCGGTATATGATGGCTATTTCGCCTAATTGAGTGTAGAATAGCTAACAACACAAAAATGGTATAAATACTCGGCAACAATAGTCGGAATTGTTTTTCTTCTTCAAGGTTCTTGACAGTAGACTAAGGGCGTTGTTAACCTTACAATAATATTCTTTTACGTAGGAGGAATTTTTCGAAATGTGGGAAACGAAATTTGCTAAAGAGGGCTTAACATTTGATGATGTATTATTAGTACCGGCACATTCAGAAGTGTTACCAAACGATGTGGACCTATCTGTTCAATTGACGCCAAAAATCAAACTGAATATTCCGCTGATCAGTGCAGGTATGGATACAGTTACAGAATCAAAAATGGCCATCGCCATGGCTCGTCAAGGTGGGCTTGGAATCATTCATAAAAATATGAGCATCGAAAAGCAGGCCGAAGAAGTAGAAAAGGTAAAACGCTCAGAAAACGGTGTTATTACAAATCCCTTCTTCCTGACACCAGAGCATCAAGTATTCGATGCAGAGCATTTAATGGGTAAATACCGCATTTCGGGTGTTCCGATTGTAAATAATATGGACGATCAAAAATTGGTAGGCATCATTACAAACCGCGATCTTCGCTTCATCGATGACTACTCCTTAAAAATTGATGATGTCATGACAAAAGAGGACTTGATTACCGTTCCAGTTGGCACGACATTAGAAGAGGCAGGGAAAATCCTTCAAAAGCATAAAATCGAAAAGTTGCCGATTGTAGATGGAGACGGGAAGCTGACGGGCCTCATCACTATCAAAGACATTGAGAAGGTCATTGAATTCCCGAATGCGGCAAAGGACAAGCACGGCCGCCTGGTAGTCGGTGCCGCAGTCGGTGTATCCAAAGATACGATGGTGCGTATTGAAAAGCTTGTTGAAGCGCAGGTGGACATCATTGTAATCGATACGGCCCATGGACATTCCCAAGGGGTATTGAATACAATCAAAGAAATCCGTGCCGCTTATCCGGAGCTTGAAATCATTGCAGGGAATGTTGCCACTGCAGAGGGCACACGCGCTTTATATGAAGCCGGAGTGGATGTCGTCAAAGTAGGGATCGGCCCAGGCTCCATCTGCACGACACGTGTCGTGGCAGGCGTAGGGGTTCCTCAGATAACAGCCGTTTATGATGCAGCGACGGTTGCCCGGGAATACGGCAAATCCATCATCGCAGACGGCGGCATCAAATATTCAGGGGATATCGTAAAAGCGTTGGCGGCAGGCGGACATGTCGTCATGCTTGGTTCGCTTTTGGCGGGTACTTCAGAAGCTCCAGGGGAAACGGAAATCTTCCAGGGACGCCGCTTTAAAGTATACCGTGGCATGGGCTCGCTTGGCGCCATGGAAAAAGGATCGAAGGATCGCTACTTCCAGGAAGAAGCGAAAAAACTGGTCCCGGAAGGCATTGAAGGCCGTCTTCCTTATAAAGGGCCTTTAGCAGATACAGTCCATCAGCTGGTCGGTGGCATGCGAGCAGGAATGGGCTACTGCGGGGCACCGGACCTGGAGCATTTACGTGAAAAATCCCAATTTGTGCGGATGACAGGCGCAGGCTTGCGCGAGTCGCATCCACATGATGTACAGATTACAAAAGAAGCTCCAAACTATTCGCTTTCTTAATATAATGGAACTTTTCCACTCCTTTGGCGTCAAAATTTGAGGCCGAGGGAGTGTTTTTTAGTAGGAAAATGACCCACTCAACAATGTTTATGTTAAAATGGCGAGGACAACAAAAGAATTTGGAGGTAGCTTTGTGAAGAAAACAAAAAGCAAGGTTGTTAGTTTGTTAATGATTCCGCTCTTATTGCTTAGTATGATGATACAAATGCCGCAGGCGAGCGCGGAAACGGATTTGGGCTTGACGGTAGATGCAGCCATTTTAATTGATGCAGATACAGGGAAAATATTATATGAACAGAATGCGGATACTTCGCTCGGCATAGCAAGTATGACGAAGATGATGACGGAGTACTTGCTGCTGGATGCCATCAAGGCAGGGACAGTGACATGGGATCAGGAATATCGTGTAACAGAGTATACATATAAAGTATCTCAAGACCGATTATTAAGTAATGTGCCACTCCGTGCAGATGGAACATATACAATCCGTGAGTTATATGAAGCGATGGCAATCTATAGTGCCAATGCTGCGACAATCGCCATTGCAGAAACAATCGCCGGTACAGAGACCGAATTCTTGAAGCTGATGAATGCCAAGGCAGAAGAGCTTGGGCTAAAAGACTATAGATTCGTCAACTCCACAGGCCTGAACAATGCCAACCTGTTCGGCATGCATCCTGCCGGTACAGGTGCTGAAGATGAAAACATCATGCCTGCCAAATCAATGGCAAAGCTTGCGTATCATTTACTAAAGGACCACCCGGAAGTACTGGAAACATCTAAAATCGACAAAAAGACATTCCGTGAAGGAACAGACGATGCAATAGAAATGTCCAACTGGAACTTCATGCTGCCTGGCCTCGTGTTTGAATATAAAGGTGTAGACGGTCTGAAGACAGGTACGACTGATTTTGCAGGCCACTGCTTTACAGGGACTGCAGAGCGTGATGGGACACGTCTGATCGCCGTGGTAATGAAGGCTGTGGACTCGGAGGGCGTAGGTTCCTATAAAGCGCGTTTTGATGCAACAGCGAAGCTATTCGACTATGGCTTCGGCCAATTCACAAAGCAAGAGATGGTACCGGCCAAGTACGTAATTGAAGACCAGAAGACAATCCCGGTGGTAAAAGGGAAGGAAGATAGCGTAGGCATTGCTACAAAAGAAGATTTGACATTCATGGTGAAATCAAGCGAGCAGAATGCCTATACACCGAAGCTTGTGCTGGAGAAAGAGGAGCTTGAAGGAGAAGTGGAGAAAGGAACGGTTGTCGGGAAGCTGGTATTGGAGCGTGCAGAAGGCTCTGATTATGGGTTTATCGACGGCAGCGACCTTTCAGTGGATGTCGTGACAACGGAAAGTGTAGAGCGTGCAAGTGGCATCGCCCTCTTCTTCCAAGGTGTAGGCAGCTTCTTCGGCAGTCTTTGGGGTAGCGTTACAGGCTTTATAGGCGGGCTATTCTAGTGATATATGAAAATGAGAAACACACAATTTCCAGATGGGATTGTGTGTTTTTTATTTGCCTAAAACATAAGCTAGTGGGGAAGGAGTGTGACTATGTGTGGAATAGCAGGATGGGTTGATTGGCAGCGAAGCCTAGTCGATTATATAGATGTGATGAAGGGCATGACGGAGACGATGGCCCGCAGAGGACCCGACGAGATGAAGGTCAAGGAACTCGGTAAGGCGCTGCTGGGCCATCAGCGGCTGGCCGTCATCGATTTGGAGGGCGGACGCCAGCCGATGCAGAAGACCATTGGCGGGCGCACGTACACAATCGCCTACAATGGAGAGCTCTACAATACCGAATCGATCCGCAGGACGCTTGCAGACCGTGGCTACACGTTCCAGACGACGTCGGATACGGAAGTGCTGCTGACGGCCTACATTGAATGGCAGGAGGAATGCCCCGCGCATCTGAACGGCATTTTCGCATTCGCTGTATGGTGCGCAGAGGAGGAATCGCTGTTCATCTGCCGCGACCGTATGGGGGTAAAGCCGCTCTTCTATACGGAGCGGGAGAACGAGATAATGTTTGCTTCAGAAATAAAAGCGCTTCTTAAGCATCCTTCTATAAAGCCCCAGGTCGATCTGCAGGGACTGGCAGGATTATTGAGCATCGGTCCTTCACGCATTCCGGGCACTACCGTCTTTAAAAACATTGTAGAACTTAAACCGGGATATTATTTAAAAATAACGCCAGGTGGAAAGAAGATGGTGCGCTACTGGGATGTGTCCTATCGCCCTCATCCCCACGGAGAGGAGGAAACGGTCGAGCAGGTCCATACGCTGTTGAAGGCGGCAATCGAGCGGCAGCTTGTCAGTGATGTGCCATTATGTACGTTCCTATCGGGCGGTTTGGATTCAAGCTTCATCACCGGGGTGGCAGCAGAACACTACCGGGCGAACGGGCAGGTGCTGCATACCTATTCCGTCGACTTCGAGGAGAGCGACAAGTTCTTCCAAAAGAATGATTTCCAGGTATCGAGGGACGCCTATTGGATCCAATTGATGCGTGACAGGTTCCAGACGGAGCATCATGAAATCATCCTGTCACAGGAGGCCATGGTCGAGGCCCTCCTGGAGGCGATGCAGCTGAAGGATTATCCAAGCATGGCCGATATCGACAGCTCGCTCCTCCTCTTCTGCAAGGAGATGAAAAAGGACTTCACCGTGGCCCTGTCCGGGGAATGCGCAGATGAACTGTTCGGAGGCTATCCATGGTTCTTTAATAACACCAACTACTTCCCGTGGATCCGCTCCATCAAAGAGCGCGATGCATTATTAAACGATGGCTGGCGTGAGAAGCTGCAGCTGGAAAGCTTCATGCGGCAGACATATGAGGCGGCGATTGCAGAAGTGCCGGCCGTCTATGAGGATAGTGAGGAAGGGAAAGAAAGAGGACAGCTGTTCTATCTGAATAATATGTTCTTCATGCAGACATTGCTGGAGAGGAAGGACAGGATGAGCATGGGTGCCAGCCTGGAGGTCAGGGTGCCGTTTGCAGACCATGAGCTGGTAGATTATGTATGGAACATCCCATGGGAGATGAAGACGGCTGGCGGGCACGAGAAGGGCATCCTGCGCAAGGCGGCAGAAGGGCTTCTCCCTGAAGAGATTGTCTGGAGGAAGAAGAACCCCTATCCGAAGACATATCATCCTGCCTATACGAAGGCGGTACAGACATTGCTTGCTGAATGCATGGCCGATCCTGCAAGCATCCTGTATGAACTCTTTGACCGGGAGCAGCTGCAACAGCTGCACGCTACAGGCGGCGCATCCTTCCAAAAGCCTTGGTTCGGTCAGCTGATGGCGGGACCTCAACTGCTGGCCTATTTTGTACAGCTGCACCACTGGTTTAAAAGCTACAAAGTGGAATTGGTATGACCGAACGCCTTCATCAGGGCATGTATGGACTCTTCCAGATCTGTCATCGAGATACCACCGAACCCCAGGATGAACGTCGGATGTTCATACGCGACGGGCTTCATCATATAACGTGTGATGGGCTGGATATGGAGCCGCTCCCGGCGTGCATGCGCCAGCAGCTCCTTCTCGGTCTCAGTATGGGGCACGGACAATAAAACATGCATGCCTGCGCTATCCCCGCTCACCCTGACAGCGGGATAGTGTCCTGATAGAATGGCAATCAATTTATCATGCTTTTTCCTGTATATTTTCCGCATCCGATTCAAATGCTTAGAAAAGTGGCCGTCTCTCATGAAGTTCGCCAACAGGTGCTGGTCAAAGCGTGGCACGGTAGCCGAATAATAGCTGAAGACCTCCCTGTATTTTGGCAGCAGGCTGAGCGGCAGTACAAAATAGGCGACACGTAAGGATGGCATGAACGATTTCGAGAAGGTGCTCATATAGATGACGCTGTCGCCCTTATCGAGCCCCTGGAGAGCGGGAATCGGCTTTCCGATATAGCGGAATTCGCTGTCATAGTCGTCCTCGATGATATAGCGGGACTGTTTTTGGGCAGCCCATTTCAACAGCTGTGCCCGGCGGGTGGCGGAAAGCACGGCGCCGGTCGGGAATTGGTGGGACGGTGTAATGTACACCAGGTTTGCATCGCTCTTTTCCAGCTCATCGACAAGCAGGCCGTCCTCATCCACCCCCACCGGGACGGCGCGGCCTTGGATATGGGCGTACGGGATGGCGGAATAGCCGGGATTCTCAAAGGCGATCCGGTCGTCCTTATTAAACAGACGGAGGATCATGGGCAGCAGCTGCTCTGTACCTGAGCCGATGACGATCTGCTCCGGCATGCATTGTATGCCGCGGGATTCATACAGGTAGCGGGCGATTTCGCTCCGCAGTGCATACTCGCCCTGGGCATGGCCCGGCTGGAGCAGTTGCTTCGATGATTCATCGTAGATGTCCTTTGCATACTTGCGCCACAGATGAAATGGAAATCCGTCCTCATCGATCTTCCCCGGAGAGAAATCAAACTGGTAGGAGGTCGGTCCATCGTCCAGAGCTACGGCTGATGGCAGTTCCTTCTCCACATACGGCAGCTCGTCGATTGCCTCTGCAAAATAGCCGATACGGGGCCTGGAGATGATGTAGCCTTCCGCCAGCAGCTGCCCATAGGCAAGTTCGATCGTCGTCTGGCTGATGTTCAAAAAATCACTGAGCTGCCGCTTTGAAGGCAGTTTCGTACCGGTCGGGATATCCTGGCGGATGATGGCCTGCTTTATATTCAGGTAGAGCTGTTCGTAGAGCGGCCGTTCATCCTCCTTATCAAGCGTCAAAAATAACAGTTCCATATGCAACCCCCTGACTTGTTCCTTTTTGCTACCAACAGTATAACAAAACGATTGGAACTAGAACTTGCAAAATGCGGTCAGCTATAGTAAATTAGGGTTAAATTTTAAAATTGGTAATACGATGATGGGAAATAGTAGCAAGTATGTTTTTTCTAGAGAGCCGGCGGGTGGTGAAAGCCGGTAAAGACACTTGTGAATCCGTCCTGGAGTTGCCTGGCTGAATGAATAAGTAGGCCAAGGCCGGTTGAAAAGCCGTTATTTGATAAGTGGAGCAGGCAGGATCGCCTGTTCAATTAGGGTGGCAACGCGGGTAGCTCTCGTCCCTTTTCTAGGGGATGAGGGCTTTTTTGTGTTTTAGCGGGGTAGTGCGTGAAAGCAGACCCATCATCAATTTACATTTGGAGGTAGAAGCTTATGTTGGATATTAAACGTGTCCGCGACAATTATGAAGAAGTGAAGAAGATCCTTCTTACACGTAACGAAGATTTAGGAAACATCGATGAATTCGAGGAGCTTGATAAAAAGCGCCGTGAATTGATTGCCAAGACGGAAGTGCTGAAGGCGGAAAGAAATAAAGCGTCCGAACAGATTGCTGTCATGAAGCGCAATAAGGAAGATGCGACCGAGGCCATCACACGGACGCGCGAACTGGGCGATGAAATCAAAGGATTGGATGCAGAGCTGCGTGACATCGAAGAGAAATTCAAATACATGATGATGCGCCTGCCGAACATTCCTCATGAATCCGTACCGGTCGGCGAAACGGAAGACGATAATGTGGAAGTGTATACATGGGGCGACAAGCCTGTATTCGATTTCGAGCCGAAGCCGCACTGGGATGTAGCGACAGAAACAGGTGTCGTCGATTTTGAACGTGCCGGTAAAGTGACGGGGAGCCGTTTCCTATTCTACCGCGGGCTAGGGGCACGTCTGGAGCGCGCGCTGATGAGCTTCATGATGGACCTTCATGCAGATGAGCATGGCTATGAGGAGATGCTACCGCCGGTGATCATCAACCGCGATTCCTTGACGGGAACGGGCCAACTGCCGAAGTTCGAAGAGGACGTGTTCAAATTAGAAGGCCTCGACTACTTCATGGCACCAACAGCGGAAGTGCCTGTAACGAACTTCTACCGTGATGAGATTCTGGACGGGGAGATGCTGCCGAAGGGCTTTGCGGCATACAGCACCTGCTTCCGTTCTGAAGCGGGCTCAGCCGGCCGCGATACACGCGGATTGATCCGCCAGCACCAATTCAACAAGGTGGAGCTGGTCCGCTTCGTAAAGCCGGAAGATTCCTATGAGCAATTGGAGCTTTTGACAGGACATGCTGAAAAAGTCCTTCAATTATTGAACCTGCCGTACCGCAAGCTGCTGATGAATACTTCCGACCTTGGCTTTACAGCTGCGAAGAAGTACGACTTGGAGGTTTGGTTCCCGACGCAGGATATGTACCGCGAGATTTCTTCATGCTCCAACTTCGAGGACTTCCAAGCGCGCCGTGCCAATATCCGCTTCCGTCGCGAGCAGGGTGCAAAACCGGAATTCGTCCACACGTTGAACGGTTCTGGTCTGGCGGTCGGCCGTACAGTGGCAGCCATTTTGGAGAACTACCAGCAGGCTGATGGATCTGTAAAAGTACCTGAAGTGCTTGTACCATATATGGGCGGCGTGGAAGTCATCGCGCCGAAATAAACGCTGTTTAGAAATGCAAATATAATTCAAAGGGTTCCTGCAACGTGCGGGGCCCTTTTTTTGACAGGGGGATAAGCATGGAGATACGTCAATTCGATCGATTGCCCAAGGATATTCTGGAAGGCATCCAGACCGTGCATCGGCATGTGTTTGATGGGGATTCGTTAAAAGAGGGAAAACTTTATGATAAAAAAGGGTTTCTTGCCTTTGTGGCCATCGAAGACGGCAATGTCATCGGCTTCAAGCTCGGCTATGAAGTGGAGGAGGGGATATTCTACAGCTGGCTCGGCGGCGTGCATCCCGTCCATCAGAAGCGGGGAATCGCCTCGCAGCTGATGGAGGCTCAGCACAGGGAATGCAGAAGGCGCGGCTACCAGAAGGTCCGTACATACAGCCGCAACACCAAAAAGGCAATGCTCATATTGAACCTGAAATGCGGCTTTGACGTCATCGATACTTTCGTAGACGGGAAAGGCTGGCATAAAATAATACTGGAAAAGGAGCTTTAGTATATCATGATGAACGGAATCATGTTATTCAGCTCCATGCTATCCGGAACCATAAAGAAAGCGGCCTCCTGAAAGGAAGCCGCCGTTCTGCTATGATAGGTGATTGTCCGCTTTTGCTGCTTTTCGTGCGAGCTTCTCCGCCTTCTTCCGCTCCCGCAAAGCACGGAAGAAGTCTGTTAGAATCCGCCCACATTCCTCTGCGAGCACGCCTTCTGTCACTTCGCACTCGTGGTTGAAGCGCGGATCGTTCAAGAGGCGGTACAAGGAATCCACGCAGCCGGCCTTCATATCCCGCGCCCCGTACACGATACGGGGGATGCGGGACTGCAGAATGGCCCCTGCACACATCGGGCATGGCTCAAGCGTCACATACAGCGTCGTCTCCTCGAGCCGCCAGCTGCCAATCTTTTCGCAGGCCTGCTGGATGGCCATGAGTTCGGCATGGGTCACGGCATTCTGCGTCGTTTCCCGCAGGTTCGATGCCGAGGCGATGACCTTCCCTTCGTGGACGATGACCGCCCCGATTGGCACCTCCCCAAGGTCCCCCGCCTTTTTTGCTTCTTTCAATGCCAGCTGCATAAACTGGCGGTCCTGTTCAAATACGTCCATCTTCATCGCTCCTTACCTGTCAGTGTAGCATTGCTTCCCCCCCTTGTTCCACTACCAACTCGTGGTAAGATGGAAGAAAGGGGGGTATCTGTATGCATCCACAATTTGAAACATTGGCAGAAGCCGACGCCCATTTCCAGAGGGAGCGGCAGCTGCTTGAAATAGCCTTTGAAGAACAGCAGGAGACATTGGCATCGAATAAAAAGAATGTGCTCACTACATTAAAGGCAAGATATGAAACACAGGTCGAGACGCTGAAGAAAAAGGTGGCCGAACAAAGAGAAGTGCTGAAGCAAAACAGTGAGAAAGCGCAAAGGCAAATCAAAGCATTATTTGAAAATAAAAAAGAATCTATTTTACAAAAGCAAGAGCATGAGAGAGAGCAGTGGAGAAGTAAAATCCATCAGCAGAAGGAGGCCTACCTGAACGAGATAATAGAACAGGAGCGTGCCCTGTTCAGCCATTTTGCAGGGGCACAAAAGGAGGCTTTATCGGATTATCGGCAGCTTGCAGGATTGAGGGAGGCGTTCATGGAAAAGCTCGAAAGATTGAATGGGAAATTCGAGGAGGACATCGAGGAATTGCAGGATATGATGGAAGAAAGGCTTGCAGAGTGGGAGCTTTCATTCGAGGATGAGCTTTCTTCCCTGGAGGCGACGCTAGAGGCGAGCTATGAGAGGCTGGAGGAGCAGTTCGAGGAGGCCATTGACAGCCTGGGACAGGAAGAGGATGAGGAGCAGGATCGCCTGTATGAAGAGTTCGCCGCAAAGGAGGAGGACATCGAGGAGCGGTTCGACCGGGAGCTTGAGAAGGTGGAGGAGAAGTTCCGGCAGCAAATTCGCGAGCTGGAAGTCCGACAGGAGGAAGCATACCGGCACTTTGGTTAGGATGTTAAATATTCGGAATAGTACATCTGCTCAAAATGGAATAGATTGTTTTGTTGCATGGGATGAACCTATGGTAAAATGAAACGCACTGATTAATGAAAAGGGGGAGCTTCTAGTGTCGGTTCCATTTATTACAGTAGAAGGTCCGATAGGTGTGGGAAAGACGTCCTTATCAAAGGCGATCGCCGGCACATTTGACTACCATCTCTTAAAGGAAATCGTTGATGAGAATCCGTTTCTAGGGAAGTTCTATGAAGACATCGACGAGTGGAGCTTTCAGACGGAAATGTTCTTCCTTTGCAATCGATATAAACAGCTTTCGGATATAAACAACCACATTTTATCCAATCAATCACCAGTGGTGGCTGACTACCATATCTTCAAGAACCTCATTTTTGCCAAGCGTACGCTGAAGCCGTCGGAATATGGGAAATATGAGTCCATCTACGGCATCCTGACTGCGGACATGCCTGTGCCGAACATGGTCATCTATTTGCATGCGAGCATCGAGACGCTGATGAGCCGCATTGCCAAGCGCGGCCGTGAGTTCGAAAAAATGATTTCTAGAGAATACATGGTGCAGCTTTCGGAAGATTATCATGAATTCATCGGGCATTTTGAAAAGATGCACCCCGAGATTCCGGTAATCCGGCTGAACGGCGACGAGCTGGATTTTGTCGAGCGAGAGGAAGACCTGACATATATTTTGCAGTTAGTTGAGGAAAAGCTATCAAAGAGGAGTATACCAGAAAGATGAATTTACGTGAAAAGTACGGCATCCCTGCCAATGCAGTGATTACCATCGCCGGTACAGTAGGGGTAGGAAAATCGACGATGACGAAGGCGCTTGCGGAAGGGCTGAATTTCCGTACGTCCTTTGAAAAAGTGGATACAAACCCCTATTTGGATAAATTTTATGATGACTTTGAAAAATGGAGCTTCCATCTGCAGGTGTATTTCCTGGCAGAGCGCTTCAAGGAGCAGAAGCGCATTTTTGAATATGGCGGCGGCTTCATCCAGGACCGCTCCATCTATGAAGATACAGGCATCTTCGCGAAAATGCACTACGACAAGGGGACGATGAGCCCGACGGATTATGAAACATATACCAACCTGTTCGATGCAATGGTGATGACTCCGTATTTCCCACACCCTGACCTGCTTATCTACCTGGAGGGCCCAATCGATAGTATCATCTCGCGCATCCAGGAGCGGGGGCGTGCAATGGAGCAGCAGACATCGAACGACTATTGGTATGAAATGCATGAGCGCTATGAAAGCTGGATCAACAGCTTCAACTCCTGCCCGGTGCTGCGCCTTGATATCAAAGACTACGACCTGATCGAGCAGCCTTCACAGATTGAAGGAATCATCGAACGCATCGGCTACATGCTGGAACAGACGAGCCGCCTGCAAAAATAATCGACTATAATAAACGAAAAACCGATGCCCAAAAAGGTGCATCGGTTTTTTTGCATTTAAATGCCCAACTGCCTGAAATACTCCTCCATATTGTCTTCCGTCACAATTTGGAGCAGGTCGGAAGGCTCACGGCGCTGGAGCTCTTCTGCCACAAGGTCCCCGACCGGCGGATAGAAGTGGTACAGGTCGAAGAAGTTGGCATGGTCACGCGTCACATCGTTATAGGCATGGAACGAATAGGCAGTCCCAAAGATGTCCACTATGTCCGCAATGTATTGTTTATAGATGGGCTGGATCTGCGGATGTCCAAGTGTCATCTGCAGACGTTCTGCCGGCATCAGGTCGGTGAATACAACGAAGTTCGCATCCGGGAATGCCGCCTTTATCTCCTCCAAATAGCCACGGTAGTTTGGGTCATACACCCATTCGGGGCCATTTGCCGTGCGCTCGGCCATTTGGTTCTTGAAGAACTCGATCCGTTCATTGATATCCTTCCCCGGATAGGAGGTGGAGACCTCCAGATTCCGGTTGTACGTCCGTGGTCCCTCCGAGTAGTCCACTTTTGAAATCGCGTAGTTGTCCTTCGCCTGGTCGTATGTCTCTTTCGTAAACAGGCTCGTAATCCGGTAGAACGGCCGTTCCGATTGGTCGAAGAAAGACTGGGCGTCGCTGAAGGCCGGCTGATAATGCAAATCATGCGAACGGACTGTCAATTCCATATAGATGGTTTCGAACGGCTTTTCGTTTTTGCTTTGTGCATACTGCATATAATCGAGGTATTCCGTGATGTGCAGGCTGCTCAGGCCATAATGGAAGACCTTCTCCTCGAAATTCGAAGCATTGATGTAGGTCGTCCGGCTCGTCCCGATCATGAGGCTGTCGAAATCCATCTCATGCGCATTGATCCAGTTCGTCTTCTGGATGCGCTCATTGAATCCAATCTGATAGTCATTGTATTCATTGCTGTGGTCGAAATTCCATAAAGGGTCGATGTAGTAGTTGTAGGCCATCACCCCACCGACCGGGATTCCAAGAACGACAAGGCTGACGAGTACAAGCTTGATAAGCCAGATATGTGGTTTCATTAAAATCCCTCCTAAAAGTTGAAGTAAATGAAGACGCTGCTCTTCTTTACATAGAATATCGTGGCCAATAAGATGGCGCCCAGGAACTGAATGTATAGAATGTGAAGCCAGTCGAATCGGAAACGGTCCAGCAATTGAACCGAGTTCTTGGCAAAGAAGCAGATGGCCAATGTAATCAATAGGCTGCCGATCAAAATGAACGGTGTATTCAGGGCATACCCTGACACTTCAATTGCCGCAGCATCCGCAAAAATGGCTGAAGGAGTGGAAATGAACGCCTTCAAGCTTGCCAGGTCCGGTGAAAACAAAGTCCCGAACAGATGATGCGCCTGCTCCACGCTGGATGACCGGAAGTAGACGCGCGCCAGAATGATGAATAAAAACGTCATGAACCATGCCACCAGGTAAGGCAGCTGGATACGGCCGTATTTGATGAACAGGCGTACAATGACGGACGCCACACCGTGCAGCATCCCCCAGATGATGAACGTCCAGCCCGCCCCATGCCAGAAGCCGCTGATGAAGAATACGATAAGGATATTGAGCGTCGTGAACCATTCCCCTTTGCGGCTACCGCCGAGCGGGAAGTAGACGTATCTTGTCAAAAAGCGGTTCAGCGTCATATGCCAGCGTCTCCAGAAATCAGGGATGTTTCGTGCCTTGTAAGGCGAGTTGAAGTTCATCGGGATATGGATGTTGAACATAAGCGCCAGTCCAATGGCCATATCACAGTAGCCACTGAAGTCGAAGTACAGCTGGACTGTATAGGCGATGATGACAAACCACGCTTCAGTAAACGTCAGGCTCTCATAGTTGTTGAAGCCGTCCGTCACCCAAAGTGCGAATGTATCGGCGATGACGATCTTCTTGACAAGGCCGATGAGGAAGATGAAGGAGCCCTTCGAGACGTTCTCCAGGTTGACCCGCTTTTTCGCCGGGTCTTCATAATCCTGCATGACATCCTTGTGGTTGACGATGGGTCCGGCAATCAACTGCGGGAAGAAGGTACTGAATATCATATAGGAAGATAATTTGGAATGGGTGATCTCCCCGCGATAAATATCTACCAGGTAGGCGATTTGCTGGAATGTGATGAAGCTGATTCCGAGCGGCAAAGCCAAATACAGCAGATCCATGTTCTCATCGAATATCCAATTATAGTTTTCTATAAAGAAATCGGCATATTTAAAATAACCCAATAATCCAACATTGAAGATGATGCCGGTCGTTAAAATCAGGCGCCTATGAGAGCGGGCCTTCAATAGCAAGCGGCCGAGGCTGAAATTGACGGCCATGGAAAATGAAATCAAGTAAAGGAACTTGATTTCGAAGTAGCTGTAGAAATACAGGGAAGCTGCTACTAAGAATAGTATGGAAATGTCTTTGTTTTTCAATTTACCTAATAGAAAATAGATGCAGAATACAACGGGTAAAAATACAAAAGCAAAGACAAAAGAGTTGAAAAGCAAGAAAACCTCTCCTATCTTTTACGTTAGAAATATAGAACGTTCTTATTATAACACTAGACGAAAAAAAAACTATGAGCCGCTTTATGCCCATAGTCGTATAGTTATTTCAATAGAAGTGCCGCAATGATGAACGGCCCTATGACCAGCAGCATGACCCCGAAACTCCATATCATCTGCTTTGCAGGGGACATGTTCTTTGGCTTGATGCTGATGGATTCATACAATTCATTGATGGCCCGCTGCTCTTTTTCATACAGCATCGCCTGGAAAGCGGGATAGTCCTCTATAAAGGAGGAGGGATTCTGATAATGGAAGCGCAAAGCTCGAATCTCATCCGTAATATCCTTTCCTTCTTGAAGATACATGATGATGGGGGACAGACCACCTGTAGATTTGGCTATTACATCGATGTCGAATGTCGCCATTTTGTAAATCACTTCACCTGCTTCATTTGTTTCCTGCCGTATCAAATTCTTCAATCCATTGCCCCCTTTCTTCAACTATTCACAAAAATGAGCCGTTTATAACGATATTTACGACATTAGCGAAAAAATATTGTAGTTAAAGAAGAATTTATTTATTATTTTTAATAATTGCAAATATTTTAATATTTGTAAAAGAAAATTTTCCAGGGGATGAGAAAATGACAATGACAACAATTGAAGAGCGTTTCTTGGCATTGCCGACGACGGCAGTTTCCGATGCCACAGGTGGCCATACGAATGTGGCGGCGGATATCAAGCCGATTGCCGACCATTTCAAGATTGCAGGCAGGGCGCTGACGGTCCGGCTGCCTGACGGCGAGAATGGCGCTGTCCTAGAGGCAATCAGCAAGGCGAATAAGGGGGATGTTTTAGTCATTGATGCAAAAGGAAACACAAATCGGGCTGTAGCAGGCGATTTTGTCATGCAATTGGCGCAGGGGGTAGGCGTGCAGGGATTTGTCGTCGACGGCGTCATTCGGGACCTCGCTGCAGCGCGTGCCATGGACTTCCCGGTATTTTCGCTGGGTACAACAGTGGCGGCAGGCAATAAGCATGGCGGCGGTGCTGTCGGTGTGCCTGTATCAGTCGGTGGTGTGGTCGTCGAGACGGGAGATCTCATTGTAGGGGATATTGATGGCGTCATCGTCGTCCCGGCGGCGGATGCAGAACGAATCGCAGAAGGCGCGGAAGCAAAGGTCGCCAAGGATGAAGCACGTGAGAAGGAAGCGTTGGCAAACGGTGAAGAGTCCATCCGTGTCTATTTGGCGAAGGTCGTAAAATGAACAGGGGGAGTCTTGTGATGGGAAGTCACAGGATTCCTTTTCTTTATGAGCATAATATGCTGTTATTTCAGAATATATTTGCGTAAAGGAGAAAGTATTTTTATAATTACAGATAAATAATCATTACATACCAACTGGTTGGTATGTAATCAAGGGGGAGAAGGGAATGGATTTTTCATATTCTGACAAGGTGGTTCGCCTTCAGAAGAAGCTGGAACAGTTCATGGAGGACTATATTTATCCGAATGAACGCCTTTATGAGGAATACGTGAATCAGCGGCAGGACCGGTGGATAACAGTGCCGCCGATCATCGAGGAGCTGAAGCAGAAGGCGAAGGAGCAGGGGCTGTGGAATCTATTTCTGCC
The DNA here is from genome assembly GCA_045605545.1 of Lysinibacillus sp. Classification (GTDB taxonomy): domain Bacteria; phylum Bacillota; class Bacilli; order Bacillales_A; family Planococcaceae; genus Lysinibacillus_B. The sequence continues at coordinate 16,571 of JAZUQF010000102.1, forward strand.
TGACAGCGAATATGGTGCAGGACTGTCGAATGTGGAATATGCACCGCTTTGCGAGCTGATGGGACGCTCGCACATCGCCCCTGAAGTATTCAACTGCGCAGCACCGGATACGGGCAACATGGAGGTGCTTGTCCGATATGGGACGGAGGTGCAGAAGGAACGGTGGCTGAAGCCGCTGCTGGCAGGGGACATCCGCTCCTGCTTTTCGATGACGGAGCCGGCCGTAGCTTCAAGCGATGCGACCAACATCGAGGCGAGCATCGTCCGCGAGGGGGATGAATATGTCATCAACGGACGGAAATGGTGGTCGTCGGGTGCAGGAGATCCGCGTTGTAAGATTTCCATCGTGATGGGAAAGACAGATCCGGATGCACCAAGGCATGAGCAGCAGTCCATGATTCTTGTACCGATGGATACGCCAGGCCTGAAGATCGAGCGGCACATACCTGTATTCGGCTATGACCATGCACCCCATGGACATATGGAGATTACGTATACGGATGTACGGGTGCCTGCTTCGAATATCCTATGGGGGGAAGGGAAGGGCTTTGCGATTGCCCAGGGGCGCCTCGGACCTGGCCGTATCCATCATTGCATGCGCCTGATCGGATCGGCGGAGCGCGCCGTGGCTGAAATGTGCAGAAGGGTGCAGGAGCGAGCGGCTTTCGGCAAGAAGCTCGCACAGCAGGGCGTCATCCAGGACTGGATAGCACAGTCCCGCATCGAAATCGAACAAGCCCGCCTTTTAACATTAAAGGCCGCCTACATGATGGATACGGCCGGCAATAAGGAGGCGAAGCAGGAAATCGCCATGATCAAGGCAGTGGCCCCACAGATGGCGCTGAATGTATTGGACAGGGCCATCCAGGCGTTCGGCGGTGCAGGGGTCAGTGACGATACGCCCCTTGCATTCATGTGGGCCCAGGCACGCACGCTACGGATTGCAGATGGTCCCGATGAAGTGCACCGGTCGCAGATTGCGAAGCTGGAATTGAAAAAGCATAGTGAGGAGGTGCTGGTTCATGGGCGTTCTTGATTTATTCAAATTGACAGGAAAGACGGCCATCATCACCGGGGGAGGGCGCGGGCTCGGTGCCCAGATTGCACAAGGCTTTGCGGAGGCTGGAATTGCGAATATCGTCCTCTGCTCGCGGAATATGGAGGCATGCAGAGCAGTCGGGGAAGAGCTGGAGCATGCGTTTGGCGTCAGGACGCTTGCAGTTGCCTGCGATGTAACGGATCCTGCAGATGTAAAGGCTGTAGTGGAGAAGACGCTGGATGCATTCGGTACAATCGATATATTAGTCAACAACAGTGGCGCTTCCTGGGGGGCGCCTGTGGAGCAGATGCCGAAAGAGGCGTGGGACAAAGTGATCGGCATCAACGTGACAGGTACATTTCTGATGTGCCAGGAAGTCGGCAAGGTGATGATGGAGAAAAAGTCCGGAAAAATCATTAATATTGCGTCGATTGCCGGATTCGGCGGCACGCCGGAGTTCATGCAGACGATTGGCTATAACACGAGCAAGGGGGCGGTCATGACATTTACAAAGGATCTGGCCGTGAAGTGGGGCCGCCACAATATCAATGTCAATGCGATTGCACCGGGCTTCTTCCCGACGAAGATGTCGAACCAGCTGATTGAGCTGGGCAGGGAGCATATTCTGGCAGCAACCCCGCTGAAGCGACTCGGCAACGAGGAGGATTTGAAGGGGGCCGCCGTATTCCTTGCCTCGCAGGCCTCTGATTATGTATCAGGCGGCATCCTGACGGTGGATGGTGGAGCGAGTGCCCTGTAGTTTGAAAATTCCCGGATGGCGGTGTTCAAATGGAGTCCCTTTTGCCATACTAATAGAGAAGAAGTTTTATCATGCAGGAGGCAAATATGAAGCAAAAAATCATACAGGAAAGCATTCTACTATTTGAACGCAAAGGTTTTGGCAGTACATCCATCCAGGATATCGTCGATGCATTGAATGTCACAAAGGGCACCTTCTATTACTACTTTTCCAGCAAGGAGCAGCTATTGATGGACATCCATTCGGAATACATCGAGGACCTGCTGAAACGGCAGTCCGACATCATGGCACAGTCTGGCACATGCCATGAAAAGCTGCGCTCCATCATCCATCTATTGATTGCCGATATTGAGGCACAGGGTCCCGCAGGCAGGGTATTCTTCCGGGAGATGCGCCATCTGGGGGAAGAACATGCGGAGGAGGTGCGGCAAAAACGTGATACATTCCGCCGAAACCTGGAGCACATTTTGGCACAGGGAATCGAGCAGGGGGAGTTCCGGAAAGACCTGCAGGTACAGATGCTGTCATTCGCCATCCTCGGCATGACGAACTGGAGCTACCAGTGGTACCAGCCGGACGGGAAAATACCACCGCAGGAATTGACGGACATTTATGTGGACATGGTTTTGAACGGCATTTCGGCTATGCCGGATACCAACTAGTCAGTCGGACAACCAAAGGAGTGTGAAGTAGAATGAAGGATACGATTGCAGTAAGGAGAGGGGAGGAACTGGATGTAGCGGCCCTTGCAGCCTTTTTGCAGGAAAAGCTGCCGGATCTGCCGTCTGCCGAACTTGAGGTCGAGCAGTTCGGCTCCGGCCACTCCAACCTGACCTATCTGTTGAAATGCGGGGATTTTGAAGCGGTGCTCCGCCGTCCGCCACTAGGACCGACCGCACCGAAAGCGCATGATATGGAGAGGGAGTATACAATTCTGACCTCTCTTCAGCAGTTTTTCCCGTATGTCCCGAAGACCTATCTGTTTTCTGATGATGAATCCATCATCGGGAGCCCCTTCTTCATCATGGAAAGAAGGCGGGGGATTGTCCTTGATACGTCGTTCCCATCAGCCGTCCCATATACGCCAGAGGTGGGGCGCCGCATTTCAGAGAAAATGGTCGATACGTTGGTGGAACTTCACCGCATCGATTACAAGCAGACCGTGCTGGCACATATGAGCAAACCCGAAGGCTTCATGGCACGCCAGGTGGACGGTTGGATTGGACGTTATGAGCGGGCAAGGACAGATGAGGTTCCGGAGGTGGAGGAGCTGAAGGCCTGGCTGCAGGCAAACGTCCCTTCCTCAAGTGACGCGGCAATCATCCATTATGACTACAAACTGAATAACACCATGTTCTCGGAGGGCTTTCTGGAAGTGAAGGGGCTGTTCGACTGGGAAATGGCGACAGTCGGAGATCCGCTTGCAGATGTCGGGGTGGCGCTGTGCTACTGGATACAGGCCGATGATCCGGCTCTCTTGAAAACAGCCATGGGCGAGCCGCCCGTTACCATAAAGGAAGGCTTCTACACACGGGATGAATT
>JAZUQF010000103.1:0-3257 GCA_045605545.1 Lysinibacillus sp.
AGAAAAGATGGACCACCAACTTGGTTCGGTGTATTGAAGGGAGACTCTGTACCAAACGATAAATAGCAATAACACTAATAACGAGTAGACCTTCATGAAACCTCTCCTTTACTTTTTGGATAAGTAAATACGGAAAAGTCATAAAAAGAGTAATAAACCCTGATATATCAAAAAAAAACGCACGGTAATTTCCCATGTGAAATACCGTGCGTTACAATCTGATATTTACTTGTCTGCACCTCTGACATAAACTCGTTAGGATTATTCCTTCGGCTCGATCTTTACAAAGCTCAGTACATGACGGTTGTCATCATAGCAGATGGAGCGCACTTGGCTTTCGCGGTCGCGTCCGCCATTATCATGGATGATCAAGTATAGGCAGTCATCCTTGATTTCGTAGCCAATCAGCGGCACCCAGTGGTATTTGTAGAGTGGTTTTTTCTTTGTAAACCATTGGAACGTAAAATATTGGTCAAACTTCATCGCTACGGGGTTGCCGTGCTTCAGCTGCATGATTGCTTCAGATAGGTTGCATTCATCAATCGTGAAGCCTTCACCAAGCTGGGCACGCAGCTTTCGGATGAACTGCCATTTGAAGAGCCCAATTTTTGTTCCTCCCAATAGTTCATACAATTCATTGATATCCTTCTTTCCGACAGTATGATTTTGGGATAAATAATTTAAAATAACGTGAGCAGTTGTCGGTCCACATGCAGAATTGCGAAAATCAGGACGAATCGCATCGCCATATTGGGACATTCCATTTACATCTAGTAGAACACGCATTTTACGTCACCTCCGATTCCATTTCTAATAAGTCTATTAATACCCGTTTTTGCGTAAAGTAATCCTCCTAGTATATGAGACATTGTCAGGAAAGTCGTAAAAGTGCATGTTTTCGATGCAAATTACATCAAAAAAACCCCATTTTAGCACCCTCGTTCGACTCCCTTCTTAATGTATGGTACGTGCGGGAGTGCTTGTATATCGCACTTTGGAAGCGCATTGTACTTTTGTACATCGTTATTTTTAGGTGTAGGCAGGCTAAAATGGAGAAAATAACATACAACATAATTAAAAATAAATGTCAAAGAAGGTCATTTGGTCTAAAATGACGCTTATTAGAAATTAAGTTGTATATCAAATGTGACGGATGACGGTAATCGGCTTTGAAATGGCGAATGATATTGGTGAGTCGTTAAAAAGAATCTACCTGCACGCACGGGAATTCCGTGTCGTGGAGCTAATACAGGATGGATTTATGAAATGGAGTTCCGATGAAGGGTGATTTGCAGAGAGGGCACAATTTTTGAGATATTGACGCCTTCGTTATAAAAAAATCAAAAAACACGCGGAGAAAACGAATCAGGTTTCTCCGCGTGTTACATTTCAGGGGACTTACGGGAAGGCCCTTGTACCCATTAGCTGCTGGCCGGTAAATGAAGTTTTGTCCAGCATCCGCCCGATTTCCTGAAATAATCCCCCAAAAGCGTACTTTAGGAAAGACGATGTCCAGGCATCGGGAAATGGGGCATGCCCATTACTTTTGCGCGTCCAAAAACTCAGTAACTTGATCTGGGGATTTGGCATTGGCGCTGTGCAGGTGGGCGAGCTTTTCGCCGTTTTGGAAGATGAGCAGGGAAGGGATGCCCATCACCTGGTATTTCTCAGCCAGTTCGGGGAAGTTGTCCCGGTTGGCGGAGTACCATGTATACTGGCTATATTCTTCGACGATTGGATCGATGAACATATCCATACGTGTGCAGTCCGGGCACCAGCCTGCGAAGAACTTCACAATCACCTTTTGATCACCTGAAATGATTGCATCGAATTGCTCTACTGTCGTAATTTCTATCATTCATATCACGCTCCTTATATTTGATAGTTTACACATATTAGTGGATAGCGGAAAGTGTTTTGCCTCTGCAAAGGTTGAATAAAAAGGTTTTCTGATAAAATGGAGTGAATGGATATTCATTATTTCCCTGGTAAATCAACGAAAGGGAGTGAAATTTCAGATTTTTATAGAAAATTATCTTGAAAAATGTTGCCAAAAAAGAGGAAATCAAATACACTAAGGACAGAAAAGGTGTTTCAAATTTTTTTAGCCCAAAAATGAATGATTGTTCATTCGGCAAAAAAGAGTGGAGAAGGGGGAAGTTCTCGTGACTTACAAAATTCAAAAGGCGGCCGTATTAGGGTCAGGGGTTATGGGGTCAGGCATCGCCGCGCATTTAGCGAATATCGGCATCCCGACATTATTGTTAGATATCGTACCAAAAGAATTGACTACAGAAGAGCAGGCGAAGGGCTATACACTAGAAAGCTCGCAAGTCCGCAATCGCTTTTCAAATGGGGCACTACAGAAGCTTTTAAAGCAAAAACCGGCTCCATTGGCTGCGAAAAAGAACCTAGGGCTCATCACGGCTGGGAACTTTGAGGACGATTTTGATAGATTGAAAGACGTAGACTGGATCATCGAAGTTATTGTAGAAAACCTTGATATCAAAAAAGGGTTGATGGAAAAGATCGATGCAGTCCGCAGACTGGGCACGATTGTCAGCTCAAATACATCAGGGGTCAGCATCAACGCGATGGCTGAAGGACGTTCGGAGGATTTCCAACAACATTTCCTGGGGACGCATTTCTTCAACCCACCACGCTACCTAAAGCTATTAGAGGTCATTCCTTCTGATACAACGGCACCGGAAGTCGTATCATTCATGCAGACATTCGGTGAAGACGTGCTGGGCAAAGGCGTTGTCATTGCAAAAGACACACCAAACTTCATTGCAAACCGGATCGGTACATACGGCCTGATCATCACAATGAAGGAGATGCAGGGACGCGGCTATTCGGTGGGGGAAGTCGACTCGGTGACGGGTCCGCTGATCGGCCGTCCTAAGTCGGCGACATTCCGTACACTCGATGTAGTCGGTCTGGATACATTTGCACACGTGGCAAAAAACGTCTTTGACCATACGACGGGCGAGGAGCAGGCGGTGTTTGCCGAAGATCCGACGTTGAAGAAGATGATTGAAAATGGCTGGCTCGGTGCCAAGTCCGGTCAAGGATTCTTTGTGAAAGAAGGAAAAGAAATTTTAGAGCTTAATCTCGATACATTTGAATATGAACCGGTGAAAAAGCTGAAAACGCCTTCGATGGAGATGGCGAAGCAGGCACGCGGTTTAGCGAATAAAGTAAAAACACTTGTCTATGCAAAAGACCGTACAGGTGAATTATTATGGAACATCTTC
>JAZUQF010000104.1:0-1700 GCA_045605545.1 Lysinibacillus sp.
TCCGCGAAGCTACCGCATGATGGAGGGCTTCGGTGTGCATACATTCCGTCTTGTAAATTCAGCTGGAGAAGCATTCTTCGTGAAATTCCACTGGAAGCCGCTTCTGGGTATCCATTCTGTGTGCTGGGATGAAGCGCAGAAAATCAACGGGAAGGACCCTGACTTCCATCGACGCGATTTATATGAAGCAATCGAAAATGGGGACTATCCAGAGTGGGAGTTGGGCCTGCAGATCATTCCACAGGCGGACGAGTTCAAGTTTGATTTCGACGTCCTGGATCCGACGAAAATCTGGCCGGAAGAGGATGTGCCGGTGCAACGTGTCGGCCGCCTGACATTGAACCGCAATGTAGACAATGTCTTTGCGGAAACGGAGCAGGTTGCTTTCCATCCGGGCCATGTCGTTCCGGGAATCGACTTTACGAATGACCCATTGTTGCAGGGCCGCCTGTTCTCGTATACAGATACACAGCTGATCCGCCTGGGAGGACCGAACTTCCATGAGCTGCCGATCAATCGTCCGGTATGCCCATTCCATAACAACCAGCGTGATGGCTACGGCCGCCAGACGATCAATGTCGGCCGGGTCAGCTACTCGAAAAACAGCCTGGCCAACAATACACCACATCCAGTGTCTGCTGAAAACGGCGGTTACGAGCATTATCAGGAAAAGGTGGAAGGCCATAAAGTCCGGGCGCGCAGTGAAAGCTTCAATGATCATTTTACACAGGCGACGATGTTCTGGAACAGTATGTCGGACGTGGAAAAGCAGCATATGATCAATGCGTTCAGCTTTGAGCTCGGCAAATGTGAAACCGAATCCATCCGCATCCAGGTACTTGAAATGTTCTCGAACGTCAGCCATGAATTGGTGAAGGCGGTAGCGGAAAACCTCGGTCTTCCCGTCCCATCGGTGAAGCCGGTGCTTACTGACAAAGTGTCGCCTGCACTCAGCCAGATGAATACGGTCAAGAAGCCGGATACACGCAAAATCGCCGTGCTGGCGGCTGATGGGTTCTCAAAAGATCTGCCGCTATGGTTGAAGACGCTGAAGAGCAAGGGGACGATGCCTGAAATCATCAGCGACCACCACGGAAAGATTGTAGGGGAGGATGGTACGGAACTGGAGGTCAAGCATACATTGCTGACGGCCGATTCCGTATTGTTCGACGCCGTACTGGTCGCAGGCAAGCAGGGCAAGACGCCGATCTTCGCAAAAGAGGTGCCGGACTTCGTGGAGGAGGCCTTCCTGCACTATAAACCAATCGGCGCCTTGAATGAAGGCTGTGATATCCTGGCAGGCCTTGAAGGTGTAACAGGTGCCGGTGTCGTCCAAAACAACATCGATGCCTATATCGAGGCGGTGACGGAAGCCCGCTTCTGGGATCGCAATGGTAAACCGTAAGAAGGGAATCAGCCCCTAACTGAATAATGAAAGCCCCGTAAGAGCCGGATACCGATTCGACTTTTGCGGGGCGTTTTTATGCTTTTTGCAAAATAAAAACACGCCCCCTGCTGGAGCGCCTTCTAATTAGTGATGGTCAGCGTGTTCTACTGGATCGTTCGGAATCACCGCAGCGATGATTAAAACAATTACGGAGAATGCTACAGAAACGATTACACCAGTAATGAACTCGAATGGTACATTCATTACTGAGCTTACTACATAGTTCAACATAGAAATCAGTAGTAATGACCAT
>JAZUQF010000105.1:0-4218 GCA_045605545.1 Lysinibacillus sp.
CAGGGATGAAGGCATTGGCATTCCCGCCTATGACCTCGAGTATGTTTTCAACGCCTTTTTCACTGGAGAAAACGGGCGCAAAACTGCCAGTTCTTCCGGAATCGGCTTGTATATGTGCAAACGAATTGCCGACCGGCTCGGACATTCCATCTCGATTGCATCAGAAGTAGGGAAAGGTACAACAGTCATATTGATATTTCAGAAAGCAAATAGATACTAAGACCTTACAGAAATGTAAGGTTTTTTTAGTTGATTGGATTCGTTTCTGCATACCGTCGCTGTATGATGGGGGTAGTGAATAATCAGGAAGGAGATTAGGTCGATGCTAGAAGCAGAAAACATCGTGAAAGTATATGGGGATGGCACCATATCGACGACAGCTTTGAATGGAGTAAGCTTTTCTGTCCAAAAGGGAGAATTCGTCGCCATCATGGGCCCTTCAGGCAGCGGTAAGACTACACTCTTGAATATGCTGGGTGGCATTGATGTGCCGACGTCGGGTATCGTAAGAATCCATGGAAAAGAGTTTGGGCAGACGGACAGTGAGGACTTGGCGGTATTCCGCAGACGGGAAATCGGCTTTGTTTTTCAATCGTTCCATCTGATCGATAGCCTGACGGTGAAGGAAAATATCCTACTCCCCATGATATTGGAGAAGCAATCCGTCGAGATGATGGAAGGGAAGCTGGCACAGCTCGCCAGGCTGTTTGAAATCGGCGATATTGTAGATAGGTATCCGTATCAGATTTCTGGAGGTCAGGGGCAGCGGACGGCTGTAGCGAGGGCTTTGGTAAACGAACCGAGCATCGTGTTTGCAGATGAGCCTACCGGGAACCTGGATTCCAAAACATCGGCCCTTATCATGGAGTGCTTCCAAAGAATCGTGACGGAACTACAGACGACCGTCCTGCTCGTCACCCATGACGTTTTTGCCGCAAGCTATTGTGACAAAGTCATCTTTATCAAGGACGGACTGCTTCATTCCTTCATCGTCAGGAAGGGCTCTCAAAAAGAGTTCCTCCATCAAATCATGGATAACCTACGCGTCGTGGGAGGGAAGATTCATGACATTTAAATCAATCGTGTGGAAGATGGCCAGCGGGAATCACCGTAAATATATGACGTATTTTCTGTGCAATAGTTTTACGGTCATGTTCTTTTTCACGTTTGCGGTCGTGTATTTCAATGAGCAGGTGGTTGCCGGAAAGGAAATCCAATCACTGAAGTACATTTTGGCCGTTCCAGGTGTCGCCCTCATTGTCTTCACCGTCTTTTTCATCCAATATGCGCACGATATTTTCATGAAGCAGCGCAAAAGCGAATTCGGGCTGCTCGCATCCATCGGGCTGTCGCCTCGGGATATACAGAAGATGGTCATAATAGAAAGCGCGATGATTTCCGGTCTTGCGGTTATTTCCGGGCTGGTTGGCGGCATGGTCTTTTCAAGGTTCTTTTTTCTGTTGCTGATGAATGCGGCGGGCCTTGGACAGGTGGATGCCCACCTGACATGGACCATGTTCGTCTATCCAATCGGCATCTATCTTTTCATCTATTGGTTCAGTGTCGGCATTTCACTTTACAGCATGCTGCAGTATACGCCAAATATGAAAAGCGACCAAATGGCCGAAACCGTCAACATGAAGAGCCTGTACTTCGGAATGGCCGGTGTCTTTCTTCTTGTCTTGTCGATTGGCGGTCTGTATATCACCTATAGTCCGCAATCCGACGTACAGGAGCTTTTGTATCTATGGGCATTCATCACCTTTATCGGCCTTTATCTATGCATTGCGAACTTTACCGTCCTGTTCACCCGGATGGTAAAGGGCATGCCGTCTTTCTATTACCGACATGTCCTGCTGCTATCAAGTATTGAATACAAAATGAAGCGTCTGTCGGCCATTGTGACGCTCGTAGCGGTCATGGTCATGGTAACTTTGCTGTATGGGACGATTCTTCTTTTTACGGCGAAATATGAAAGAGAGCAGATGATTGCATTCCACCCGTATGACATCGCCTACATGGAGACGGAAACCCAAAATAAGCTGCCTGCAAGCGAGCTGGAAGCACTGATGGATGATTTTGATGTGCAGGAGCGGATTAGCGTGCCAATCTTTGAATATGTCGAAGAAGATGATAGCGGCTGGGAGCGGGCTTATTCCGTTATCTCAATTGACGCCTTCAATGCGATAACAGGCCGGCAGGAAACACTTGCGGAAAATGAATTCATTTATTTCATAAACGAAGAAGAGGCATATGCAGGTGACTTGGCAAACACTACGGAATTTGCGTTTAAAACAAAGACGGGAGAGTTGCTGGCATTCAATCAGAAGGAACGGTATATAGAAAGGGAACTGAGCTACCTGGGCAATAGCAGCGACTACATCGTTGTAAGCGGTACGCAGTTCTCTCAGTTTGAGGAGTGGCTTGCTGGGCAGCGGGCTATCCTGCACTTCATGAATGTACGTGATTGGGAGGAGTCGGGAAGCCTGGTAGCTGAGCTGAAAGAGCGTCTGCAGAGTGATCAAGAGTCAAACGCTTCGGACTTGGAGCGGCGTGAACTGCAAGTGGTGTCAAAGATAGAGGTTGTGGAGGCGAATGCCGCGGAGACTGGCATCCTGTTTTTTGTAACGGCATTTTTAAGTGTCCTGTTCTTTGTCGGGGCGTTTGTATTGATGTACCTCAACTTGTTTGCTGATATTGAAAAGGAAAAGATCAAATATAAGAAGCTGCAGCAAATTGGCATCATGCAAAAAGAAGTGAAGCGCCTCGTCTCGGCGGAAATGAGGATTCTATTCTTCCTACCTACTTTCATAGGGGCGGTTGTGACTTTGCTATATCTCGTTTCCATGGGGAGGGATATCGGAGGTTTACTAGCGAATCCACACCTTTTATGGTACTTCTTTATGCTTACAGGCGTATACTGCATGATTCAATATCTCTTTTACCGATATACCCGTAGGAAAATGGTGAAAGAGCTGATGAGCTAGCGTATAAGAGATTGTTTTTAATCCCTTATGGAATATATGTTTAGTAGATTTGCATATATCAAAATGAGAGGTGTGCATAAAGCTAGGTGCTTTATCATGAAAGGGGGAGTTTGATGAGTTTCGGAAATCGAGTGCAGTTCAACGTATACCAGCAGATTGAAAAGAATATCATTCCCGTTTCCTATGAGGAGCTGGAGGCAAAGGCTAAGGAACTTCTGGATGCGAAGCCGTATTATTACGTATCGGCTTCTGCAGGTGCGGAAGTCACGGCTACACAGAATAATAGAGCGTTTGATCAGTGGCAGATTGTCCCGCGAATGCTACGTGATACTTCCACAAGGGATTTAAGCACCGAGCTTTTTGGCAAAAAGCTCGGCTATCCGTTGCTTCTGGCACCAGTGGGCGTACAGTCCATTGTCCATCCGGACGGTGAACTGGCAACGGCGCGGGCTGCAGCGGCTATGGATGTGCCGCTCGTCGCGAGTACTGCATCCACATACAGTCTTGAAAAAATTGCGGATACGATGGGGAATTCTCCGCGATGGTATCAATTATATTGGAGCGGAGACCATGAAATCGCTGCAAGCATGGTGAAAAGAGCGGAAGTGGCAGGGTACGATGCAATCGTCATTACGCTGGATACGCCGATGATGGCTTGGCGTGAAAAGGATATTGAACATGCGTACCTACCATTTTTAGAGGCGCAGGGGATTGGCAACTATCTAGAAGACCCTGTATTCTGTTCGAGGCTTGATTGTCCGCCGCACGAGGATATGCGTTCAGCAATCATGCTGTGGGCCTCCATCTTCGGTAATCCGTCTTTAACGTGGGCGGATTTAGAGTTCATCAAGAAGCAAACCACACTGCCGATCCTTCTAAAAGGAATTCTACACCCTGACGATGCGAGGCTGGCAGTAGAACACGGAATGGATGGAATCATCGTCAGCAATCATGGCGGTCGTCAGGTCGACGGGGCAATTCCTGCAATCGACGCCCTACCAGAAATCATCGAAGCTGTAGATGGACGGATTCCTGTTTTAATGGATAGCGGCATCAGAAGAGGTTCTGATATTGTAAAAGCCTTATCGCTAGGCGCGAAGGCAGTCCTTATCGGGCGCCCGTACATGTATGGACTGGCACTGGCGGGGGAAGAAGGTGTAAAGCAGGTACTACGGAACTTGATAGCTGATTTCGATTTGACGTTAGCCTTGTGTGGAAAGCGGAGCGTCCA
>JAZUQF010000106.1:0-8684 GCA_045605545.1 Lysinibacillus sp.
GGCTGGTTTTTTAATACGGATTTCAGCTTTGGATCTGTTACAACTGGTTTTTCCATCGTATAATAGAGCTCAAAATTATGTCCCGAAGGAAGCTGGAAGCGAATCGCATCCCCTTGCCCGCTTTCATAGCCAGCAGGTACATCTTCTACTGCAACACCTGCTGTACGTAATAATTCCGCGAAATTTTGCACATCCTCAGGGCGCTTTGTTTTCCAGGCGATATGATCAATCGCAGGCTGTGGTCCGCTTTGGATTGATAATGTGTGATGTTCAAAATCACCCCATGCACGTAAATAATGAACACCGTCAACTTCTATCGTTTTTTCTAATCCAATTACTTCTTCAAAAAACCATAATGACTTTTCTAGATCATTAGAGACTAATGCGACATGGCCTAGCTTTGCAATTTCCGGTAAAAATTCAAATGTTTTTTTGCTCATACATATCCCCTCCAAAAGTGATTAACCTCTTGATTTATGTTCTACATCAAATAAGCTTTTTCCAAAGTGTTCAATACCGTCCTCATACAGAGACGTGACGTGTGTGCTAATTGCAATTAGGTCACGCAGCATCACTTCCAATGCAGAGCCCCGCTTTAAGGCGCCTGCTCCGAGTGCAGAGGTAGCGCGTACGGCAATCTGAACACAATCTTTAATAATTTGTACACGAATTGCATTGTATTCAGCCAAACTATATTGACCGATATCGCTATCTAGCATCTCGATGTACTGATAGAGCAGTCCTTTTGCCCCTTTTAATTGCAACGTAAGCTCAGCCGCCACACGTTGCCCTTTAGGTGTTTGTCCTTCGTTGGTGCCATCCGGTCTTACCCTGTTTTTTGTACGAGTAATGAATTCATCGACGACACGCTCGGCAGCCCCGATTGCCATCGATGGAAAACCGATGAAAAAGGCAGGGAAGAAAGGTACATTGAAATATAAATAGTCCTCGCTGATTTCTAGATTCGCCGGCTTACGATGGTCGATGATTTGTCGTAAATCAATCATCATATCAAATGGAACGAATAAATCTTTGACGATAATGGTATTGCTGCCGGAGCCGCGCAAACCTAATGTGTCCCAATCCTGTAAGACTTCAATATCATCGACGTCTAAGCATAGAAGAACGTGAGCTGGGATATCACTATCCGCAAATTTGTACAGTGCGCCGACAGCGACCCATTTCGAATGATTGATACCGCTTACAAAATTCCATTTACCATTCAATATAAAGCCGCCCTCTACATCCTGAAGCTGCCCCATTGGCGCGAAAATATCTGTCAAAAGGCCGCCATCCTCATAAATCTGGTCCATGCGGTGCTTTGGTAATAGGGCAACCCATGAATTATGCAACGCATAAAAATAGGTGACCCATGCAGCAGATAGATTATAGTAGCCTACTGTTTTGATGAGCTGTGAAAACGTCGTAAAGTCGATTTGAGGATAGCCATATTCCTTTGGTATAATGAGCCTGTTAAAGCCTTCCTCTACAATCGCATCGACGACATTTTGGGAAATGGAGTTGTTTTTTTCTGCGTCAAGTATTTCCTGCTCCGCAATGCTGCCAATGCGATGGGCACCAGTAAGTAACTTTGAATATAAATCGTCCTTGCTCAATTGTGCCTGCATATCGTTTGTCCCCCCTTATCTCTATATAGTTAAATCAGTACGCTTTGTTTATCTTTCGCATCTACAAATTGGTCGACGAGCTGGATGAAACGCTCTGCCTTCTCGATTTGTACCCAGTGACCGCATTGCTTTAAAAGAATTAATTCTGCATTTGGCAGATGCTCTAATAGGCTTAAGCTGCCTTCTTTTGGCACAAATTGATCCTCATAGCCATGAATCAGCAATGTTTCATTCATAATGCGGCGCAACGCACTAGGTGGAATCAGCATTTCCATTGGATTATTAGGGAACAACTTTGGATATAATTCTTGAATGCCGGGGCGCATAATATTTTCGTAGCGTGTACGTATGATTTCATCGATATTTTCTTCTAGTGCTGCCTCATCGTACATGAACCATCGAATCAAGTTGCCGAATGCTTCAATGGTTGGATCGTTAAAGAAGCTTTTCATTCGGAAAATTTCTGGGGTAGGGTTGCTGACTTTGCCGCCACCGCTGCCCATCAAAATCAACTTATCGAATCTAGTAGCATCGTATAGCACAGCATTTAAGGAGATGAGGCCACCCATGGAGTTGCCAACCAGGTGAGCTTTTTCAAGATTGTGATAGTCCATGATGGATAAAATTTGCTTCACACGGAGCGTTGTCCATTGCCAAAATGTCATATCCACATTTTCAGGAAGTTCCGTGCTACCAAAACCGACAAGATCAGGCGCAATCACTTGGTATTTGTCGCCTAAAATTTCTAATGCCTTTTTCCAATTTGAAAGAGCATTCGCTCCTGGGCCGGAACCATGCAGGAAAATTAACGTCTCTTTATGCTCCTCACCGCCATGTGCGTAAACCGTTTTAAAACCTTCCGTCAGTAATTCTTTCATTTGATACGTTGCCATCGATTCTATCTCCTTTCATATTTGGTTACATGTATAAATTTATAGAAATACAATTTAAAATATAATGTTTGTTTTTGTTTAGTTTTTCGAAAATTACAACATTTTTTGTTGCAATTTTCTAAAAAAACAATATTATTTGAGATAAGTTAATTTTTCGGGGGTATTGGATGAAAAAGGAATTTTCTAAATATGTGAACCCAGGATTGATTATTACAACGAATATGATAAGTCTACTGAGGAAAACGTTATTTGAGCAACTGGGGCAAAAGCAGGCCGGTAAGTATTTATTGAAGTTGGGGAGAGAACTTGGTGAAGAAAAGGCCCGTGAGCTACTTTCTGTCACAGGAGATATAGGGGAATTGCTGGAGATGGCAGAGTTATTACATAAAGATATCGGCCATATTTCCCGCTTAAATAAAAGGGGTACAATAACCAAAACAGATGATGGTGTCATTTTGCAAAATGTACGAGGAAGCTGGCAGGATTCATTTGAAGTGGCTGCCCATCTACAATACTTCGAACGAGCAGAGGAGTGCACATGCTACATTATTAGTGGCTTTATGAGCGGGGTCATTTCAGAAGTTTATGGCACGGATATTTTTGTGAAGGAAACAACTTGCATAGCGAAGGGCGATGAGGTATGCAGCTATGAAATCAACACACGTGGGTATTGGGAAAGCCAAGGGGAGGCTCTACCGATATACGAAACGGATACTTTTATTGATGAGCTGGAAATGACGTATGACAAGCTTGTTAAGAAAACGGATACGTTAAGCAAGGTGATTAATTTCCATAGCACCATTACGGATACCATTGCACAACAAAACGATATTCAAAAATTACTCGATACAGCGTTTGATATTTTAAAAATACCTATGTTCATTATAAATTTAAACGGCGACTGCTTGTTTGAAGCAGGGAAAGCATTTCAGAGCGTAAATATAAAGCTAACAAAGCTATTGAAAAATATTGAACAAACGAAAGTAGTGAAGGCCGCAAAACATTGCTTATTAATCGCCCCCGTTACTTTGGATCATAAAAAATTTGGCTATGCTTGTTTTTTATATGAGCACGAAAGTCAAATCGATGAAAATGACCAAGTCTATATCGAGAGGTTGGCAATCGCCACCAATTTATGTCTTTTGAATGAGAAGGTAAGCTTTGAAGCGACAGAGCGACTGAAAATCACCTTTTTGGACCGTTTAGTTTTTCATCATTTTAAAGACTTGGCAGAAGCCAATCTTCATGCAAATTATATAGAGCCCCAAATTACCCCGATGTACCATGTATTTTCAATTAACCTAGTTGAACAAAGCAATAGCGCACACACATTCAATCTATATGAAATTATCTATAATTTGGCGCGAATGTTGAAGAAATATAATTTGAATGGATTGCTGAATAGTAAGGATAATCGAATTATTTTATTCGCCTATAATGTAAGCGATATAAAAGGGTATATCGATACATTTAAAGTAATATTGAATAATATTGTCCCAACGATTCGCTATAAAATCGGTGTAAGCAGAGAATTCGATAGCTTATCGGACTTTCATAAAAGCTTAGCTGAGGCAGAGAAGGCAATGAATTTCCCGACGAAGGAAAGCTTTGCTTATTACGAACAGCTCGGCATTTATAGTACACTTCTGGAAAATTTACAAACGGCATCACTGCGTCAAATCGCAAGGCAGGAGCTTAAAACGTTACTGGATCCAGATGAAAAAAATAAGGTTTTATTGTTTACGTTATACACTTATTTAAAAAATAATCAAAAGCTTGAAAAGACAATGCATGATTTATCTCTCTCCATAGGCGGTATTAAGTATCGCTTGACGAGAATAGAAAAAATAATCGGAAAGAAAATAAAAGATGCGACAACTTTTGCATTTTTACTCATTCTGATTGAGTCCTTATTGCTAGCAAAAGAAATTTCATTTGATGAATTTTGAATAGCGAAATAAGGAGTAGTTTACCGGGAAAGAGGAAAATCTATACTGCTTATGTATAGACGCACTTAATAGATAATTTGTATATTTATCCAACTTCAGTTGACAGTGATTCACACATTCTAGTTACTGGTTCAACGGGTGGTGTCGGAAGCATTGCCCTGCAGATTTTATCTGAGATCGGCTATAAAAATATCACAGCTTTAGTTCGCAAAGATTATCAAGTGGAAGTGGCGAAGTCCCTAGGGGCAACGGAGGTTGTTTTTGCATCTTGGGAGCTGCCGGAGACGATTGATGCAGTCAAAAACGGCCAGCATCTAGGCAGAACCATCATCAAATATTAAGCCCATGTACTCATAGGCGTTAATCAAAGCGAAAGCCAATTCAAGAGGGATTTTGAATTGGCTTTTTGTCATGGCTGTCATGAACGAAATAGTAGCGGTTATTCTACAGGTTCTCTATAGGAGAATGCATACATCTCGATATCCAGACCAGCATCGATTGCTGCAGCGAATTGACTGAACGCAGGATGAATGTATAATCCAGGTGTATAGCCATCGTAGATGTATACGACCAGCTGTAGCCGTACATCCAGGTTCAATTCTTCTGTCAGCTCATTAATTATATGCGTTTTTCCTTGAAACACCTCTAAAAGGGGACATAAAACCTCGTCTGAATCACCCGTTTCTTTATCAATGGCATATTTCCAGGCGGTATAAGCCCTTTCTCGTTTGGTGATGGGGTGGCCGGGTGCTATTCTGTCTCCAAGCTTCCATGTCTGTGTCGGTGCGACATGTAGACGGGTGGTTACAACCTCAAGTGGGAAATCGTCGTTCCCCTCAAATGCAATATAAGCATATAATCTTGTTTTCTCCATAGTCGCTTATCCTTTCACATAGCTTATTACTTCCGCCAGATATTCTTCCAACAGTAGTAGTGTATTGATTTGCAGAATCGGTATGCTCTCTGGTTTGGCGCTGTTTTGAATGGTCTTATAAAATGATTCCTCTAAAGAAATGACGGTGATCTGACTCGTCATTTTATCCCAATCTTGCACTCGTCTGTTCACTACATGAATATCCCTGGCGATGCATTCTACATATTTGTATTTTGTCGTATGCTTTTTGTAGAGCGCCAGCCCTTTCTCAATCGGTTCACTATACAGGCACGGACTATCCAAAATGACAGGGGAGCCTTGGGATAAGTAAAAGTCGACTAAGGACCAGTCGATGGAATAGCTGATTTTTCCGGAAGCTGAGGGGGGTATTTGATGCTCGGCCATCGATTCGATTAATGCCGATTTGACAACATCGTGGTCCACTATTACTGCCTTTAATTCCCTCGATACTTCCCTTGCCAGCGTCGATTTGCCCGAGCCGGGGAATCCTGACATCTGTAGAAAAAGCAAAAGCATCCTCTCTCGTGTATATGGTTTTCCTAAATTCTACAGATGGTGGGTTGTTGAGGATACTTTTATTTGCAGAAGGGGGGAAAGTAATCAACTATATCAAGCAGAGAAATTACGAAAGGTCCCCCAATTTTCCTGTCTGGCAAACTGCGGGTAGGCGGATAGGAAGGTAATGATGATCGGTGCCTGGTCCAGCTGTGGATGGGTGTCGAACAGCTTTCGGTCTCCATAGCGGATTGCCGTTAATGCAAGCGGCAGTTCGCGTACAAATACCTCGTTGCGCCTTGCTGCAACCTCCTTGGGGTACTCCCCCTGGTCTATATAGACATAAGCGCAGAAGCAAGAGCCGTTTGGTGTCCAGGTGCCGACCACTTCATCCCTCATGGAATTAAATTTATCACGGGCGTATTGTGTACCAATTGTTAAAAACAGCTGTCCCGTCGTATCAGAGTGGGTGAGTGTGTAGCGCCGAGGGAAAATGGGTCCTTTTGCAGTTACGCCATCCCTGTATTCCACAGAAAGTCTTTCCGGTCTGAATTTACTCAAAGCATCAGCTCCCATCGTTTTTTTATCATTATGTGAAGGGGAAGTTATTCATTCATCATCTTCCATATTCATTTGCCGGCCACTCGTTGACAGTTATATAATCAAGGGGATGTTATTTGAAGGAGTTGGAAATATGCATAGACGATTTAAAGGCTTTTATTTAGCATTCGCTCTGCTTACGCTAGTGGCGATTGTGCTGGCAGGATGCGGGGCGTCTGAAGACGAAGAGGCAGCCAAAGAAACTGCTGGGAATACAGATTACGCAACAGACGTCAAGGAAAAGCCGGTCGTCACGATTACGATGGCGAATGATGAAAAGATTGTGATTGAGCTTGATCCTTCTACAGCGCCGAACACGGTGGCGAATTTCATTTCGCTAGTGGAAGAGGGGTATTATGACGGCCTGATTTTCCACCGCGTCATTCCCGACTTCATGATTCAGGGAGGAGACCCGAATGGAAATGGTTCAGGCGGTCCGGACTATACGATTGCAGGGGAATTTTCTTCAAACGGCTTTGAAAATAATCTGAAGCATGAGCGTGGCGTCATATCGATGGCACGGGCGCAGGACCCGGATTCAGCAGGTTCGCAGTTTTTCATCATGGTGAAAGAGACGCCGCAACTTGATGGGGATTATGCAGCGTTCGGCAAAGTGATTGAAGGAATGGAAACGGTGGATGCCATCGTCTCCGTCGAAAAGGGCCGTTCGGACAAGCCTCTGGAAGACCAGCAAATGAAGAAGGTCGAGGTGGATACGAAAGGCTTTGACTATCCGGATCCAGTCATATACCAATAGGAGCGGTAGCTATCTATCTTGCTTTGGGATAATGGATTATTTGTGAGCTGTAATGGCCAACATAGCAGCGATAATAGCCAACCCACGAGAGATAATAGACAAACTCTGCCCGTTTATAGCCAAATCCCGCGGGCCACGGAACTAATGGCTAACCTGCGGGATAGAATGGCCAAACGCCGCCTGCTAATAGCCGATCCCTCCATCATGATAGCCATGAGTAGAAGTGGCTAGGCTACTCCATCTCGTATTCCATCTCGATTGTTCGCTCCAGTATGTCAAGTACGGCCCCTAGTTCTTTTGCCCACTCCATTTTTAGGGCATCTGAACTTTTATATGTTCGTAATGCTTCCTGATAGCGTGCCAAGGAGTGCCGAGTCAGCGTCTCCTTTACGATATCTTGCTGGATGTCCAATAGGAAGGCCTTATACGTATAACCGAGGTGCGTAGGGAAGTCGATGGTTTTTGTGAAAATATATTCCCCTTGTTTATTCGTTGTCACCTTTAATGATAACTGATCTGCATCGAACGGCAGCTCAGGCTGTGGATCCATTGGCTGCCTCCTTTTGCTGGAAACCCGTCCCCCCAGTACGTTTAAATCGCCCCTTGTAATACCTACAAGACGTTGATATGCTTCTACTGCATCTGCGTATGAGTAAGCTCCTGTTTCATCCAATCCGATTTCTTTGTCAAACAAGACATCTTGAAGCATTTCTGCTTCTTTATTCAATAGTAAGTAATAGTCAATGTACTCTTCCTCGGTAATTTGCAGATCGGCAAACATCTTTTCGTAATACACCTTCGATCTGTCTTCTCTCATTTCATTGTGAAGGGCTATTTCTACACGCTCCCTGAACGACCTGCGCTGTTTTTCATCCCATTGGTAGCCATGCCGTGCCATATGATAGAAAAGGGCGTGTTGAGCAATGGTTTCGCTTAAGGCGTAATATTCAAGGGCCTCCTGTGGTAAGAAGCTCGGACTACGGTGAAACTTCTCATATTTCGCAATTTGAATGGTGCGTTCATCGAACATACGGAACCCTACTGTTCCTGCGGACAACTGGGTATCTTCCGTTTTTACTACCGAAGTCGTCAATATGATGGCGCCGACTGTAAAAATGAATAGGGCGGCAACCGTCAATAGCGACTTGTAAAAAGGTCTTTTCGTTTTTTTTCGCTGCTTGTAGATCGTTTCCTCGTAAATTTTGGACTTCACCTGAGCTGCTTGTTTTTCCCAATCTCCTAAAGAATTATTAAGCCTGTTGTTCATAGCTTGCTTCTCCTTCCTCGAGCAGGATGCCCTTTAATAATCGGCGCGCCTTTTGTAGGCGGGTCTTTACTGTGCCGATGGGAATATTTAAAATGGCGGCAATCGCAGCGGTTCCTTGTTCGTCAAAATAGTGCAGAAACACGACTTCCCCATATTTCAACGGCAGCCTGATGTCATGCTCCGCCAAATCAGATGTTTCT
>JAZUQF010000107.1:0-5094 GCA_045605545.1 Lysinibacillus sp.
CTCTACAAATACCACTGGGTGCCGCTGATCGGCTATGAAATCAAGGACGACTGCCTATATTTAATCATCCATGATAATGGCGGGCGTGACCGTGAAAGCCAAGTACGCTCCATCTGCTACGATGACAACCGTCATGTACTGAGCTTTGTAAAGATAGAGCCGAAGGAATAATCCGAGCGAGTTCATGTCAGAGGTGCAGACAAGTAAATAACAGGTCAAAACGCACGGTATTTCACATAGGAAATCACCGTGCGTTTTTTATTGATATATCAGGTCAGCGTGGTAACCACTCAGTTACCTGAACTAAAATGATTTAACAGTGATTCACTCTTTTATTCTCAAGCGGCTTATAAAACATAAATAAATGTAAGTAATCATTTTAACTTCCCCATCTTCTGAAAGGTAACGGCTCCTTTTTGTTTTCTTTTTCAACTTTCTTTTTTCAGCTCAACAATATCTGCATAGAGAAAAGCACATGGAATGGAGGGCGGCGACTCCAGCGGGAACAGCGAGACAGCCGAGACCCCGCAGGAGCAAAGCGACGAGGAGGCTTGGCCTCGCCCGCGGAAAGCGTCCGCCCGTAATGGAATGTGCACTCAAACAATAGTCCTTTTATATTGAGGCTGAGTAGTTGCTTATATGATTATAAAATTTAATCACTCAACTAACGGCGCGGTTTAGCGGAAGAAGTTGATGTTTTTACAAAAACACATTTCAGCTTAATCCCCTCTTACTTATCCCAAAAGTAAAGGAGAGGTTTCATGAAGTTCTACTGGTTATTCGTGTTATTACTATTTATCGTTTGGTACAGGGCATCCCTCCAATACATCGAACCAAGCTGGTGGTCCATCTTTTCTTCGGACCGTACCACGCATACGCCTATGAGGGAGCAAATTTCTTTGATCAACGTAGCTTTTATGACACTTCTATTTTCATCCTTGTCATACTCTATACGTCAACTTACTAAAAAGCGTAATTAGCCCTGTTCATGTAAAAAACCTTACTTACACAAACCGAGTCGTTAGCTGTGGAAGATAATGCTTGGCAATAAAAAAAGGACCGACTGTCTCGGTCCTTTTTTGCGTGAATTCAATTATGAATAGCTTTGTGTTTTTGTGAAAGATGCTATATGGCATTTCTCTGTCTGCACCTTACACGTAAACCCGTTAACATAATCCCCGGCTCTAATTTTTTATAGCCTTCCATATCTGAATCACGATAAGTGGCAGGATGGACAGGAGGTAGATGATGCCGAGCTGGCCACCGTCAAGCTCAGCCACCTCGAATATCCCGCTCAGCCCAGGGACGAACAACACAAGATGCAGCAGGGCGACGCCGACTAGAAATGCCACCCAGCTCTGTTTGTTTGAAAAGACGCCGATTTTATACAGCGGCTCGTCAGAACGGCAATTGAAGCCGTGGAAGAGGCGGGCCAGGCACAGCGTAGCAAACGCCATCGTCACTCCCGTCAGCGTATCCGTCTGTCGGCCGATTTCATAGGCTGCCCCTGCTACCAGGGCAATGATCGCTCCTTCCGCCAATACCTTCGTTACAAATGACCGGTTCAACAGGGATACCCTCGTATCACGCGGTCCCTGCTTCATCACTTTTTCATTATGCGGCTCGAGCCCGATGGCAATCGCCGGCAAACTGTCCGTCAACAGGTTGATGAACAGCAAATGAACAGGTGCAAACGGAGCAGGCAGGGCGAATAATGTCGCATACAATACGACCAGGATGGCTCCTGTATTGCCCGACAGCAAGAAACGAATTGCATTTTGGATATTGGCGTATATGCTTCTGCCATTTGAAATAGCCTTTACAATCGTCGAGAAGTTGTCATCCGTCAATACCATGCTAGAAGCATCCTTTGCCACTTCTGTCCCGGTAATCCCCATCGCGACGCCGATATCGGCCTGTTTGAGGGCAGGTCCGTCATTTACCCCATCCCCCGTCATGGCCACCACGCTGCCGTTATCCTGCCAAGCCTTTACAATACGGATTTTATGTTCCGGGGAAACCCGTGCATAGACGGAGAACCGCTCAACGTTTGCGCGCAGCTCTTCATCCGTCAGCGTTTCGATTTCACGCCCCTCGACTGCCTCGGTGTCATTCTTCAAGATACCGATTTGCCGCGCTATTGCCGCTGCCGTGATTTTATGGTCCCCGGTAATCATGACGGGCCTGATGCCGGCATTTATACATGCTTCTACAGCCGGCTTCGACTCCTCACGCGGAGGGTCCATCATGGCCGTCAATCCGACAAAGATCAACTCATCTTCATCGGCCGTAGTAATCTGATGAGTGGCTACAGGCTTATAAGCGAAAGCAAGGACGCGCAGCCCTTCCTTCGAAAAGGACTCGTTCACCTGTTCGATCCGTTCGATTTCCTGGGCCGTTACCTGCCGTGTTCCATCCGCTGTTGCGATTTTTACGATGCGCTTCAGCAGGACATCCACCGCCCCCTTGGTAATCATGACGTCCGCGTCCCCAAACCGATTGACCGTACTCATGCACTTGCGGTCGGAGTCGAACGGCACTTCACTGATCCGCGGATGCTTCTTCCGCTCCTCCAGCTCATCGATGCCGTAGTGCTCCCCCAGATTGACGAGGGCAATCTCCGTAGGGTCCCCGACTTCCTTGCCCTCCACTGTCACGGAATCATTGCACAGCAAGGCCATCATAAGAAATTCCCGCTCCAGCTCGCTCTCCAAAACGTCGAGTTCATCGTATTCCACGGTTTTGTCGGCTACATATAATTTCTGGACCATCATTTTGTTTTGCGTCAATGTCCCCGTCTTATCCGAACAGATGACCGAGACGCTTCCGAGACTTTCCACCGCATGGAGGTCACGGATGATGGCATTTTCCTTCGCCATCTTCTGGGTTCCGAAGGCAAGGACGATGGTAACAATCGAGCTGAGGGCTTCCGGAATGGCCGCTACAGCAAGGGAGACGACAAACATGAAGGACTCCGCTATTTCCCGCCCACGTATGACATCCAGTACGAATATGATGCTGCAGATGGCAATGATGCCGATCGCCAGCTTCTTGCCGAATTGGTCAAGGCTGCGTTGAAGGGGTGTCTTTTTCTCCTTTGCCTGCCCGAGAAGCCCGGCAATCTTGCCGATTTCCGTCTGCATCCCTATTGAGGTAATCACCACGGAGGCACGCCCGTTCGTTACGAAGCTGCCGGAGAATACCATATTCTTCTGGTCTCCAATCGGAACATTCTGATCATTGATTTCATCTGTACTCTTTTCCACAGGAAGGGACTCCCCTGTGAGGGAGCTTTCATTGATCTGTAGGCTATGGCTTTCGAGAATCCGACCGTCCGCACTAATGTAGTCGCCGGCTTCAAGCTGGTAGATATCCCCCACCACCAGTTCACGGGAAGGAATCTGCACGATGCGACCGTTCCGCAGAACTTTTGCTGTTGGGGCGGACAGCTGCTTCAGGCTGTTCAGCGAGTGCTCGGCCTTTATGTGCTGCACCGTCCCTAATACGGCATTCAGTATGACGACTCCCACAATGACGGCTGAGCTTCCCCATTCACCGAGAAAGATGGAAATGGCGGCCGATATCAATAAAATAATGACTAGGAAATCCTGGAACTGGCTGAAGAACACCTGCAAGGTGCTTTTCTTCTTGCCCTCCTGCAATTCATTAAAGCCGTAGGAAGATTGACGGGAAGCCACTTCCGCATCATTCAGCCCTTCCTTCGTCACCCCTAGAGTACGGAGCACTTCATCTGTTTTTTTATTGTAATGCACTGGCAAAACTCCTTCCGCATAGTATTAAATGCAATTTAAGGTTTATAGTAACTATAACGTAACAAGTTGAGGTCAACCTTTCAATCCTGTCTGGACAGCTGCATATGTTTAGACCTTTTATTTTGCGCCTCATACCGCCTCCTTATTCATAAAAAAGAAGCCGAGGGACATTCCCCCGGCTCCTGTTACAGGCCTAGTGACTTGGCGTGCTTTACAATGAGACGTAGACCACGTTGCTGTAAATTCTCCAGCTGGGGTGCATAAAGAGCCGGAACGGCCAGTTGCTCCAGTTCCTTTTCTATCGGTGCTTCACAGTGGATTTGGGCAAGCTGATACGACAATCTCAGCATCGCCGCATTTTCCCCAATTTTAATACGCTGTCCGGCCTTTAGCATCGGCAATGCCTCCAGCACACCGTCGATTGTGCCGAACTGCTGAATCAGCTTCAGCGCCGTTTTCGGACCAA
Organism: Lysinibacillus sp.; assembly: GCA_045605545.1. GTDB lineage: Bacteria > Bacillota > Bacilli > Bacillales_A > Planococcaceae > Lysinibacillus_B. The sequence continues at coordinate 4,240 of JAZUQF010000107.1, forward strand.
TCCCCTTCACGCCGGGATAGCCGTCGCTGGCATCCCCCATGAATGCCTTCACATGTGCAAACTGGGCAGGCTGGATGTCGTACTCCCTCAGGAAACGTTCCTCTGTGTACACATCATACTCCGTATAGCCTTTTTTCGTAAAGGCGATGGTCGTGCTCGGGTTCAGCAGCTGCAGCAAGTCCTTATCGCCGCTGATGATCGTAATGGCAGCCTCCTCTTTCCACTTCGACACCATCGAACCAATCAGGTCGTCCGCCTCCAACCCCTTGATGCCGAAATTCGTCCATCCTAGCATTTCAGCAACTTCCTTGGCCATATCGAACTGCGGCAGCATCTCTTCCGGCGGTGCAGGACGGTTCGACTTGTACCCTTCAAACAAATCGTTACGGAATGTATGCATGCCCATATCCCAGCAGATGGCGATATGTGTAGGTTTCATCATGCTTTGGGCCGTCAGTACATGGCGCGCAAAACCCTGCACGCCATTGGTCGGGGTGCCGTCTTCTAGACGAATGAACTGGTTCATCGCCGCCGATGCGAAGAAGGAACGGAAAAGCAGCGCCATACCGTCCACGATGAGTAAATGTTTTGTCATTTTCAAAGCCTCTCTTTCTACGACTTTTTCATTATAGCAAATGATGACTCTTGACTGATTGAAAGAAGGCCATTTCGGGAAATAGTAAAACATGGTAGATAAAGGAGGCTTTAAAATGGAGATTGTAAATGGTCAATTATTCTGGCCCCACACCTATATCAAGGAGCCACATACAAATCCGGAAATTTCCCCTTTCTACGATGCCATCATCGTCGGCGGCGGCATCAGCGGCGTCCTGTCCGCAAAAGCACTGATGGATG
>JAZUQF010000108.1:0-9072 GCA_045605545.1 Lysinibacillus sp.
AGGATAGCACAGCACTACCGGATGCACCAAAAGAAGAGATGGACTTCATCGAGCCCGAGCCATCCGATTGGGCTGCCTATATGAAGCCCCTAAGGGAGTATATGTATTACCGGACCCAAGCTGTGCTGCATGACGATATACATATCCTGTGGGACAGGTACCCTGAACTTCAACAGAATATGGACCCGGAGCATGGTATCAATGTCGAGCTGAATGATATTGACACTTTGAACAGCGGCTTTGATTTACTGGACGCGAACTACACAATTGAAGACTATGAACGGATTAAAGTGAAAACATTGACTGACAACGAGGCAATCGTTCTTGTCCATGGAAGCATCATTTATATAAGCGATGATTTCGAGGAGTCGGGAGGCGAATATCTGCTAGAGGTGTTCTTGGAGAAAAAAGACACGGGCTGGACTGTCGTAAAGACAGATGAATACACGCAATCCGAATACACAGAACGGATGGATGAAGGCAGCTAGCTTATTCAGGGAGGAAGTTTTATTTCGCTCATTTTCACAGGTCGAGCTGAACAGAATATTAAATTGATTGAGTTAGCATAAAACCTCCGCTCTTAACATATACATTACTATCCCCATTCCCCATTTTCGAGAGGGAATGCAATTACAAGGGCCCCATCTGTTTCCCTATGCAAATGGGGCTTTTTTCATTTCAATACACCTTCCTTATCCCCTGTCATATTTCATCATATTTTCCCAATAATAATAACCTTCTATGTCAAACGCCTTACTTTTTGGTTTCAAAGTAATTTTTTGATGGTATAGGTGTTTATATACATCTATAATTATAGAAAACTACTACGAGAGAAAGGTGAAGACATCTTGAAGATTAACAAACTGGTCCTTTCCTGCTGCCTTGTCCTGGCGGCATTCATCGCTCCAATTAAAGCAGATGCAGCTACATTCAAGGATGTGCCTGCAGACAATAGCCACTATGCGGCTATCGAAAATCTGGCCTCTAAAGAGATCCTATCCGGCTACAGCGACGGCACTTTCCGGCCGAACAGCCATGTGACACGTGCACAGGCGGCCAAAATCATCGCAAAGTCGTTGAATCTTACAGCCAACAATCAAAGCCGGCAGCAATTCAGCGATGTACCGACAAACTCCGAATACTTCGATGCCATCCAGGCGTTAAGTGAACGCAACATCATTAGCGGCTATTCTTCGGATAACACATTCCGTCCATCTGACAGGCTGACGCGTGCGCAGATGGCCAAAATATTGACGCGTGCCTTCTCGCTGGAGCAGGCGCGGACAATAACATATCCATTCCGGGATATTCCGAATGACTCAAGCTTCAACTATGATATCCAGACAATCTACAATGCAGGGATCACTAACGGTACTACAGCTACTACATTCTCACCGAACGCTACCGTTACACGCGGCCAGATGGCGAGCTTCGTCGTCCGTGCCAGAGATGGTGTGAGAGCGCCGGAAAGACCGGTGAACGGCACCTATGCCGAACAGGTGGTAGCATTGACGAACGAGGCCCGTATGGAAAACGGACTTGAACCACTCGCAATAAGTACGGCATTGATGGAATCCGCCCAATTCAAAACAGAGGATATGGTGGCTACGGGCGTTTTCAGCCACGACAGCCCGAACTACGGAGGGTTCCAGAATATATTCGCCCGATTCAACATCGCTTACCGTACTATAGGTGAGAATATTGCGGTAGGACAGCGCTCCCCTGAAGAGGTCGTCGATGCATGGATGAACTCTGAAGGACATCGAAGAAACATTTTAAACAGCAACTATACTCACATCGGTGTCGGCTACTCCAACGACGGCCACTACTGGACGCAGCATTTCATGCGTCCCCTATAATTATCTATACAGAAAGCCATTCCAATAGCGGGATGGCTTTCTTGTTTTTAATTGAATTGAAATCCAAGCGGTTCATAGGATATCATAACTTATATTTAACTTCCATTAAAAGGAGAATAGCCATGGAATCATTGAATCAAATTGCAATCCGGGAAGGGCTACCGACGGACGCAGAGAGCATGCTGCAAATTCAAAGAGAAGTCATTGAGGAAGAGGACTTCCTGCTTACGGACCAGGCAGAATTCAATAAAACGGTGGATGATCAAAAGCAGTGGATCAGGCGCATTCTGCAAAATGGTCGAGAGAAAATCCTTATAGCGGAAGCGGATGGCAAAATGGCTGGATGGCTCGTTTTCCAATCCCCGAACCGCCTCCGATTGAACCATACGGGCTCCTTCGGCATGATGGTGCAGAAAGAATACCGGAATATGCAAATCGGGCGGAAGCTGCTCGAAGCACTGCTTATATGGGCAGAAAACCATCTAGAAATCGAAAAGGTCTGCCTCGGTGTCCTATCGACGAATGAACGGGCCATCCATTTATACCGGTCACTTGGCTTTGTGGAAGAAGGACGCAAGGTGGATGAAGTAAAAATCGGCGAGCGATATGTAGATGACATCCTCATGTACAAACATGTAAAAAAGGGCTGATAATATAAACAAGCCGCCTCCCATTGCAGTGCGGCTTGTGCTTCTTAAAGAATGGACTAATCAGGTGCATTGAGCGTTGAAGCCACGAATGATTGAAAGGCATCTTCTTCCTCCAAGAACGGGAAATGATTGCTTTCTTCAAAAATCGTCAGCTGTGCATTCGGTAGCAGTTCTGCAATTTCAATGCCAAACTGCACGGGGCATTGGGCATCGTAGCGGCCTGCATAGATGAAGCTTGGAAGCTGTACATGTTTCAATTCTTCCCTCACATCATATTCCCGGTAATCTACCTTTCTGAAAAAGTCCAGCCGCTCTCCGACGGTACGGCCGCTGTTCGGCTTTTTCAGCGCCTCCTTCAGCCTCTCCTCCGAATGGTAGGACATCAATGCCCATTCATAGCCGAGCTTCTGCCTTGTTTCCACTGGCGTAGCCGGATTATTCAATGCGTCCATGATTTCCGTTATGCGTGGGAAGTTTTTGTTTTTATGATGATACATGCAGTCAGGATGTGTGGCATATTCATAGCTTGCCGCCGCCCCTCCTGCGATTAGCTTCGTCAATGATTCCGGTGCAAGTACAGCATATTTCAAAGCCAGCATCCCACCTGTCGAATGACCAGCAAATGCCCACTTTTCAAGGCCTAGAGCGCGCCGCACCGCCTCTAAATCGGCCACCGTATAATCCATCCGGTACCGCTGGGAATTGCTTGCCTTTACAGAATTGCCGGCCCCCCGGACATTAATCAACAATACACGATAATAAGGGGGGAACGGATGGGCGAGCGCATTTCCCCGCTCGTCGAATTCGCTGTATAAGTGTGTAACCGCCAGGGGCTCCCCTTCCCCGCATTCGAAAATTTCAAATGCGCCCCGCTCTGTTTCCACGATTCTTTGCTTCCACATGATTGTTGCCTCCCGCTACTGAATATTGTGTACCTTAATAAGCTACTGAAAATAATTGAATATCGATTTGCCCGCATCGACGGCAAGCACCAGGATGACAATCGACATGACGATGATTGCAACTATACTGTTGTAGCGGAACAATTTCAGCTGCAGTTCCGAGAGTTCGGGCACTTCCTGGTACCGCCATTTATCCATGAAGAAATATGCCTCCTCAGGCTCATATAAGGCCCATATGCAATATCCGTATATCGGGATTGATAAGACGATTACGATGAACAGCATGCCATTTCCACCCTTCCAAAAATTACTATTATTTTATTTACGCGCAAACGGATTAAAAGTTTCGTTATTCTAAATTTTTCCATAAAAAATGCTGTGCCGCCGGTAATGACCGGTCATGCACAGCTTCTTTTTAAATATGATATTCGATATCTTCCTCGACGAAATCCCATTTGTATGGCGTTTCCTGGTATACGTAGTAGTTCAGCCAATTATAGAACAGCAGATGGGAATGGGCGCGCCATGTATTCTTCGGCTCCTTTAACGGGTCGTTGTCAGGGAAATAATTGACAGGCATTTCTACATTGTCCCCCTTCTCTATATCCCTTACATATTCGTCTTTCAAGGTGGTCGCATCATACTCAAGATGCCCCGTAATCATGATGTGCTTGTTGTCCTTCGACTGGACGATGAACACGCCTGCATCATCCGAATAGCTGAGCAGCTTCAAATCAGGGTGGTTGCGGACCTCCTCAATGGAGACGGACGTATGACGCGAGTGCGGTGCCACATATTCATCGCTGAATCCGCGCACAAGGTCAACCGTCAAATCGGTGATGACATGCGAATAGACGCCTGAGCATTTTTTCGGAAGCTCGTATTTGCCGATGCCGAAATGGTGATAGAGCGCAGCCTGCGACCCCCAGCAAATGTACATGATGGACGTGACATTTTCCTTTGCCCAATCCATGATGGAGGTGATTTCGTTCCAGTACAGCACGTCCTCGAATTCCATCCGTTCCACGGGCGCACCGGTGATGATCATGCCATCATAGCGCCGATGCTTCACCTCATCAAAGGTTTTATAGAATAGCTGTAAATGTGATTTTGATACGTTCTTTGATTCATAGGTTGCTGTATTTAGGAAAGTGATATTCACTTGAAGTGGCGTATTCCCCAGCAGACGCAGCAGCTGCAGTTCCGTTTTCTCTTTTTCAGGCATCAGATTGCATACAAGGATGTTCAGCGGGCGAATTTGCTGCGTGCGCGCCCGGTCCTCCTCCATGATGAAAATCTTTTCTTCTCTTAGTAAATCCCCAGCTGGCAGTTTTTTCGGTATATTGATTGGCATTCCAACGTCCCCCATTTCTATCTCTAATCAGAAAAAACCCCTCATTCCAGCATAAGAATGAGAGGTTTTTAGTCGCTCGCTCTTATCTTTCAAGGGTTGCCCTTGCTGGAATTAGCACCTTTCTAGTCGTACTAGAGGTTGCTGAAGCTTCATCGGGCCATATCCCTCTGCTTCTCTTGATAAGATGATTAAATTAGATAGATTGTAACATGGGATTTTGAATTTTTCAATAATTCTTGCAAAAATATTAATTGTTTGTAAATTGCATGTCATGTGGAATCGGCGTTGTTTCCCCGACTAAAAGAGCGCCTGCAACCTGCAGACGCCCCCTTCTCTTACTATATAAACATGTCACGCAGGCATGTAAACGAATAGTTACGGGCCTTAGCGTCATAAATGGAGGAGCTGATCATCACTTCATCTACCCCATTTTCCTCTACGAATGCCTTCAATTCTTTCGCGACCGTTTCCTTACTGCCGATGAACGTGTACTGGCGCTGCTGCATGACTGCATCCCGTTCGAATGGAGACCAGATTTCATCCATATTCTCTACAGGCGGCTTCAGTAGCTGATGGTCGCGTCGGATGATGGAGAGGAAGAACTGATAGAATGTCGTCGCCAAATAGTGCGCCTCTTCATCCGTATCTGCCACAATCGCATTGACACAAGCCATGACATACGGTTTTTCACAGTATTCGCTCGGCTTGAACTGCTCACGGTACAACTTGATGGCGCGTGTGAAGAAATCCGGTGCAAAATGGGACGCAAAGGCATACGGTAGCCCCCTTCTTGCTGAAAGTTCCGCACTGAACATGCTGGAACCGAGAATCCAGATAGGAATCTGTTCGCCGAACCCTGGATACGCCCGAACTGTATCCGTTTCCTTCGCTTCTGCCAAATAGCGCTGCAGTTCAAGGACATTTTCCTCAAAGTCCTCACCGGCAATGTTCCGGCGAAGGGCGCGTGCTGTAAATGGGTCGGTCCCCGGTGCGCGGCCAAGCCCCAGGTCGATCCGTCCCGGATACATGGCATTCAGCGTGCCGAATTGCTCCGCTACTACCAGTGGTACGTGGTTTGGCAGCATGACACCGCCAGAGCCGACGCGGATTTGCTTTGTCGCCTCTGCGATATAGCCAATGCCGACTGCTGTGGCAGAGCTGGCGATGGAGCGGCTGTTATGGTGCTCCGCAAGCCAATAGCGCTTGTAGCCAAGTTCGTCTACATGCTTCGCTAAATCTCTTGCGCGGACAAAGGCATCATGTGCATTTTGTCCTTCCAGTACCGGTACCAGGTCAAGTACAGAAATGGGTATGTTTATTTTCGTCATTATAATTTCTCCTCCTGCTTGATCTCATTTCGCTTCTTTGTCAAGAATACTAAGAGAACTGCTACAACAACCGCAAAAACAATATAAAAAGTTGATTTCAACTGACTTTCTCCCCAGTTATTGATCGCCTGTAGAATACTGACGATGATTAAAAGGATGCCGATTGTATTATGTACCCAAGAACCCGCCTTCAAAAGCGTCATCTCCTTTCCTGTAACCCTATTGTTAAGGAAACATTCCATTTTCGCAAATAATATGCAACTTTTGTCTTGCTATCGAGGCCCCCAGCTATAAGTTTCGAAGTTATGGTGTTGTAGGAGTTTTCATTTTCGAGTTATGATGATAGGAAGAAATATGCAATACGAGGACAGGGGATGAAAGAGAATGTCACAAGTAATAAAAGTTGGAGAAAAGGCAGTCTACCCGGTAATTTTTGAAGTCAACTATGGACAGATGAAAAGCATCAACTGCTTTTTGCTCAAGAATGGAGATACGCTGACGCTGATTGATGCAGGCCTCAATCTACCCGCTTTTCATGCGTTTTTCCACGAAAAGCTGTCGGAATACGGCTTTGCAATCACCGACATCGACCAGATTATACTGACGCACCACCACGGCGACCATACGGGGATGGTCAATACGATTCTGTCACATAAGACGTTGCCCATTTATGCACATCATCTGGCGATCGAGCGCCTGCAGTTAACGGAAGTATATCAGCTGCAGAAGCAGGATTTCTTTACGCAGTTATATGAAGAATACGGATGCCTGCACCTTGCCCAAAAGCGCCTTGCCAAGTTGGAAAAAACGATGAAGGAAAGCGGTCATGTACGAATCAATGCCGAAATCATACCGCTTAACGACGGTGATATAGTGGAAGGGTTCGAGGTGAAGGAAGTCCCCGGCCACTCGCTGGATTCCATTCTGTTATATGATTCAGAAACGAGATGGCTGTTTGCAGGAGACCTCGTGCTTTTCACCGGTACAACAAGTGCGCTCATCGACCATGACGAGGAAGGCCGGCTCCTCCCTTCCGTCATGCAGTATAAGCACTCATTGGAAACGTGCCTGCACTATGATGCAAGCATGGTATTCGCCGGCCATCAGCAGCCATTTGATAATCTACATGAGATTGTACAGCGCAACCTGGACCGGATTGACTTCCAGCTGCAACGGATCGTGGAAAAAGTGGCGGATGGCCATGACACAGCCCTATCCATAGCGTTCGCAATATATGGAGAACGGACGGAAAAGGAATTCCCAATCATCATTTCCGAGATTATTAGTTATACACGATATGCAGAAATGGAAGGGCTGATTGTGAAAGAACAGCAGAGTGACGGGTGGCATTTCTTTGTGAAGGATTGATATGAAGGTCTAAAGCTCTTACTTGAAAATATAGAAAGCACAAAAGCGTAATATGCCTTTGTGCTTTTAAAACCTTTTCAACTGTTTCTGGTAGCTGGCTGAGGTCAAAATTCATTGTTTATATCAATCACGAATGGCTAAGCGTTTTTTGGTGAAGAAACGCCTTCAATTCGTCCATCCGGTTCTGCGCCTGCTCATAGCCCATTTTGTAATTACTGTGCATCGTCGGGATGTGCTTTTCAAAGCTGTTCAGCGCATAGTCCGGCCTAAAAATAAAAGCCCGTCCCTCTTTTTCAAGCGACTCAATGTAGGCAAGCGTCTCGTTGTAGCGCTCAGCACGGCTCGCCATGGCCAGTGCAAGCTTCGGGTATTTGCGGGCGAATAGCTTCATGACCCATTTGCTTTTGCCGTCCATCTCCTTGCGATAGCCTTGTGGACGTGTCAGGACGAAGATATGTTTGTCATACCCTCGTTTCTCCGCCTGCTTCACCGGAAGCGGGTCGGACAGTCCGCCATCGTAATACGGGACTCCGTTCACCTTAATTTCAGGGAACAATACAGGCAGCGCACAAGTCGCCTGCAGCATCGTACAGCGTGTGTCCATCTCGAGTGCGTTCATATATTCCACTTCTCCGGTATGGGCGTTGGTCACGCCGAACTCCAGACGGCCGCCGAAATTCCGGTACTTTTCCCAATCAAACAGGTCTATTTCGTTCGGCAGCACATTATAGGCAAAGTCCAACCCGAAATAGCTGCGCTCCTTCAGAAAGTTGCCGATGCCCATATAGCGTTTGTCGTGTCGGTATGTAGAAAGAATACGCAATGTCCGTTCCTTTTGGCCGGCTACGTATGAGCAGGCATTGATGGCGCCCGCCGATATGGCAACGATATAGGGCAGCTCGATTTTTTCGTCAATGAATACATCAAGCACCCCCGCGGTAAAGAGCGTCCGGAATGTCCCTCCCTCCAGAATGAGGCTTGTATTTTGTATGTCTGACATGTGGTTTCCTCCTAGTCTGTTCCCTTTAAATAGCAGTCAAACAATCGCGCCAGTGCCGGGAAATCTTCATCGAATGTAGGTTGAATCGTACTAATCTGCACAAGACCCCTCCCTTTCAAGTATCCACTCTCCCCATGCATTTGGAAATCGTTCAGCCTGGCGCACGTAGAAAAATGCTGCATTCCCGAAAATGTCACAATGATTGGGTAATGTACCGTTTGCAGGCCGTAGCGCTCATAAAGGGATGAGGCAAGCATCCGTTCCAACCGCTCCTCCAGCAAATGGTAGCGCGAAGGGTATTCGGCAAGCGCCTGCCGCATATTTTCCAGCAAATAGACCGGAACAGTAAATGGCATTGCCTCATGGTAGGAGGCTAGGTTCACATAGCAAGGGAGAGCCTCATTTGCCTCGGGGTTCTCATTGTAAAGAAGAAAAGCCAGCCCACCGAGTGCACCGATCGCCTTTCCGCTAACGGCCGTGGCACATAAGACGTTCTCCAATGAAAATGGCAACGACCCGAAGGAGCTGATGCAGTCGACACACAATTTCACGTCATAGGCATCACATAATGCCTGCAGTTGCTTCAGCGGATTCAATGTGCCGGTGGATGT
>JAZUQF010000109.1:0-4741 GCA_045605545.1 Lysinibacillus sp.
CGATAGAGCGTCTGGTCGGCCAGCTCGTAGATATGTGTCGCCATCTCATCGAGGAAATAACGGTCATGGGTGATGAAGATGACCGCCCCCTTCAGGCGCGATACCATCTCCTGTAGCCACTCCGTCGATTCGACATCCAGATGGTTGGTCGGCTCGTCCAGCAAGTACAGGTCGGCAGGCTCAATCAGCACCTTTGCCAGCGCCACCCGCTTTTGCTGGCCGCCTGACAATTCAGTTACTACCCTGTCGAACATATCAATGCCCAGCTTCGTCAAGGCTTGCTTGGCAAGCGCATTGACATCCCATGCATTTTCACTGTCCATCTTCTGTTGCAGGGCAAACAATGCGTTCTGAAGCTGTTCAGACTCCGGATTCCGAGCGAGCGCCGCCACTGCCTCCTCATATTCACGGTTCAACTGAAGCGTCGGCGAGTCCCCGCTGAACACCGCCTGCAGCACCGTCATCCCTGCCGGAAAAGCAGGGTCCTGCTCGAGGTAGGCAATCCGGTATTTATTCGGGTGGTCCAGCGTGATGGAATCCGCATCCTGTACGCCGGCAAGAATCGATAACAGTGTCGATTTTCCCGTACCGTTGATGCCAATCAGCCCCGCACGTTCCCCTTCATTGATGGTAAACTCGATATTTTGAAACAGTGTCTTGTCTCCGACTGTCTTCGTTAGATTATTTACAATTAAATGGCTCATACAATCCCGTCTCTTTCATTTTTAAGCTGTCTTAAAAAGGATACCATAAATTCATGGCGTTCTTCAGCCATTTGTCTTCCCTTTTCCGTCACCATCAGGTCTTTCAACAGTAGAAGCTTCTCATAGAAATGCGTAACCGATGCAGTCGATTTCGTGCGGTATTCCTCAACAGACATCTCGGAGCGGGCCTCTTCTGCATCATCATACAGCTTGCGCCCCTTGGCTCCCCCGTAGGCAAACGTCCGGGCGATGCCTACAGCACCAATCGCATCAAGCCGGTCTGCATCACGCACGATTTTCGCTTCAATCGTCCTTGCTTCGAGCTCATTCCCTCCATTGAAAGAAACAGAGGCGATGATTTCCCGGATGAGGCTGCGCTCTTCTTCCGTCAAATCAAGCGCGGCTAAAATACGTTCCTCCGCCTCTTTCGTCTCCGTGTATTTCGCATCGCTCACGTCATGCAGCAGCACGGCCAGCCTGACGATTTCACTGTTGGCCCCCGGCTCCGACTGCAGGATTGTTTCTGCATTTTTATATACCCGCTCAATGTGCTGAAAATCATGGCTCGCATCCATATTGTCGTATATTTCCCTCACCAAACTCGTGCATTTTTCTACATTATCCATTCTCACAATACCTTCTTTCCGTAGTCTCCCGATTATTTACTGGCAGCACCCTTAGATTGTTTCATTATACTATGGCAAGTATATTTTCCCAACCAGGGAGGCAGGATGTCAGATGAAAAACAGGAAGCAGATTAATGATGACGCCCGGGCTTGTTTGATGGACTGCAGGATGTACAACCGTACGGAAGCCCACACCATTGCACTCATGATGCAAACATAAGAAAAAGTGCGCCGTATCATCCGGCGCACTTTTCTCCATTTATATTATAAAACTACTTCCAACGAAGGAAGCCTGAAAGAATCAATATGGGTCTGCGTCATGGCCTTTATCGACAGCTTCCTGGACGGCCTCGTCGTTCTTCGCATTGCCAAGCGGCCCGGACTCCGAGGATTTGGCATTCTTCAGGCCTTCACGTAGACGTCGGCCATACTCCTCATCAGCCTGCTCTGCATAGGAAATCATCTTTTCCTGGATTCTTACATCGCACTTGGACAGGTCTGTCACCAAATTGAGAATAAGATCGTCCTTCTCCCATTGCTCGAATGCCCGGTATGTCTCGCCAGCCTGCTTGAAGTTGTTCTGGCGGTCGATTGATTCGCGGACAAGCTTGCCTTTAATTTCAGGCGTGTATTCCTTGCCTGCCGGTTCCGCTTCCTTGAGTCCTCCCAGGATGGACGGCTCGTAGTTGATATGTGGATCCTGGTTTGGCCCCTTATCAACGTGGTACGCCATCTGGCCGCCCCGCTGATTCGTCGCCACACGCTTCTTCGGTGCATTGATAGGGAGCTGCAGATAGTTCGGCCCCACACGATGGCGCTGTGTATCCGAGTAGCTGAATGTACGCCCTTGCAGCATCTTGTCATCCGAGAAATCAAGCCCGTCCACCAGCACCCCTGTGCCGAATGCTGCCTGCTCCACTTCTGCGAAATAGTCCTCTGGGTTTTTGTTCAGCACCATTTTGCCGACCTTCTTCCATGGGAACTGCTCCGGCGGCCAAAGCTTCGTATCATCCAATGGATCGAAATCAAGCTCCGGATGCTCATCATCGCTCATGATCTGCACATACAGCTCCCACTCCGGATAATCTCCCCTTTCAATCGCTTCGTATAAATCCTGCGTCGCATGGTTGAAGTTTTTGGCCTGAATCTCCTCCGCCTCTTTCTGCGTCAGGTTTTTAATGCCTTGCACCGGCTCCCAGTGGTATTTGACAAGGACTGCCTCGCCCGCTTCATTCACCCATTTGTACGTATTGACACCGGAGCCCTGCATCATACGGTAGTTTGCCGGGATGCCCCATGGCGAATAGACGAATGTGACCATATGGAATGTCTCCGGAGATGATGCACAGAAGTCGAAGAATCGCTCTGCATCCTGGCGGTTTGTCACCGGGTCTGGCTTGAAGGCATGAATCATATCCGGGAATTTTATCGCATCACGGATGAAGAAGATTTTAAGGTTGTTCCCTACAAGGTCCCAGTTGCCTTCTTCCGTATAGAACTTGACCGCGAAGCCTCGGGGATCGCGTAATGTTTCAGGTGAATGGCCGCCGTGGATGACCGATGAAAATCGGACAAAGACCGGTGTACGCTTTCCTTTTTCTTGGAATAGCTTGGCACGCGTATATTTGCTAATCGGCTCGTCGCCCACCATCCCATAGCTTTCAAAGTAGCCGTGCGCCCCGGCACCACGGGCATGTACGACACGTTCCGGTATACGTTCCCGGTCGAAGTGACTGATTTTCTCAAGGAAATTATAGTTTTCTAATGTAGTAGGACCACGATTCCCCACCGTACGCACGTTCTGATTGTTTGTGATGGGATGACCCTGCCTATTTGTCAGCGTATCCTCATTTTCTCTATTAGTCTTATGATTTTGGTTTTTGTCCATTCCATTCACTCCTTTACTTGCTATAGAGTTTGTTTATCCGTTAATCCCGAATGGTAAACGGAAAAATCACCAATCAACCCCCAACTTGGTTACATTTTCATTTTTTCAGCTTTCTTTTCGGATAATAAATAGAATGGCAAAATAAAAAAGCGGAGGGACACCCCCGCTTTCATACCTTAAAATAATCCGATTGCATTTCCCTCTTCATCCACATCCATGCGTAAGGCAGCCGGCTGCTTCGGCAATCCCGGCATCGTCATGATATCCCCTGTCAGACAGACGAGGAATCCTGCTCCTAGCTTTGGAATGACTTCACGCACAGTAATCGTAAACCCTTCCGGACGGCCGATGAGACCTGGCTGGTCGGATAAGGAATACTGCGTTTTCGCCATGCAGATCGGCAGTGCGTCCCAGCCGAATTTCTTCATCTGTGCAATCTGTTTCTTCGCAGCATCGGTAAATTGGACGCCAGCTCCCCCATATACATGCCGGACGATGGCTTCCACTTTTTCCTCAACCGATTGCTCCAGTTCATATAGCTGCTGGAAGTTGTTCGGCTTCTTCAGCACTTCCAGCAGCTGCTCGGCAAGCATGATACCGCCTTTTCCGCCCTCTTCCCATACGTTCGTCCGGGCGATGCGGATACCTGCACTTTTTGCCCATTCGACCACGGCTTTCAGCTCTTCCTCCGTATCCGTAACGAAGCGGTTCACTGCCACGACCGGCTCCACGCCGAAAGCACGAACAGTATCCACATGCTTCGCCAGATTACGGATGCCCGCCTCCACTGCCAAGGTATTTTCGGCCGAAAGTTTATCCTTCGGTACACCGCCATGCATCTTCAAGGCACGAATCGTCGCCACGATGACGATTGCATCAGGTCGGAATCCTCCTAGACGCGCCTTGATATTCATGAATTTCTCCGCCCCAAGATCGGCACCGAATCCGGCCTCCGTTACGACGATGTCCGCCAGCTTACGTGCAGTCTGCGTGGCGATGATCGAATTGCATCCATGTGCAATATTGGCAAAAGGACCGCCATGGATCAGCGCGGGCGTCCCTTCAATCGTCTGTACAAGATTCGGCTTGAACGCCTCTTTCAAGAGCAGTGTCAATGCGCCCTCGACGCCCAATTGCCTTACGAAAACAGGTTCACGGTCATATGTATAGCCAATGACGATGTTCGCAAGCCGCGCCTTCAAATCCTCCAAGCTTGTCGCCAGGCAGAATATAGCCATGATTTCAGAAGCGACCGTAATATCAAATCCATCTTCCCTCGGCACGCCTTGCACAAGTCCTCCAAGGCCGATGACAATCTTCCGCAGCGCACGGTCATTCAAATCCATGACCCGTTTCCACAAAATACGCCGAGGATCAATGTTGAGGGCATTTCCCTGATGGATATGGTTGTCGATGATTGCAGCAAGTGCATTATTCGCCGTCGTAATTGCATGAAGGTCTCCCGTGAAATGCAGGTTGATGTCCTCCATCGGCAATACTTGTGCATAGCCCCCGCCCGTTGC
>JAZUQF010000110.1:0-2732 GCA_045605545.1 Lysinibacillus sp.
ATCAGCAATGATTTCCCTTAGCGCTTCCGGCGAATAATCACGGATATTCACTAGCCCCTTGTCGGTTGCTTCCTTTTCATATTTCAGCAGGTCCCCGACGAATACAAAACCATTACCGTTCGGGTGCAGCTTTTCCACCACAATCGTCTTCTCATAAAGGCTTTCTTCAAAATGGTAATTTACACGCTTCAGTGAAATCTCTTTCTTTGTCAGCTGTGGAAACTCCTCGATGATTGCCTGCTTTTGTTCAAATGTCAGCATAAAACGCTCCTTTAAAATTCTTGTCGCAACTAGTATAACATAGGTGCATCGCTTTAGGGCCGGACTTGTACAGCTACATATCATTGCAGATGGCTTGCAGCGAGAATGTCGCTATAGATGCATCCTTCCCTATCATTCTGTCAGGGGCCTTCATGCTCGTTCCATAAAAAAAGAAGCATGTCGTGAAACATGCTCCTTTCCCTTACACCGTTTTGGTGGCAGCCTCTTTAATCTTCCTTCGCTCTTCATAAATGTTGACCACCAGTACCTTTATGACGGCATAGGTCGGTATGGCGATCAGGATGCCGATGAAGCCGCCGATGTTTCCGGCCGCCAATACGATGGAGATGACCGTCAGCGGATGGATGTCGAGCGATTTCCCCATGATGTTCGGCGTAATCAGGTTGCTCTCAATCTGCTGGGCCGCCAAAGTAATGACCGCAACCCAGAAGACTAGTACCGGGTCCTGGACAAGCGCCACGACGACGGCCGGCACCAACGACACCCACGGACCAATAAATGGAATCATGTTCATGAAGAAGGCGAAAATCGACAGCAGAAGCGCATACTCCAGCCCGATAATCAAGTAGCCGATGTACATCATCAAGGCGAGCAGGGAGCTGATCAGTACCTGCCCCTGTACATAGCTGCGCAGCACGCCGTCGATGTCCTCGAGCGTCTCCTTGACCCACGTCCGGCGTTCACCGGAGAATATGCCATAGATATTCGGGGCGAATTTTTCATGGTCCTTCAACATGAACAGGAAGAAGAATGGTACCAGTATCAGGGTGAACGTAGCAGAAACGGCACCGCTGATGAAGGTGACAATCCAAGTGCTCCCCTTTACAGCGATATCCTGGATGGAATTGGAGACGGAATCCACGAGGTCTTCCAGCTGAGGAGGCAGGCGGTCACTGTTGTCCATGACATAGTCGGCGGTCTCCTGTATGTTCGCCGCTATGGTCGGCGCATTATCCACCAGCTTATTGACCTGGCTTGCAATCGGATTGCCGACCATCAATAAAAGTCCGGATACTACTCCCACCAGCAGGACGAGAATCGTCGCGACGCTGCCCCATCTAGGCAGCCCCCGTTTTTCCAGCAGGCGTTGAAGCGGCTCCGTTACATAGTACAGAACCCCCCCTAATAACAAGGGGATGAAGATGGTTCTTAAAATGATGATGAGCGGATTAAAGATTCCTTTGATTTCGATGAAATATTTTATGATAAGAAGGCCTATGAGCGTTCCTATTCCTACCTGAAACCATAATTTCTTCGTCAATTACTACCACTTCCTTTTTCTATCTTTTCCTTCTTCATTATAAATCTTTATACGTTTATTTACACAAAAAGGCGCCAAAAATAAGGAATCCTTTTTTACCTGCAGCCGATATGCTTTGGCCCGATATAATCTTCACCTCAAAAAAGGGCCGCCTACAGGAAATTCCCATAAGGCGGCCCCTCCATTATAATTTTGTATCGTCGATGCTGTTCAGATAGTCCTCAATCACACCAATCACCGACTCGACACAGCCTTCCTCGAACGGTGAAATCAGCCCCGCTTCCCTGACCAGGCCTGTGAATGCCTGTGAACCTCCCAGGCTGCACAGATGGATGTAATCCTTCCAGGCGGCATTGAAATCCTCACGCGAGCGCTTCCAGAACTGGAATGCACAGATTTGTGCCAACGTATAGTCGATATAATAGAATGGACTTCCATAAATATGCCCCTGGCGCTGCCAGAAGCCGCCTGATTCCAGATATTCATGGCCATCATAGTCACGGTGAGGCAAATACTTCGCTTCGATGTCCTTCCACGCCTGCCTACGCTCTGCCGGCGTCATTTCCGGATTTTCGTATACGACATGCTGGAACTCGTCGACTGCCACACCGTAAGGAAGGAATGTCAGTCCGCCGCTCAAGTGGTCGAATTTATATTTATCCGTATCCTCCTCAAAGAACAGCTCCATCCAAGGCCACGTGAAGAATTCCATGCTCATGGAATGGATTTCGGCTGACTCGTAGGTCGGCCATAGATATTCCGGGATGCCGATGTTGCGGGATGCATACACCTGGTAGGCGTGGCCCGCTTCGTGCGTGAGTACATCGATGTCACCCGATGTGCCGTTGAAGTTGGAGAAGATGAACGGTGAATCGTAGTTTTCGATGAATGTGCAGTAGCCACCCGACTCCTTCCCTTTCTTCGCGACAAGGTCCATCAGCTCCCGGTCCATCATGTAATTGAAGAATTCAGCCGTCTCCGGCGACAGCTCCTCATACATCTTCTTGCCGTTTGCGACGATCCAGTCGGCATCGCCCTTCGGCTTAGCATTGCCGGAAAGGAATGCGAGGCCCTCATCGTAGAACTTGAATTCCTCCACTCCAATCCGCTTTGCCTGTCTTTCGTACAGCTTCGATACAAGCGGGACGATATACTCGCGGACCTGATTGCGGAAGTTCGCCACCATTTC
>JAZUQF010000111.1:0-3308 GCA_045605545.1 Lysinibacillus sp.
AAAAAAGGTATGCCTTTTTTGAATAGTGGGAGGAAGAACATGAAAGTTGGAATCATCGGTGCCACCGGCTATGGCGGCTTGGAATTAGTCCGGTTTTTATATAATCATAAAGAAGTAGAGAAAGTGGAACTGTTTACATCATCCGAGGAAGGGACGGCATTTTCAGCAAAGTTTCCTCATCTAGGGAATATATATGATCAGCCCTTGCAAAAGATCGACTATGATGTGCTGAGCAGCTTTGATATTGTATTTGCCAGCACGCCTTCCGGGGTTTCGAGCGGCCTTTTTCCGCCACTGGTGAATCGTGGCCCCAAGCTGATCGACCTGTCCGGCGACTTCCGGCTGAAGGACCCGGCACTCTATGAAAAATGGTATAAAAAGACGCCGGCACAGCAGGAAGTGGTGGAGGCGAGCGTATATGGTCTGACGGAATGGAATGAAGGAGCGATTAAAGATGCGGCATTGATTGCGAATCCCGGCTGCTATCCGACAGCCGTTCTCTTATCGCTTCTTCCATTAATCAAGGAGGGGTGCATCGATCCAGGCTTTCTTGTCATCGATGCAAAAAGCGGCATATCGGGAGCAGGCAACAAGCCTTCCCAGACGACCCACTACAGCGAAGCGAACGAGTCGTTTTCCATTTACAAAATCAATGAGCATCAGCATATTCCTGAAATCGAGCAGGCCATCCGCATGTTTGCAGGAGTGGAAACGAAAATTTCCTTCAACACCCATCTTGTACCCATGACACGTGGCATCCTGGCAACTTCCTATGCGCAGGTGATGCCGGGGATTACACAGGCACACCTTACCGACTGTCTGAAGACGGCCTATCAAGACCACCCGTTTGTCCGGGTGATTGAGGAGGCGTCGTCAATCGGTACGAACCGTGTGAAGGGCTCGAACTACTGTGATGTTTTTGCAAAGCTGGATGAACGCACCGGGCGCGCCACGATTGTAGGCGTCATTGACAATCTGGTGAAGGGCGCAGCAGGCCAGGCAATCCAGAATATGAATGTACAAATGAATCTGCCGCAAACAACCGGACTGCAGGTTGTGCCGCTATTCATCTAAGGAGGAGCATTATGGAAACAATCTACATGAAAAAAATATCAAGCAAGCATATTGTTTCACCAAAGGGTTTTACAGCTGCAGGGGTGCATTGCGGCATCAAGCAGGAAAAGAAGGATCTGGCCATATTAGTAAGCGAGGTGCCGGCTTCCGTAGCAGGTGTCTTCACGACGAATGCCGTCCAGGCGGCACCGTTGAAGGTGACGAAGGAGGTCGTCTATAATTCGCAGAAAATGCAGGCGCTGATTGTGAACTCGGGGAATGCCAATGCCTGTACGGGGAAGCAGGGCCTTGCGGATGCCTATGAAATGCAGGCGCTCGCTGCGGCAAAGCTAGGAATCGAGCCGTATCTGGTAGGTGTCGCATCAACAGGCGTCATCGGTGAAATCATGGACTTGGAGCCGGTGAAGCAGGGGGTGGATATGCTTGTACCTACTGATGATGTGGAAGGTGCCGTCGATTTCGCACAGGCCATTTTGACAACGGACACAGTGATGAAGAATACGGCATATGCAACAGTCATCGATGGCAAGGAAGTCGTCGTATCGGGCACGGCGAAGGGGTCGGGCATGATCGAGCCGAATATGGCGACGATGCTTGGGTTCATTACGACCGATGCCAATATCGAATCTGCTGAACTGCAGAAGGCTTTATCCGGCATCACAAACCAGACGTTCAACGCCATTACAGTGGACGGTGATACATCCACAAACGATATGGTAGTAGTGATGGCGAATGGACTGGCGGGAAATGAACCGCTATCGCCAATGCACCCGGATTGGGAAAACTTCTATACGGCATTGCGCCTTGTAGCTGAGGACCTGGCCAAGTCCATCGCACGCGATGGTGAAGGAGCGACGAAGCTGATTGAGGTAGAGGTGGATGGAGCGGCTTCGGACGAGGAAGCACGTAAAATCGCCAAGACAGTGGTGGGCTCGCCGCTTGTCAAGACGGCTGTATTCGGCAATGACGCCAACTGGGGCCGCATCATCGCTGCAGTGGGATACAGCGGTGCAAAGGTGGATCCTGATTTAATTACAATCGATATCGGCGGTGCCGTGATGGTGGAAAACGGGGAGCCGATTCCATTCTCGGAGGAGCAGCTGATTGATATCCTGAAACAGCAGGAAGTAAAGATTCATGTGTCACTTGGAGTAGGAGAAGGACACGGTTTAGCATGGGGGTGTGATTTAACATATGACTATGTCCAAATCAATGCATCATACCGCTCGTAAAATGGTGGTCAAACTTGGAGGTAGTACGTTGGAAGGCTTGAATGAAGCCTTCTTTCGTAATTTCAAGGCGCTCCAGGATGAGGGGTATGAACTAATCATCACGCATGGCGGCGGACCGGCCATCAACCGCGAGCTGAAAAAGGCAGAAATCGAATCGCACACTGTAAATGGGTTGCGTGTCACTAGTGAGGAAATGATAGATATTGTACAGTCCACCTTAATAGGGAAAGTGAACCCGGCGCTGGTTTATCAGTTGAATGCAGCCGGCATTACGGCCGTCGGATTGAACGGTTTTGATGGAGAACTGCTGAAAAGTACATATTTGGACCGGGATGTATATGGCTACGTCGGAGAAGTTGAAAAAGTGAATACACAGCTCATCGATTCATTGACTAGCTGTGGCATCGTCCCGGTAGTGGCCTGCATAGGATTTGCAGAGGGCGGGCAGGCACTGAACATCAATGGCGATACGGTAGCAAGCGAAATAGCTCTCGCGGTGCATGCAGAAAGCCTGCTGCTGGTGACGGATGTGGCAGGCATCCGCATCCATGATGAATACCAGGCGCAGGTGACGGAAGCGGATATTGCCGGATGGATAGAGGAAGGACACATTTACGGAGGGATGATTCCGAAGGTGCAGGGGGCGGTCGCCTGTCTGCATGCGGGGATTCCGACTGTACAGATTGTGAATGATGCGTTGCAGGGTACGATAATCAAAAAAGAAGGGTAAGTGAAGAGGAAGATGGGTGCATTATTTCAAAACTATGCGAGAAGACCGATTGCTATTGTAGAGGGGAAAGGAACGGAAGTGTTCGATGCGGATGGCAAACGCTATCTGGACTTTACGAGCGGTATTGCGGTGTGTGCGCTGGGCCATGCACATCCGGTGCTCGTCAAGGCCATCCAGGAGCAAAGCGAAAAGCTTTGGCATATCAGCAACCTGTTCCAAAGCCCGGGGCAGGAAAAGCTTGCTGACACGCTTGTGAAGGACCTTCATCTATC
>JAZUQF010000112.1:0-1953 GCA_045605545.1 Lysinibacillus sp.
GATGTCGGGGATTGTGAGCACGTCGTTGTAGCGTTTATTGAAGCGCTCGGCAAGGTCGCGCGTCAGCTCGATATGCTGCTTCTGGTCATCTCCGACCGGTACGATATCCGTATTATATAGAAGGATGTCTGCGGCCATCAGCGGTGGATACGTAAGAAGCGCTGCAGATACAGACTCCTTGCCGGCTGATTTGTCCTTGAACTGTGTCATCCGCTCGAGTTCCCCGATTGATGCGACACACTGTAGAATCCAGCCGGCCTGTGCATGGGCAGGGACCTCAGATTGGATGAACAGAATCGATTTTTGGGGGTCGATTCCCACGGCGATATACATGGCAGCCAGGCTTCGGATGTTTTTCCGCAGCTCGAGACGATTCTGCGGTACGGTAATGGCATGCTGGTCTACGATGCAGTAGATGGCCTGCCCTTCGTCCTGCAAGGCAGGGAATTGCTTGATTGCCCCGATGTAGTTCCCTAATGTAATTGTTCCTGTCGGCTGGACGCCTGAAAAGATGGTTGTCATGAAAAATTCCTCCTTTAAGCATAAAAAAAACATCATGCCTCCCTAAAAAAGGGACGAATGATGTTTGAATCCGCGGTACCACCCAGCTTGCCCATTACAGGCCACTCTTCTTCGTAACGTGAAGGAGACGGGCCAGGATACTAAAATTCCCCAAGCCAGCTCGGAAGTCCATTCCACCTGCCGCTTCATCTGTTCCCACCAGCCACAGACTCTCTGAAAAAGGCATGCAAGCGTACTATTCTTCGTCATCGCTTATACATTTCATTTGTGAAATTATATTATATGCGCCTGCTAAAAAGCAATTACTTTTTTAACAGTATACATTATATAGGGAAAGAACATACTTGGAGGTAAGAAATAGACCCTTTTCCAGACGTATCATCGGACACTCCCACCGCTGAAGCAACAGGCTTTCTTGCTCAGAAAACACTGTAATGATAAGGGTGGACAAAAATTCTCAATTGTTTTAGGCAAATGAGAATAAGAACATACCTGTTATTGGTTTGCTGAAAGGACTAGGGGGTAATGAATTATATAAGTTATTATTGATTCTATGTAAATCTTGATTTTTCGAGAAAAAAAGGGGATAACTATTAGTGGGAAAGAAGCTGATTTTATGGGCATCCTATATCCAAATAACCAATATTGTTGTATAATGAAGTAAGTTATACTACATTAAATTAATTCTAAAGTGATAAGACATTAATAGATTGACTATAAATCAGGAAGGAAGTGTAGTCATGCAAGTCACATTATTTACTTCACCAAGCTGTACATCATGTCGGAAAGCCAAAGCCTGGCTGGAAGAGCATGATATTCCATATAAAGAACGTAATATTTTCTCGGAGCCTTTAACAATCAGCGAAATCAAGGAAATCCTTCGTATGACGGAAGACGGGACGGAGGAAATCATTTCGACACGCTCTAAAGTATTCCAAAAACTGAATGTTGATGTGGAAACATTGACATTGCAACACTTATATGAGTTGATCCAGGAACATCCTGGATTACTTCGCCGCCCGATTATCCTGGATGAAAAACGTCTCCAGGTAGGGTATAACGAAGATGAAATCCGCCGTTTCCTGCCTCGTAAAGTACGTGCCTACCAGCTGCAGGAAGCGCAACGCATGGTAAACTAGATAGGTCTGTAAAGATGTTGCAAAGGGAGGAATTTGTAGCATCTTTTTCTTTTTAACGATTCAGGCATCAGTTGCTTTGCACTTTCCATTCAATTTAACTCTCAATAAAAGTTGAAAAAATTGCCTTTGGATTCCTGGATGTAGTACAATGCAATTCCGTTATTCAAAATATTTACTTGAAATAGTGTTTTTCCTTTTCATTTTATGTGGGAACATCATACAATAGAGTTATAGAGTTCGAATCACTTCTCGGAACTTTATAGAACGTTTGTAGGGTTCATAAGTTGGAAAG
>JAZUQF010000113.1:0-2510 GCA_045605545.1 Lysinibacillus sp.
ACGGATGGGCGCATCAAAGTGTCCTATGAGGTCGATATAGAGCAGAACCACATAAGCTCGAACGCACTGAACTCCTGGTCTACAGAAGTGACAATAACTGCAGTCGAAGGTGAGGGGGATTGGGAGATTTCCCGCGTCGCACTTGCTGAGTCGTATCACTAGGAACGTCGGAAATATTTATTCAATAATATGGAAACCATTAAAGTGTTCGTTCATCTCATTCAGTAAATTATTTTCGGTAATTGTTTAAGGGAGACGTGAAGCATGAGGCCGGCATTCTGTCTGGACAATGGGCTGAGCACTGCAGGGTCCAAGCATGACATTACAGAGCGGATTGCCGTATTTCTGGAGACAGGGGAAAGGCCGAAGCCGACGACCCGCAAGCGACAGCCTGCGAGAAAAGGCCAAATGAATACAGAACTCAGTCTGGATACGGTCATATCGGAGGACCACCGCCGCAGCTAGCAGGTCAGAGCGTTCTTTACATCCGTCATCCCGAGCTTCCGTTTCTCGACGTATATCCAAAAGTTCTTCAGGGAAAATGCAGGCAGTACATACCGGATGCATGACAGTCGGAAGAGGAGCGGAAGAAGAATCCGTCCTATCAAAAGAAAAAGCTTGCGCCGCAGTTCGAGTACAACCGGTTCATCCAGAACGAGGGAAGACGCCATCCGTGCATGGAAGACTGTCAAAAATTTGCCCGGGGGCAACAAATACAGGCGTGACGAGACATGAGGAAGCTTGTCCCCAGGCATTTTCCATCCTGATAATCCATCTCTGAATTAATTTGCATACCTTGTCGTTTTTATCAATGGAGGTACATAAGGTAGGGTAGGAAATCAAAGGAGGGCGAAGCTTGGGATAGAAAAGCACATTGATTGGCAGGTTGTTTCATACATAGCATTGCTCGGTCTGACGAGCAGCCTGTTCATCCACTCGAGTACGGAGGCCTTCCCGGTGTATACGGGCTCCTTTGTGGTGAAGCAGGTGGTCTTCTATCTGCTTGGCTTTGGCCTGATGTTCGGGGTGGCCATGCTGGATGCAGACCGTCTGAAGCACGTGGCGTGGTATGTATATGTGGTCGTCGTCTTGCTGTTGCTAGGGCTCATTTTCGCGCCGGAAAGCATTGCGCGCCCGGTCAATGAGGCAAAGTCATGGTACCAGATCAAATACCTCGGCTCCATCCAGCCATCGGAGTTCATGAAGGTCGCCTTTGTACTCGTCGTGGCAAGAGTCATGGAAAAGCATCATGCGATGACGGAGGAGCCGACATTCCGCAGTGATTGCTGGATGCTGTGCAAAGTCGCCTTTGTTGCGGTCCCACCGATGCTCATTGTATACCAGCAGCCGGATACCGGCATGATTCTCCTGTATGGAGCTCTGCTCGTCCCCATGCTGTTCTTTTCGTCCATCAGTAAAAAAATCCTCATGGCAGTGGCGGCTGTACCGATTACATTGGTGCTCGGCATCATCATTGTGTATTTTCAGTTTCATGGCTTTTATCAGGAACAGGTGTTGGAACGGCTCTCCCCGCATCAGGTGTCGCGCATTAACGGGTGGCTGCAGCCGTTTGAGTACGGGGATTCCTCCTATCAGACGAGGCAGGGGATGCTCGCAATCGGCTCCGGCGAGATTACAGGAAAGGGCTACCAAGGGAATGACGTATATGTACCGGAAAAACATACGGACTTCATCTTCTCCACGATTGCAGAGGAAACAGGATTCATCGGTGGCGCGCTTGTCATCTTACTCTATTTTCTGTTGCTTTACCGCCTTGTCGTCCTAGTGATGAAGGCAGGCACGTCTTTTGCCTATATGGCGGGAGCAGGAATCGTCGGGTTGCTGACATTCCAAATTTTTCAGAATATCGGCATGACAATGGGACTTTTGCCTGTGACCGGCGTAACGTTGCCTTTCTTAAGCTATGGGGGAAGCTCGCTGCTGTCGAATTTCCTGTTGATTGGTGTCGTTCTTGCGCTCCAAACAAGAGACGAGCAGCACTTCTTCCTTTCGAGGAACAACGAATAGGTGTAACGGAGGTAGTGCGTATTCTTCCTGCTAGTTGTTCATTGTCGTGTGAATGGCAGTTAATTTCTTCTGATGTTTAAGTAGGACCTCGTTTAAATCGATGTCATAGTGGCTGGCGATGGAGGATATGTTCTCAAGCATTTCACCGAGCCCCTCCATCAGCAGCTGCTTGTTTTCTTTCTGGGCCATGCTGTTTATGCCTAGCCAGTCTTCCGGCGACTCCAGCCCCTTGATGGCTGACGCCACAGTTCCCGTCTCTTCGGCCAATAGGCCAATGCTCATGAAAATATTGGCCTGCGACCGGCCATTTTCTTCACTAAACTCCTTCAACCATTGCTGGAACACATTTATGTCCATTTCGGAGGCACCTCCTGATTTAGAAAAAAACGGATATTCATAATAGTAATAATAATACTATAAAATCTTAAGTAAAGGAATGAGCAGAAGTGATGAAATCAATCACTGTATTTTGCGGATGGAGT
>JAZUQF010000114.1:0-3135 GCA_045605545.1 Lysinibacillus sp.
CCTGGATTTCCTGGACGAGGTAATGGATGATGCAGCGTTCGCCTGGGTAAACGCCAATGTACGGGATGCCGCTACAGGGGAAAACTACTTCAAGCCGTATACGATTCTGGAGCAGGAAGTCGTAGATGAAGACGGCGAAAAACATGTCATCAATGTAGGGATTACGGGCATCGTTCCCCAGCAGATTCTAGGGTGGGACGCCATCCATCTGACGGGGAAGGTGACGGTTGATGCTCCTCTTGAAGCGTTGGCATCCACCATCCCGCAGATGGAGGAGGCCGGAGCGGATGTCATCGTCGTGCTGTCCCACTCGGGCATCGGCTCGGACACCTATGTGAAGGGGATTGAAAATGTAGGCTACCAGATTACTGCGCTCGAAGGGGTCGATGCAGTCATCACGGGGCACTCGCATGCCACGTTCCCGGGGGATTATGCAGACCTGTCGAACGTCGATTCCGAAAAGGGCACGATTAATGGGACACCGACCATCATGCCGGGTGCATACGGCGCCTATTTAGGGGTGATCGATCTGGACCTTGAGCTGGTGGACGGTGAATGGGTCGTCAATGATGGTACAGGGGAAATCCGCTCGATTGAAGGTGTGCAGGCAGATCAAGAGGTGCTTTCCGCCGTAAAAGAAGCACATGAAGGAACGATCGAGTACATCCGCCAGCCGGTTGGAGAAACGGCGACACCGATCAACAGCTATTTTGGCTTGGTGCAGGACACGGCCTCCATTGAAATCATTACGGCTGCCCAAACGGCCTACATCAAGAAGCAGGTGGCAGGGACGGAGGATGAAAAGCTGCCGATCCTGTCTGCCGGTGCTCCGTTCAAGGCAGGCTCCCGTGACAATGCTGCGGACTATACAAATATTGAGGCCGGCCCGCTGGCAATCAAAAACATGGCCGATATCTATCACTTCGACAACACGGTCGCTACAGTGAAAGTGAAGGGTGCAGAGGTCATCGAATGGCTGGAAATGGCGGCTGGCGTATTTACAACAATCGACCCGGCTTCTAAAGATGAGCAGTACATCAGCGATTCGGCGGCTCGTTCCTATAATTTCGATGTGCTGGACGGGGTCACATATGAAATCGACGTCACATCCCCCGCCAAATACGACAATCGCGGCAATGTAGTGGATGAAAAGGCGAACCGTATCAAGAATGTCCAATATGATGGAAAGCCGATCGACTTGGAGCGGGAGTTTTTGGTAGTGACGAACAATTACCGGGTCGGTGGTTCGTACGGGGCGAAATTCGTGAAGGAAGATAGCTCGAATCTGGCAGTCTACGCATATGAGAACCGTGAAGCAATCGTCGACTATATCATCGAAAAGGGCGCAATCAATGTAACACCTGACAACAACTGGACATTTACAGAGTTCCCTGAAGGTGCAAACATCATCTTCCGTACCGCGGATGTAGCGAAAGACCATATCCCACAAGGTGGCAATATCGAATATATCGGCGAAGATGCAAATGGTTTTGGCAAATTCCGATTAAAGTAAGTAGCACAGGGCTTCCCGGAAAAGTTCAGCCTTTTCCATAAAGGGGCCCGGCTGTTAGGGAGAAGACACGGAATAGCAGCATAATTAGGGACACCATTCACATATGAATTGGTGTCCCTCTTATCGTTGTTGTAGACGCGTTTTGGATTAATAGTCTCTTGTTTTGAAGTATTGTATTGAGCAAGTGATTTTGAAATAATTGGATATGTGGAAGAGAAAAAGAATCCTTTGTTAGGTGGCGATTGTTCGTGGGAGAGGGAGAATTATTTGCAAGGTTAATTTTAATGGTATCTATTTATGGAATTTGTCTATTTTTAATTAATAACTTTACGAGTAAATGGTTGAAGGTCAAAAAGAAAAAATTCTTTTCCTACGATTATGTAAATGATAAACATAAAAAAATTGATTGGATTATTAGAATTACTTTTGTTTTCTTAATAATTATCGGTGGATTTATTAACATCAATCGTGATTCTTTAAATACCCTTTGGTCTTTACAAGCAGCGATTCTTATATTTGCTTCTATTATTGTATCTGAAATAGTTAGAATAATAATGGAGAAGATCTATTCAGAAAACAAAAATGATTATATTTTTACTGCTATTCAATTAGCCGTTACATCAATATTTTTGCTTTGGGCGTTAGATTTATGCATTATGATATATAAATCTGTATAACGTTCCTAAATGACACTTAGGGGATCAAGCGTCTTATTCAATTGAATAGGGCGTTAAATTTTAGCTGCTTATGTTCAGGATCTCCCCAAACGATGCTTTGGGAATATCCAACTGTCTTTTATTGATATAATCTAGGACATAAATTCAATTAGGAGATAAACAATGCTATTTAAAGGGTTTATGTTTTTTAATGAGACACTTAAACATCTACAAGTGAAATACGATGATTTTCACTCACAAACATATTCAGTGGTTCACTTGTTTGAGGATCATTTACCAAAAAAACTGTGCTTTAACGATATATATGCTATACAGTTTGAATGTTCCCTTAATTTACAACTTCAATGTAAAGGAATAGAACTGGATGGAATCTTGCGTGTACAAATTCCGTACGATGTGAATGAATTTTTCACTTTATCCGATAGCGAGAAGAAAAAAGTAACGCTTGAATTATTGATGAAAGGTATGAAATGTGTAGCTGATGAAAAAGGCTATGACCTTGAACCATTTATTAATGCATATAACGGTGTAATTGCCGACAACTATGAATATAAAAAAACCTTCAAAAAGCCGAAATTGAGTCCTAATCGAAAATTAAAAGCTCGAATTGAAGTGGTATTGGGTCTTTATGAATTTAGTGCATACCTAATTGTTGAGGATAAAATGCAAAATGAAGTTGTAAGGAGGCTTATTTCGACAACTATTCAACGGTGGGAATTATTATATAGTTATTTGGGTGAATTAAAATGGATAGATAACGAAATCATTCGTCTATATCAACGTAAACCTCAAGAACAAAAGTATATTGAATTAAAATTAAAATAATGCTACTAATTTTATTCATCTCAATGCAAAATAACGTTCCCAAACAAAAGTCTGGACGCACATGCAAAAGCCGAGGATGTTGTTAAATCAACATCCTAAGTCGGAGGCCAAGCGGTCTTA
>JAZUQF010000115.1:0-4247 GCA_045605545.1 Lysinibacillus sp.
GGGTAAACGGCAAACAACGGACCGATCGCCACTACCGCGCTCAACACATGTATATAAACAGCTATTTCATACCACATTTGCTTCTTCCCTTTCCTGCCCTTACTCTTCTCCATTTTAACGGAACTCTACTAGATTGCTAATCGCTATTTTTATCCAATTCCTTTTGTCAGAATGTTATGATTAGTGAACGAGGGGGTTTGTTATATGAATCGACGTCACGCAGGGGCATTATTCGGGGGAATTTTATTACTCGTCGTCGCAATGGGCATCAGCCGGTTCGCCTTCACGCCGCTGCTTCCATTCATGCGAACGGGAGAGAATCTGTCATTCCAGGCCGGTGGATGGCTGGCCTCAAGTAATTATATAGGCTATTTTGCAGGAGCGTTGGGCGCGGGATTCATCTACAAGCAGAAGAAGGGTTTTTTATTAGGAAACGTTGTGGTGAATGTCGCATCCATCATCGGGATGGGGCTGACGCATTCCTATGAGCTGTGGATTGTGTTGCGCTTCATCTCCGGGGTGACAAGTGGGTTCATCTTCGTCTTGACCTCGAGCATCATCATGGACTATTTGGCAAAGAACGTGCTCACACGCTGGTCGGGCTACATATTCAGCGGCATCGGCATCGGCATTGCCCTATCCGGCCTGCTCGTGCCATTGTTGGAGGCCCGGTTCCAATGGGAGGGGACATGGATCGGGCTCGGGGCATTGTCTGCATTGTGTTTGGCAGCCGCGCTCTTCCTCTGGCGCCACATCCATATCCAGGACGGGGAAAAGGTGGAGAAGACAGAGGATACGAATATCTGGCGCGGCTTCATGCCCTGGCTCATCCTCGCCTACGGACTGGAAGGGCTGGGCTACATCATCACGGGGACATTCCTGGTCGATATCGTCTATAATATTGAAAATCTACGCCAGTATGCCAGCTATTCCTGGGTCGTCGTGGGTCTTGCGGCTACACCGTCCGCACCTTTCTGGATGGCGATGATGTCACGCTTCAAGCCGGTTTCAGTCATGTTTGCAGCATACGTACTGCAGATATTCGGCATCATTCTGCCGGTGCTGGCGCAGACGGCCTGGAGCGTCATGCTATCGGCCTTTCTATTCGGCTGTACATTCGTCGGGCTTGTCACGTTGTCCACCGGATACGGGCGTCAGCTGTTCCCAAGACAGAGCGGCTTCATTGTCTCCATCCTTACGACCTCCTATGCAATCGGCCAGATCATCGGCCCACTAATCGCCGGCAGGCTGGGGGGCTACTTCAACAGCTTCAAGGCACCGCTTCTTTTTGCGGGCAGCATCGTTTTCTGCGCACTCGCCATCCTCATGGTCGGCCGCTTCATTTCACAGCGGTCTGCCGTACAAAGCAAGCCGGTCCAGGAATCATCCTGAGCCGGCATTTTCATTCCCGACGGCACGTCTGCGCCATTCATATATTCCATATGAAGCAGGGCTCTCTCGCCTTCTAGCAAAATATGAAGATCCACCAAGAAAAAATGGCATACCATCTGCTCTTTTCCTCCCCTTTCCGTTATGATGGTAGTAAAGGGAGGATGGATATATGAGGAATAGCAAGGAAATCATTACACAAACGGAGCAGTTCGGCGCGAACAACTACCACCCGCTGCCAATCGTCATTTCAGAAGCTTCCGGGGTATGGGTGTATGACCCGGAAGGCAATAAATACCTGGATATGCTGTCTGCCTATTCGGCAGTCAACCAGGGGCACCGCAATCCGCGGATCATCGAGGCTTTGAAGGAACAGGCCGACCGGGTCACACTGACATCCCGTGCATTTCATTCAGACCAGCTCGGTCCATGGTATGAAAAGGTGGCGAATCTGACGAACAAAGAGATGGTGCTGCCGATGAATACGGGTGCTGAAGCGGTGGAGACTGCGATAAAGGCGGCTCGCAAATGGGCCTATGAGGTAAAAGGCATAAAGGGAGATGCCGATATCATCTGCTGTAGCGGCAACTTCCACGGCCGTACGATGGCGGCCATTTCCATGTCGTCGGAAAAGGCCTACCAGCAAGGATTCGCCCCTCTTTTGCCAGGTTTTACGCTTGTACCGTACGGAGATATACTCTCCATCCGTGAGGCGATTACCGAAAATACGGCGGCCGTCATAATAGAACCGATCCAGGGAGAGGCCGGCATTGTGATTCCACCGGATGGCTTTTTGCAGGAAGTGCAGGCTGTATGCCGTGAAAATGACGTGCTGTTCATCGCCGACGAGATCCAGACCGGCCTTGCCCGGACAGGGCGTCTGTTCGCATGTGACTGGGAGGACGTGGAGCCGGATATGTATATTCTCGGCAAGGCGTTGGGCGGCGGTGTGATGCCGATTTCCTGCGTTGCGGCGAACCGTGACGTCTTGGGCGTATTCACCCCCGGCTCCCACGGCTCCACATTTGGCGGAAATCCACTGGCCTGCGCCGTGTCGATCGCTGCACTTGATGTCATCCTAGATGACAATCTCGTAAAGCGTTCCGCAGAGCTCGGTGCCTACTTCATGGAAAAACTGCGCGAACTCGACAACCCCGTCATCAAGGAAGTGCGCGGGCGTGGGTTGTTCATCGGCATGGAGCTTCATGAATCTGCACGTCCCTACTGTGAAAAACTGATGACGCTCGGCCTGTTATGCAAAGAGACGCATGATACGGTCATCCGTTTCGCCCCTCCTCTCATCATCTCCAGGGAAGAGCTGGACTGGGCCATCGAGCAGATCAGACAGGCATTTTCATAATAGAATAATAGAGGAGGTACCCTCATTCAAACTGTACGAAGCTCTGGACTTCCCAGAGCTTCTTTTTGTTCGATGCCCCGCTGTTTTCCGCCAGAGCCCAAGTAGGTTAGAATGAGGGAGAGCAAGAGAAAGGAGTTTTCCGATGAAGACGCTTTATGTAACAGGATACCGGGCGCATGAGCTGGGCATCTTCAATGACAAGCATCCCGGCATCCCCGTCATCAAAAAGGCCCTTTACGACCGCCTTTACCCCCTTTGCGATGAAGGTCTTGAATGGGTCGTCATCAGCGGGCAGCTCGGCGTGGAGAGTTGGGCGGCGGAGACGGTGCTGGAATTGAAACAGCATTTTCCCCATCTGAAATACTCCGTCATCACCCCCTTTTTGGAGCAGGAGAAAAACTGGAATGAACACAAGCAGGCGCAGTATGCACGCATCATAGGAAAAGCCGATTTCGTCACAAGTGTAACGAAGCGGCCGTACGAGGCCCCCTGGCAGTTCATCGAGAAGGACAAGTTCATCATCAGCAACACCGACGGGATGCTCCTCCTATATGACGAGGATAATGAAGCATCCCCGAAGTACGTACTCAACCTGGTCATGAAATATCAGGAAAACCATGATTACAAACTGCTCCAGATCAATGCATACGACCTGCAGGTGACAGCGGAGGAGATGCAGCGTGAAGACTGGTAGCCTTCACCCTCCCTGAATAAAAAGCAATAATTTTTGACACAATCCATTTCCCTATACTTCTATCCGCTTCGTATTGCTATAATCTACTCGTATCAGGCTATCTTTCCTACCATATAAAAGGGGGTTGACGTTAATGATCAGAATCGAAATGATTACAGAGCCAAAGCCAATCAACATTTCCCATCATACGTATAAACGCGAATGCCGCTATACCCGCGGCCTGCATGTCCCGCTTGAGGAGTTCCAGGCCATCATCGACAGCATGTGCCCGGACACAAGAATGTATTTCGACTTCCATAACACGGCCAAGGAACTCGAGCCGGGCGAGTATTTCAACGGCCACGCAGGCCTCGCCCGCCAGATCGACCATTATTACAGGATGGAGAAAAATACGGAAATCGTCGGCATAGACAATGGCCGCGACTTCTATGTGAAAGTCGTTTAGGAAAAAGCCTTTTTAAGACACGCCCTTTGCGACCGTATCAAATGCTTCTTCACTGGCCATTCAACAAGAAAAAAGAGCTGCACGGAAAGTTTTTGCTTTCCGTACAGCCCGTTCTACATCACATGATTCAGTTTTTCTTGATTGTAATCGTCCATGCCGCTTCGCCGACCTGTTCGAAATTCGTCACTTCGTGGCCTGCTTCCGCCGCCCAGCGAGGGATCGTCTCTGTACCTTGCGTACAGTCGAATTCCACTACAAGCTCATCGCCCGTGTTGATTTCCTCAATCGCCTGTTTCGCCTCTACTAATGGGAATGGACAAACCATGCCCATTACTTCTAATTTTTTTTGCATATTCAAT
>JAZUQF010000116.1:0-13904 GCA_045605545.1 Lysinibacillus sp.
CGGCATGCTTGGGGCAATTGTCTTTCCGGTTGGGTTCGTCATGATCATCCTTCTTGGATTTGAGCTCGTTACTGGAAACTTTGCACTAATTCCACTGGCTGTACACGAAGGGAAGGCAACGGTTGGCCAGATGCTGATGAATTGGCTGTGGGTCCTTATTGGACATATTATTGGAGGGGTTTTGTATGGTGTCCTCTTTTACCTGTCGATTACAAATGCAGGTACCAACTTTGAAAACCCGCTCAGCCAAAAGCTGACTGCTGTTGCCGAGATGAAGACGAATAGCTACAAAGAGCTTGGGGCAGCCGGTTTCCTGGTGGTGTTTGTAAAAGCCATCCTCTGTAATTGGATGGTGACGCTAGGAGCCGTGTTGGCGATGTCTTCAAAAAGCACAATCGGAAAGGTTGCTGCTATGTGGCTGCCGATCATGACATTCTTTGGCCAAGGATTTGAGCATTCGGTCGTCAATCTGTTTGTCATCCCGACAGGCATCTTCTTGGGCGCTGACGTCACGATTGCAGACTGGTGGGCATGGAATCAGGTACCGGTGTTGCTTGGCAACTTGATAGGAGGCCTGGTCTTTACAGGCGCCGGTGTATACTTCATGCATAAGAAGCGGGCAGTAGCAGTTGAAATGCAAGAACTAGAGAACAATATTGTCAAAACAACGGCGTAAACTAGGAACCCCCCATTTTGGGTGTAATAAATAGTGATAAAAGGGAGAGATGGACTATGAATAAGGTATTAGAACAAGAGTTAATTTCAAAAGAAACTGCGACAGAGCTAATTTTGTTGGCTAAACGAAATAAAAATCTGACATTTGATGATATCGCCAATGCTGTCGGCCGCCATCCCGTCTGGACGGCATCTGCCATCATGGGACAAGCAACGATGAGTAAGGAAGAAGCGGATGCACTTGTAGATTTGCTTGAATTAAGCCCTGCAGTGTCATCGGCCCTTCAAGTCTTCCCGACAAAAGGGTCGTTGGAAAATCCAGTGCCAGTAGATCCGCTGATTTATCGTTTTTATGAGATTGTACAGGTCTACGGTACAACTTTTAAAGAAGTAATCCAAGAAAAATGTGGAGATGGCATCATGAGTGCCATTGATTTCACAATGGATATTCAGAAGAAGGAAGACCCAAAAGGAGATCGAATCGTCATTACGATGGATGGAAAATTCCTTCCATACAAAAAGTGGTAATCTATTCGAAAAAAGAGGTTAGCTAGAGATTTGTATGTTTAATAAGTATATTTTATAAGCCGGCGCTTTTTGTTCTATTTGGAACAGATTGTGTCGGTTCTTTTTGTTGGTTCCTCTTTATTGAGTGAAAATTCCAGTACAAAAGACCTTGTCATAAGGGAGACCGGCCTCCAATTTCGATGAATGAAACGAAAGTCCTTGATTGGTATTAATTTTCCAGAAGTCGTTTCCATCCAAAGTTTAGCAAACTAGTGATAGAATATATAGAATATACTGAATGAAATTGGAAGATTGCATAGGGGCTGTAGAATTTTATAGACCTTTAAACTATCATGTGTATTTCATCATTGTTTGCGATTGGGGAATTTAAAATGGAAAAAGAACAGAAGAGGTATACTCGGCTTGCCAATATAACAAAAATCATGAATACGAAATTGGAGCTGCGTGAAGTGCTACAGCATGTCACAACTGCCATCTCCGAGGAAATCTTCCAGTGTGATGCGGTCGGAATCTATTTGCCGCAGGAAGACGGGACGTTCAGGGGATTTGTAGGAAAGCCTGAGGTCATGGACGGGCAGACGCTGGACATGCAGGTGATTGACCCGGCAGAAGACATGCTGGCCAAAGAAGTGATTGAAACAGGGAAGACCATCTATATACATGATACATCACAGGATGATCGGCCGGATGAAAGGCCGGTAAATGATTTCAAGATGAAGTCCATACTGGCACTGCCTATCTCATACGAGAATGAGCTGTTCGGCCTGGTATTCCTGTTCAATTCCGGTACGCCGATGAATTTAACGGAACTGGAAATTCAAAGTGTCGAAGCCTATGTCAATATGGCGGGAGTCGCCCTTCAAAACGCTGGTATTGTTAAACAGCAGAAGTATCTGATTGCCGAAAAGCGGCTGCTGCTTGATATGACGCGGGATCTTTCGATGTGTTCCTCCATAAAGGAGAGTCTTGCTACTTGTTTCCGCTATTTGGAGAAATTGCTGGGCAATCATCATCAGGTCGCCTATCTGCTGGAACCGTTCGATAAGACGATAGTCCATAGCGCTCGGCTGAACCAGGAATGGAAAGAGGCATGGGCGTCGGGGAAATTGCAGGAAACCGGCGAAGCCTTCCACCTGCTTATTAAAGAGGTAGAGGAAACGAAGAAGAGCGTGTTCATCCCGGATGTATCGGTGGATGAGAGAGTGCGGAATGCGCGATGTCAGCTGGCCGGACTGAAAAGCCTGCTCGTGCTGCCTTTGGTATCAATGGGGGAGACAGTAGGGCTGATTGCAGTGTTAAATTTGGAGGAGCAAGGACAAAAAATACTCGATTCTCATATTAAATTGGCCCAGTCCATTGCCGATACGACCGCTTCTACGCTTTCAAATGTGCTTTATATGGATGGACTTGAGAACATGGTGGAAGAAAGGGCAAAAGAGCTGGCTACCGTGAACGAGAAGCTGACAAGGGTGGTTGAAGGCATTACTGATGGCTTTATCGCCTTGGATAAGGAATGGAACTATACGTTTGTTAATAAACGCCACTGGCTACCATTGGGGAAATCGGAAAAGGATGTGCTGGGAAAAAATATTTGGGAAATATATCCGGAAGCGGTGGGGAAGGATATATATAAGGAATTCCAGCATGCAATGGTTGACCGAGTTCCTGTTAATTTTGAAGTGCAATCCATCTATGATGATTTCTGGTATGAAATAGCGGCCTATCCCTATGAAGACGGCATTTGCTGCCTGTTTAAAAACATAACGGAAAAAAAGAAGTACGAAAAAGAGCTGAAAAGGCTGTCAGAACTGGAGCTGATTGCGCAAATGGCGGCCGGCATCAGCCATGAAATCCGAAACCCGATGACGACGGTGCGGGGATTCCTGCAGCTTTTGGAAACGAAGCCTGAATGCAAGGAGTATTCGAGCTACTTCCACCTTATGATTGAGGAAATCGACCGGGCCAATTCCATCATTACGGAATTCCTGTCCATGGGCAAAACGAAGATGTCTGATTTGCAGCTGCTGGATTTGAATGCCGTCATTCAAGACATTGTGCCGCTAATCTTAATTGATGCCTACAATCAGGATAAATCTGTCCAAGTGGATACGCATGAGACACCATCCATCCTCCTGAACAAGAATGAAATCAGGCAATTGGTCATCAACTTGTCCCGCAATGGCTTAGAAGCCATGAAGAAGGGAGATGTGCTGTCAATCAAGACCTACAAGGAAGGCGATGATTGCGTCGTGCTTACAGTACACAACCAGGGCAAGCCCATCAGTCCGGAGATTTTGGAGAAGATGGGAACCCCATTCTTTACGACAAAGGATAACGGAACGGGACTGGGGCTGGGAGTGTGCTATGGCATCGTAGCCCGCCATCAGGCAAAGATGGAAGTGGAAACATCGGCGGAAGGCACTACGTTTTTCGTGAAGTTTCCTGTTCCGGTGGAAAAAGAATAGGGGAATGCAATGCGCCTCTCGAAGTGGAAAAGGAAATAAAAATACAAACCGCACGACTGCCATGGGACGGCATTCGTGCGGTTTTTGTGTATAGCTTTCCAAGCGGCCGGTGCTAGATGAGTCCCTTTGTACGTGCGTTCTTCACCCACTCGGGGTATTCCTGCATGAGCAGGTCGTACAGCTCGTCATCGGAAACGGCCGCTGGATCCTTGACGCTGAAGAAGTCGGCGTTGTCGATGTAGCGGCCTGACAAATCGTCAAGCTGCTCCAGGAATGTAAAGTCCGATTGGAAAAGGCTTTTGAAGAAACCTTTTTTCACGTCCTTCTTCGATTCACCAATCGCCATGAACTGCCAGAAAAGCGGTTCGTAGGAGGACTCTTGTATATGTTTTGTCGTTTCAGCTTTATCGAAGGTATCGCCGTCCGTCACGAACATGACGTAGATCGGCATGTTCTGCGAAAGCGGCTGTTTGCGTTTCTGCGCAGAACCGAAATAGTGTTCACGGATGAGCTGCATCGCCTTCGCATAATAGGTGCTTCCTTCTAGCGGGTGTCTCCTGATGAGCCGGTTGACGAATCCGTTGAAGTTGCTGATTGTCAGTTCTCCTGCATCATGGGCATGCTGGCCGAATAGGAAGATGTCAATGGACCTGTCGTCATCGAACCGGGTGCCGAGTGCCAGGATGCGCTCAGCGAATTCCTGGATTTTGCCGGAGTTGTACAGGTGTGACATGGACCCGGAGATGTCGAGGCACAGGGCAACTTTTGCGCTGTGGTGCTGAAGACCGACTTTTTCCAATGTGATTTTCGCCTTTTTCGAAAGGTCGAGCAGCTTCGGCGCTTCCTTTTCCATCCTCTTTTCCATCCTCTTTTCCAGCAGTACTTTCTTATCACTGGGGGCGGGTGCTGTACTTGACGGCCGCTCTGCAGGACTCGGCTCCTCGCCAACCTCGCCGCCGAAGCTCGTGAGCAGAGCTGCAAGCCCTCCATCGAATCCCTGTCCGACAGCGGCAATTCGCCACAGCGTCTTATAGTACATTTCCGTTATGATAATCGCTTTCTCGTTTTTGAAATCCGCCGCCTTCAATTCGTAGCTAAGAATAGGCTGGCCGCCGGATTTAATAGTGATGGCGCCCGCCTGGATCATCCCCATCGTCCCATGGCCATCAATCGTCGCCGTGAAGACGAGGTATTGGACGGAAGGAGGGAGCTTCGATAGGGCTATTGAAAATGAACCACTGCCGTTGCTTGAGGAATCCAGGCGAATCTCGTTTGCCGGCGATTGCAGCTGATTGTAGAAAATCATGTAGCGGTCATCGGCCAGCCGCTTGTTTGCGTCCAGTCCGAAACACGTAATATCAATATCAAAATCCGAGGCAATCTGCACTTCCACTTCCAGCGTTTGAGCGGAAGTGTAGTCCGCTAATTTGACCTTTTCTCCACGAACGAGTTGTTTCATATCTCCATCTACCCCTTTGTGTTGGATTCAGCCTAAGCCTGCCAAGGAAATCACCCGAAGTGAAATCTAGTTGATTGGCAAACTGTTTTTCTAATCATAATCAAAAAAGCTGTACTTTACCATGTATCGCTGATGTTGTGTATAAATTGACAGCATTCTTGTGGAAGGATATGTAGGCGGTGTGGGGATGATGAAAGGAGGATTTCTTGACGGAGGAAATGTTTAATTAATGGAAAAAGGGTGCAACCAGCCTGCACGAGGCGATTTGCACCCTTTTGATATTGAGGCTATTTCGTACACGTATAGATCCGGTAATCGAGCTCCTCCTGATACTGCAGGTTCAGGTTGAAGTGCTCGGCCATGACTTCGTATAGTTCGGGGGAAATGTCCTCGGAATGCTGGAATTCCGGAGCTGATTGGAGGGATTTATTTTTTTTGATGCGGATGTCCTTGAAGCCTGCCTGGGTGAGCAGGTCGACCCAATCCTTTTTCGAGCAGAAGGATTCGAATCCATAGAACTGCTTGATTTCTTCCTCGAGTGTCGGTTCGAGTGTGTCATTGACAGTAAGTTCAATGGCGATGAAACGCCCGCCATCGCCCAGCACCCGATAGATTTCGCTCAAGGCTTTCGGCTTATCCACAAAGGACAGGACCGATTCACAGACGACCAAATCATAGGAATAATTCGGAAACGGGATTTCCTCTACGGAGCCCTGGAAAATCCTTACCGGCAGCCGGTTGCTGCGCATTCTGGCAATCGCCTTATCTACCATGATGGGGTTGATGTCCATGCCAGTGACCTTTGCACCGTACGTGTAGGCGACATACGCAGCAGTCTGGCCCGTACCGCATCCCACGTCCAAAATACGAGAAAAACGATGGATTTCTTCATTCTTGAGAATTTCCTTTGTGAGTTCAATGCCGCCCGGGTGTGCACCGCCTACACCGAATTCAGCCAAAAAGTCTAGGTATTTGGACTGCTGCATGAGAGCCACCTTCTTTGTTCATTTTATTTGTATCATATGGATGGAGGCAGGGGAAGGTTCCATGAACAACGGAGAGAAGTTTCATAAGGAAGAAGGAACACTGTTTTTTTCGAGACTCCCCAAACGTCTAAAGTAGGGAAAAAACCAGACATATACTAATTTGAGGTTCAATGTAGAGAGGTGGTGAACAAAAATGACATTTTATCCGCCGAATCCTGGTGGGGGTCCGTTCCCACCGAGAAATCGGCAGAACTTCGGGCCGCCAAGTCCATTTGGCAGACAGGGAAATCCATATCCACCCCCGGCACCGTTCAGAAGGCAGGCGCCTTTTTATCCGCAGGGCAATCCGATGGGCGGGCAGCGCAACCCATTTTTCAATCCCCGCCCGTTTGGCAATCAGGGGCAGCCCTTCTTTGACCAAAACCCATTTGGCATGCAGGACCCAGCCTCCTATAATCCGAATCAGCAATTCGGAGCACCGAGAAGAGGGGTGGGAGACCAGCTGAATACCTTGATGGGCCATATGGGTACTGTTACAAATGGCGTCAATATGCTTCGACAGCTTGGATCGATTATGACGTTGTTTAGATGATGGGTGTAGTTAATAGTATGTTGAAAGGGACTTGCTCTTGCGGCGAGTCTCTTTTATAGTGCGGCTTGTTGACTAATCTGGAAAGCTTTCGGGTCTTTAGTATACAGAAGTTGTGCAAATTATTGATTTAAATGTAATTATTTACAAACGAAAATCGTTGTTTTACAATTTAATTAGAACGGGTGTTCAAATGTTGGGAGGCTGAATATATTGAATAAAAGGCGCTATGACAGCGAGCAGGCGAAAAAAGACATTATGGCAAGCGCCATTCGCCTGTTTTCTCGACTGGGATATAATCAAACGTCCGTTAGCGATATTTCCAGGGAATCCGGCTATAGCAAGGGCCACATTTATTATCACTTCGAAAATAAGGAGAAGCTGTTTGTTTTATTGGCCCAGCAGACGATGAAGGATTGGTACGATAAATGGGCGTTGAATGAAGCGATGTATAGCTCGGCTGAAGAAAAGCTGTATGCAGTGGCCCGGCATGTCCTCTACAACTATCAAACCCCGCTATTGAAGGCAGGGCAGGAACTGGGAGCGAGTCCCGATGTGAGCGAGGAATCACGGCAAAAGCTATACGGGCTGGCCGTTACGCCGATGAATACATACAGAGCTATTTTGCAGCAGGGAATGGAAAAAGGGGAGTTTAAGCAAGGCAATATCGAGGAGTGGACAGTACTCCTCGGCACATGGCTTGGCGGTCTATGCCAGCTGACGGAGGGGCAGGAGTTGTCGAATCTAGAGCCGTTATTCAAACAGGCAATCACCATTTTTTTAGGAGCCATTC
Organism: Lysinibacillus sp.; assembly: GCA_045605545.1. Classification (GTDB taxonomy): domain Bacteria; phylum Bacillota; class Bacilli; order Bacillales_A; family Planococcaceae; genus Lysinibacillus_B. The sequence goes on from JAZUQF010000116.1 coordinate 7,496, forward strand.
GGAAACAACCAGCACCATAAAATCCATGAAAAAGGGGAGTGCATGATGGAAAAAGGCAGGAAGGTTGCAGTGGTCACAGGCGGTGCTTCGGGGATAGGAAAAGCAATCTGCCAAGAGCTGGCGGCAGATGATGTGTTTGTCTTAATTGCGGATATTAACGAGCGGGATGGCAAGCTGCTGGAGGAGGAGCTCCTGAAAAACAGAGGCACTTGTCGTTTCGTCTACCTGGATGTGACCGACGGCGACATGGTGAAACAGGTGCTAGAAGGCATCCACGCAGAGTTCGGCAAATTGGATTACCTGTTCAACAATGCAGGGATTGCGATGTACGGGGAGCTTTATGATATGACGGTGAAGGATTGGGAAGAAATTGTGAACATTAATCTATGGGGAGTCATCCACGGCACACAGGCGGGCTACAGGCTGATGAAGGAGCAGGGATTCGGTCATATCGTCAATACCGCCTCAGCGGCAGGTCTCGGCCCGGCGCCTGTCTCCTCTGCCTACGCGGCAACCAAGCACGCGGTCGTCGGTCTGACAACCTCCTTGCATTACGAAGCAGAGGAATACGGGGTGAAAGTGAGTGCACTCTGTCCGACTTTCGTTGATACCCCTATCTTCGAAAAGGCGAAGGCCATTCGGATCGACAAGTCTGTTATCCAGCAGCAAACGAGCAAGCAAAAGCTGATGTCCCCCCGTCAGCTCGCAAAGCTGTCCATTCGCGGTGTTCACAAGAATCAGCCAGTCATTTGCCCTATGCCGATGCGCAGGACAATGGATGTTTTGTTCATACTCATTCCTTCGTTGCACCGATCTTTGATGAGGTTGGTTTGTAGGGTGAGCAGGAAAGCAAGGGTCGCCGAGTAATATCTGTAATTCGCGAGTAAACTTCACAAATCCGAGAGTAAACCGCTCAGAAACGCGAGTAAACCACCAAAATCCGCGAGTAAACGACTGAAGACATCCAAGCAAACTATCAAAATCCACAGGTGGGTCAGATGCTAGAGATGAAACTTCCAGTTTGGTAGAATGACAATAACTTTCCATTGCGGGAAGGGTTGCATCAATCGTTTCACCATCAAAGGATTTTGGAAAGGCGGAATGAATCATGGCAAACAAAGTGCAATTGGGCTCATCGGATGTATATGTGCATCCAATTGGGCTGGGGACGAACGCTGTCGGTGGACATAATATTTATCCGAACCTCGATGAGCAGGAGGGGAAAAATCTTGTACGGACCGCGATTGAATCGGGCATCCAGCTGATTGATACGGCGTTGATGTACGGTCCTTACCGCTCGGAGGAACTAATCGGGGAAGTCGTGAAGGAGATGGGCTGTCGTACGGATGTGGCGCTTGCGACGAAAATCGGGCCGAAGTTTGTGGACGGCAAGATGATGATGGACAACTCGCCAGCATTCCTGCGGGAAGAGGTGGACAAGGCACTGCAAAGGCTGCAGACGGACTATATTGACCTCATGTACCTGCATTATCCGGATGAACAGACGCCGAAGGATGAGGCGGTCGGTGTGCTGAAGGAGCTGAAGGATGCAGGAAAAATCCGGGCAATCGGTGTGTCCAATTTCTCCCCGGAGCAGTTGAAAGAGGCAAATAAAGATGGCTATGTCGATGTGCTGCAGGGGAATTACAATTTACTGGAGCGTGAGGCGGAGCAGATGTATTTTCCTTACACAAGGGAGCATAATATCTCCTTCATTCCGTATTTTCCACTTGCATCGGGCTTGTTGACGGGGAAGTACAGCAAGGGTGATACTTTCGACGACCTACGTGCCTCGCTGCCTCAATTCCAGGGAGAGACATTCGCTGACAATTTGGAGAAGGTCGAGCAGCTGCGCGAGATTGCCTCGGCAAAAGGGGCAGAGGTGGCACATATTGTGCTTGCCTGGTATTTGGTGCAGGAAGGCATCGCTGCCATCATTCCAGGGGCGAAGCGGGTGGACCAGGTGAAGAGCAACCTCCAAACGATGGATGTCAAACTGACGCCGGGCGAAATCCAGGCGATCAACCGCATTTTTTCATAACAAGCTGAGAGTTGGTATAGAGTCCTATACTAACTCTCTTTCATTGTGATTGCCGGATTTTGCTCCAACAGCTGACGGACGAACTCCGCCTTATCCTTTGGCGAAATGGCGACCGTTTCGAAGCGGGCATAGTTGATCTCCAGCTTATCTGCGGATAAAGCAGGGGATGAAAATGGGTTTTTCGTTTCCCGGATGCTTTCAATTTCCTCAATTCGTATTTTCTTCTTAAAGGGGCCGACCTGAATTGTCACAAGGCCCTCCTCAATTGTGTATCCGGTTTTGAACCAGATCCATAATAGAAACAGTCCAATGGAAGACAGGATGGCAACCTTAATCCACTGCTTATCCAGAAAATCCGGGGTCATCCAAACGCCGATGTCCGGGAAGAAAATTGGCGAGATAATCAGGAACAGTGCTGAAAACCAGATGATGCCGCCCATCCAGGCGTCTTTTTTTGATGGGAAGAACAATCGAATCCTCTCCCTTCCTGCCTTTCTATACGTTCCTCACGAACAGAAAGTTTCATTATATGTAATAGTCTTCCATGTTTCCGCATAAAAAATCCCCAAAGCATGGGAGCTGCTTTGGAGAATCTTTTTCAGCACCAGACGATGATGGTTGAAGGCGTCGTCTGGGCGGGGATGCTTCTTGTACTGGCACCATAGATGACAATCAGATTGCGTCCTGCCGGATACTGTGTAAACCGCTGTCCGTTCCTGAGGATGATGGGTGTGAGCGGCGATAGGTTCAGCTTCAGCTGTCCGTCACTGCTGACAAGCTGGTTATCGAAATAACCGACCTTCACATTCTGATACGGGCTTTCCTTTACAACGACGAGCGCCGGGTACTGCGGGGGATAGATGAGAATCGCCGGTGCATTGCCGTCATAATAGCCCGTTACGCGGTCGCCGATTGAGACCATTGCCTGGTCGACGAAGTATGTCGTAGGTGACACGACGAAATTGACAATATCGCCATTGTCGTTTTGTACCGTCATCATTTGCGTACACCCTTCTCCATTTCCTATCATGAATTCATCAATTGCCGCTACAGTGCCGGAAAAAGAAAAGAAATTGACCATGTTCATTCCTCCGTTTTTAGTTCCATCCCTTTAAGTTTATGCAGGAAGCGGTGTAAGGGCAATGTAGAAAAGTGGATGAAATGGTTTCGATTTCTGGGCATATACTATAGAAAAACAGGAAAGGGTGGAACGATGTCCGTACCATTTCCGGTCAGCATGACAACTTTCATCATGAGTGGCGGACCGAAAAAGACCGTCTTCGTCCCCCAGGCGGTCCACATGATGGATGGACGGCTTGAAGGAGCCATCAATGACGTCATCATCAAAAAGACGGAGCAAATGATGGCACGGCAGGAAGCCCAGATGGACGAAATACCTGTAGAAGAAATGCTGGGCACGTACGAAATCAAAAATAATCAGCGCAATGTCCTGAGCCTCTCTCTCAGCAATTATACATACCACGCACACGCTGCGCACGGCCTGACAATCATGCAATCGCTGACGTTCGATCTGGAAAAGAGGAAGCAACGCCGGCTGAAAGATTTTTTCAAGCCAGGCAGCGACTATATAAAGAGGCTTTCTGTGCTTGTTTCCCAGCAGATTGATGAACGTGATATACCACTCATCAATGAATTCACCGTCATCCGGCCCGACCAGGATTTCTATGTGGCCGACCAGACGATCAACCTCTATTTTCAGCTGTATGAGCTGACGCCATATGTCTACGGCTTTCCGATGTTTCCAATCCCGCTTTATGAGCTTTGGGACATCATCGACGAAGATGGAACGCTTGCGCGGTTGGCGGCAGACCGCTAAGGACGGGGAGCAATCTTTATAGTGCTCCTCGTCATAATTTTGTCCTTTTTAGACAAGCTAATGACAACGTCTAAAAAGAGGGTGATGAAATGTACGGTCGTACAAATCAAAGGGGAATGGCCGAATGAAAGGGCCGTTCATTCCAAAGCTTGTTTATTTTGAACCGCGGGCGCTGGATTATCCGTTGGGTCGGGAGCTGAAGGAAAAGTTCGAGAATATGGGCATTGAAATCCGCTATACGACATCCCACAACCAGATACGGGACCTGCCGGGCGATAACGATTTCCAGAAATACCGCATGGCGAAGTCCACGCTGGTCGTCGGCGTGCGCAAGACCTTGAAATTCGATTCCTCCAAGCCATCCGCCGAGTATGCCATTCCATTTGCGACGGGATGCATGGGGCACTGCCATTACTGCTATTTACAGACGACGATGGGCACTAAACCGTATATCCGCACGTATGTGAACATTGAGGAAATCATGGAGGTTGCCGACCGCTATATTGCAGAGCGGGCGCCGGAAATCACCCGCTTTGAGGCGGCCTGTACATCGGATATTGTCGGCCTCGACCATCTCACGCATACACTGAAGCGGGCAATCGAGCATTTCGGGCAGACGGAGCTCGGACGGCTGCGGTTCGTCACGAAGTTCCATTATGTCGATCATCTGCTCGATGCCAAGCATAACGGGAATACCCGGTTCCGCTTCAGCATCAATGCAGACTACGTCATCAAAAATTTCGAACCCGGCACGTCCACACTGGCACAGCGCATCGAGGCGGCGGGCAAAGTCGCGCGGGCCGGATACCCGCTCGGTTTCATTGTGGCACCCATCTACCTGCATGAGGGATGGGAGGAGGGCTACCGTCATATGTTCGAGCGCCTCGATGCGGAGCTGCCCCTTGATGCCCGGGAGGATATAACGTTCGAGTTCATCCAGCACCGCTTCACGAAACCGGCAAAAAAAATGATCATGAAAAACTATCCGAAGACGAAGTTAGAGCTCGATGAATCGAAGCGAAGGGTCAAGTGGGGCAAGTACGGCATCTACAAATATATTTATGAGAAGGACCAGGAGGCCGAGATGAAGGAGCGCCTCGAGGAATATATGCGGGAATTCTTTCCGCTTGCAAAGCTTGAATATTTTACGTAGTTGTGGAGGGCCTCCTGCTAAGGGGTCCCTTTTTTATGAGATTGCATCAAGGGTTCAAAATCATGAAATCACACCCAAAATCGGCGCAATAGAATATAATAAAGATAGTGTCACATGCCGGAAAGGGGTGAAGAATATGAAGAAGTGTATGCTAGTGATAGGAGGAATTGGCCTCGCTATTGCAGGACTGATGGATATAAAATACAAGGGATTGTTTTATAAAAGCCTGCCACAATCGGTCCAATCCAGCTTGGATAAGGTAATCAAATGATACATACCGTAAGCCGCACCATGTGACTTGGTGCGGTTTTTTTATTCATGTGCCCGCTTTGGAACCGTCCAAACCGCAATCCGCCAGATTTGACATACAACTTAAAAATAAATAAGTGCCGGTCTAGGTGAAAAGACCTTGTCTGACGCTTATCTCATTTTAAGTCGTATATGGATTTCTCCATTCGGCGCTATAAGGGGATTGAAAAGAACACGAAAGCGAAAGGACCTGCCGCTGAATCCCTTTGGAAAAGGGAATTGCACATCATTTTCAGCGTACTTAGTATTTCGAAAAACAATCAAATCCGGTGGGCATGAATTCTTTTTACGCGTGAAATTATAAAAAAAGTGAAAAATAGAAGGGAAATCATTAAAGAATACAGCGCAGGAGTGGTATTAAATAATAGATTTATACCAAATAACGGCGCCACGTACAATACATACAGTGGGTATTGGATTGCAGAAATGGCATCTAAAATCCCTATATTAGATACATAACCTTGATAATGCTGAGCTGCAAAACAGACGATTCCGCCAAGTACGCCTACAATCATAAGCCTGCTATAAAGCTTTCCTCCAAAGAAAGAATTCAATAATAAAAGTGAAAGAAAAACAAGGGAGATGAGCAAATGTCCGACTTCACCATCCAGGTCCGGGTACTTGAGAGCCGTCATGAAATACATGGATAATGCCAGTAAATAAACGACCGCCAAACAGATTATAAAAGCTTTATGTTTCTTCAAGATACGCTGCCTCCTTTGATGAGCCAAGATTGACGATGAAACGGGAAGAATAAAAAGTCCTATTTAGTGTAATTTTACACTTTACGGTGCTGTTGTCAATGTAATTCTTTTGAGAGCGAAACAGGTTTGGCTAGGAGGGCTTTTTTAACCAAATGATTCAGCTGCTTCGAATCAAGATGACATTTATGCAACGGTTCGTTCTCAGCTTCAATCAATTCATATTACTTTCGTTTGATTGGTCGTTTTATCCGTATTTTAATACCAACGGGAAGAGTATGGGGAGATATTGTCGAAGGGGAAACAATGGACGATAAAAAAGAGCTGATCAGCATGATCAGCGCCCTCAATTAGCTATTTTCATTCTC
>JAZUQF010000117.1:0-4053 GCA_045605545.1 Lysinibacillus sp.
GGTATATCACTTCATCTATATTAGATTCTTAAACCTACAGAAAACACACCTTTTGTACCACTTAATTGTTTTGAATATTAAAAATTTATATGTTACAATCAATTTTATGTGAATAAGAATTGCAGAATAAAGGTGCTCAGAATATGAGCTTAATAGGGAATTCGGTTTAAAGCCGAAGCTGTTTCCGCAACTGTAAGTGTAGATGACCACAGAGTATACCACTGTCGAATGAAGAAAAATGCTTCTAGTAGATGGGAAGGTTCTGAACGGGATGCACGAGCCAGGAGACCTGCCTTTATTTAATCGTATTAACTCTCTTCGGAATCTAGGAGAACTTACGGCAAATAGACGGACAGGTATATTTTATACACTTTTTTCTGTTATTTACCGGTGTTTCTCCAAAAGGAGAAGCACCGGTTTTTTGTTGTAGGAGTTAAGAGCAAGGAAATTCACTATAACAAATAGGGAGGTTTTATATAAGTGGAACTTTGGAAGAAATGGCTCAATCTCGCTCTTGTCGCTGTGCTGACTTTGTCTTTATTAACACCGGCTACGATGGCAGAAGGAATTTCGAACAAGACTTTCTCAGATGATGAGACAAGTGGGATTGAACCAAAAGGAATGGCAGAAGGAACAAAAGGCGGGACAGATAGTATTGAATCCAATACAGCTTCAGATGAAAATATATCAGCTGTTATTGAATTAATTGACGCCCTTCCAGCTATTGAAGAAGCTAGTGAAACAAATGAATTGTTGATTCAAGAAGCCCGTGCGGCTTATGAGGCATTAACAACAGAACAAAAACTAAATGTAGCAAATATTAATCTTTTAGTCGAAAAAGAAAATGCATTAGCCTCTTTAAAAGCAACCCCCGAAAGTAATTTACTAACTTTAAACCTTTCAGAAGAGCCTAAGGGATATGCATATTTCTCAATTGAAGATTTCGCAAGCCGGGAAGACGGGGCTGAATTCGCTGAGCCATTAGGTGTCATTCTTGAAAGAACTAGAGTGCCTTTTTATGAAGGGGATACCATTGCCGATGTGACAGTCCGTACTTTGGAGGAAAATGGAATTACACCTGGCTATAGCGGCGATACAAAGGGTGGCTTCTATTTAAGCTCAATTCAAAACTTCACACATAACGGTGAATTCATTCCAAGCTTTGGTGAATTTAGTGCAGGTACGATGAGCGGTTGGATGATCAGTTTAAACGATTGGTTCATTAACATGGGGGCATCAGAATTTTTAGTAACTGAAGGTGACACAATCCGCTGGCAATATACAGGACAATTGGGAATGGATATTGGGTCTGATTGGACAAATCAATCTGCACAAATCACAGGGCTGAAAATTGGCAATAACCTCGGTGTGCTATCACCCGCATTTAGCCAGGAAGTAAAGCAATACACACTAACGGTTCCCCCCAATACAAAATTTGTACAAGTGGAAGCAGAAGCGAATAAGCTAAGCCATGTCCGCTATTATGTAGGGGAGAAGGAGTATAAATACTTAAATGACATTCCGATAGAACATGGTACGGTCATTAAAATCAGTAGCATCTTTGATGACACATATAGCGGTGTTTATGATTCTGATGAGCTTTTCATTACGATTCAGGATGAAAGTACATACCAAGTCAATACAGTAGTTGGATTAATAAACGCACTTCCAAAAATAACAGCAACTGATGAAGCAACACAATTACAACTACAACAAGCACGTGCAGCCTATAATGCGTTAAATGAAGAGCAAAGAAATTTAGTTTTAAACATTAATGAACTGGTAAATAAAGAAAATCATTTCAAGACATTAAAAAATGCACAAGAATTAGAGCAGAAAATTGCAGATCTCCCAACAGTAGAGATGCTTCAATGGACAAATAAAGATGAATTAGAGCAAGTAGCTAAAACATACGCAGCGTCAACTGAGGAAGTACAGGCTCTTATCACAAACCATGATAAGTTGGAAGCTTTACAGCAGCAATTAAGTGAATTACAGCCTGCAGCAATCACAACAAATCAAGCCTACAATACTGTAGGAAATTATATGACGTCCAAAGTAGTTAATCCGAAATTCAACAATGAATGGTTTATTCTAACGTTAGCACGCGGGAATTATGACGTACCCGCAGATTACTACAATACGTACTATAACAATGTAGTGGAATATGTAAAATCCGTTGAGGGCAATTTACACGCGCGGAAGTACACAGAATATTCCCGTTTAATCCTAGCTTTAACATCAATCGGTAAAGACCCTACAGATGTAGGTGGCTACAACCTTATCGAGAAATTATCAGATTTCGATAAAGTTGTTTGGCAAGGCGTAAACGGTGCTTATTTTGGGTTGATTGCGCTCGATACATGGGGTTTTGAATTACCTGAAACAGCAACAACAACACGCGAAAAGCTTATTGACTTTATTTTATCGAAACAGCTAGATGACGGTGGCTTTGCATTATCAGGAACAAAATCCGACCCTGATATGACGGCAATGGCCATTCAATCACTGGCCCCTTATTACAACCAAGAAAAGGTAAAAAAAGCGGTTGATACAGCGATTGATACATTAGCCACTCTACAATTGGATAATGGTGGTTATAAATCTTGGGGTGTCGAAAATGTAGAAAGTGCTACGCAAGTAGTTACAGCATTAGTCAGTTTAGGTATCGACCCTGCAAATGACGCTCGCTTTAACAAAGTCATCCCAAATATAATGACGTATTATAGCCAAACAGACGGCGGATTTAAGCATGTATTAAGTGAAAAATCATCAAACGGCATGGCTACCGAACAAGTAGGTTATACATTAGCTGCCTATAAACGTTTATTAAACGGGCAATCATCCCTATATGACATGCTGGATACGAAGCCTGCAGATTCCAAACAACCGGAGCAAAATCCGGACAAAGATAAAGAAACGAATTTAGAGCCAGAAAAAGAAGACAATACAACAGTGATCGAGATAGAGTCAAAAGAAGGTAAAACTGAAGCTGCATTCACAGCAGAAGACATTAAACAATACAATCAAAACAACGTTACAACAATTGTCATTCAAAATACACAGGGGACGAAGCTAGAAATCCCTACTTCTACCCTAGCGTCTCTTGAGCTTGCAGCAGATGAGAAGATTGTCATTGCCGTAACAGCGCAAGCTGGAGAAAAACAAATCGCCGTAAACTTATTTGTTGAAACAGCTGATGGTACAACAAAGGCGATTTCAACAGGGAAAGCTTATGTACAAATCACATCACCTATTATGAATGCGAAACCAAGCACAGTCGTTCTACAATCAGTAAACGGTGAGTACAAAGCTGTCCCACATAAAATGGTAGATGGTGAAATCATTATTTTAACGAAAACGGGCGGTACGTTCGCCATAACGGAAGAAACAGTAACATTTAAAGATATTACGCAAACGTTCAATAAAGAAGAAATCGAATTCTTGGCAAGCCGCCATATTATCAAAGGTGTAAATGCAGAGAAGTTTGAGCCAAATAAACCTATTACACGCGCTCAATTCGCTGTCATGATCAGCCGTGCCCTTGGATTACAAGCTGCTGGTGAAAATACATTTAGTGATACAAAAGGTCAATGGTATGAGCAAGATGTACAAGCTTTATTTGAAGCAGGTATTACAACCGGGACAACATCCGACACATTTTCCCCGGCAGCATATGTTACACGTCAACAAGCTGCTGCCTTTATGGCACGAGTGCTAGCATATGTGGACTTCCAAGAACAATCATATGATGAAGTGAACTATAATGACGTAAATAAAATCAACCCAGAATTTAAACAATATATCAATCTGCTAAATAGTTTAGATATCATGACAGGTAAAAAAGACGGCACATTTGATCCGTATAGTTCTCTAACACGTGCCCAAATGGCAAAAATACTTAAACGCACACTAAATGTTGCAAATCTAATGTAGTTTTATGCACTAATCCAAATACAATCATTGTTTTGGATTAGTGTCATTTTTATGGAACGGAGGAGCAATAATGAAGCAAAAGTTAACAATGCTCTTAATGACGCTCATTTTTTTGCT
>JAZUQF010000118.1:0-2893 GCA_045605545.1 Lysinibacillus sp.
ATATTTGTTTCTAAATTCCTTTTTCCATCGCCCGGTGTGGGATGTAGGCGTCCAAGAACTCCGGAGAAGTGACTACATAGCCGAGCTTTTCATAGAACGGGACAGCATAGCTTTGGGCATTGAGCTTCAGCTTCTCCCAGCCGTCCTCCACCGCGTACTTCTCTACATGCTCCATAATCAATACACCTAGGCGTTTGCCGCGGTATTCCTTGAGTACGCAGACGCGCTCGACCTTCCCGATGCCGGGGGAAATTTCACGTAGACGGGCAGCTGCAATCGTCCGATTGTCATCCTGTACGATGAAATGCGCAGCCGTTTTGTCGAATTCGTCCAATTCCAAATGAAGCGGAACGCCCTGCTCCTCGACGAACACCTTCTTCCGCACCTCAAACGCCAGCTGCTTTTCCTCTTCGGACGTAACTAGTTTTACAGTAAACACGAACTTATTCAGCTCCACTCAATCTAAATGTCTCATATGTCGTCCAAGAACCATCCTCCAATTGATACAGAAGGTGGAATCGGTCGATCGTTTCCTTTTCATCCACGCCAGTCATACGAAGCTGACCGAAAATGTCATCATGCTCGGAATCCGTCATCTTTTGGGCAATCGTAATATGCGGAACGAATACATGCTTTGGCTCACCAATCTGCAGCTGCTCCTGAATGTCTTTATGGATGCTTTCAAGCTGGGGTGTCGGTTCAATCCTGAAATAAATCGCGTTTGTCGTTGGGAAGAACGAACTTACACGCGAAGCATGGATCTTCAACGGAGCATAGCCTTTTGCAATTTCTGCAAGTTTCCTAGTGATTTCACCGATCTGGGCTTCATCCGCTTCGAACACGTCCTTCAAGGTCATATGCGGTGTAATCTTCGCATAATGTGGGTCATAGCGTTTACGGTACGTATTCGCCAAATCTTGTAGTTTTTTTGATGGAAATGCAACAATGCCGTACTTCAAAGTTCATAACCTCCCGAAAAATCAATTTTCTCTTCCTATTTAGTATAACAGAATGAACAGTCTTTTTCGCAATTGTTGAAAAGATTATCCGAAATTTTCAATTAATGCCCGCTTTAAATCAGGTTTCCAATATTTCCATGTATGATTGCCTTTGAATTCCTCATAAAATGTTTCATATCCCATCTCGACCATCAATTCATGCATTTTGCGGTTCGGCGTCAAAAAGTCTTTGACCGTCTTGTCCTTCAAAATTACTTCATTCTCATCGGTTCCGATAACATGATAGATTGATAGCTGATCGAATTCCTTCGCCGTGCGTACCTTTTCCATCACGAGGTCGTCTACGTATGGGGAGTGTAGGATGGCCTTACCGAAAACATGTGGATACTTGACAGCAGCGAGCAGCGAGACTGTGGCGGCCATCGAATCGCCGATCAGTCCACGGCAGGCGCCCAATGCATTGGTCGAGAATTCCCGGTCCAGATAGGGAACGAGTTCATGTGCCAAAAAGCGGAGATACGCTTCGTGCTGGTCTCCGGACGGGATATACTTGCGTTTGCGGTCCTCCACGCTTTTATAAGGGACGCCGACGATAATCAAGTGCTCGATTTCATAATCGTCAATCAGTTCATCGGCCAGACGAGGAATGCCGCCGAGCTGGAAGTAGTCCTTGCCATCTGATGCAATTAGAATATTATACCTGTATAATGGGGTATAGTTGGCGGGAATATAAATCAGTAGTTGTATTTGTTCCTGCAGGCACTCACTGTAGAAGTTGATGTCTTTTACAGTTCCTTTATCCACACATGCCACTTCCTCTCAAGGTTGTAACGAAATTGTACCATATTGAATTATGAAGGTGTATTATGTAGGTATTGTTTACTTTATTTCTAGGCTCGTCCGTCCTTTTAAGGAGGGACCACCCATTCCTTTCCTTGTACCTCCAGATGAGGAGAAGTGGAACAGAGTCTATTCTATTACTAGAAATGGGGATTGATTATGCACAATAAAAAAGTTCGTATCCATTCAGATGAAGTAGTCGCCGCAACAAGGGCGGCCTTAGAACGCCGTGGTGTAACGGTGCTGGCAATAGCCGAAATCGTCTACGAAATGCAAAAGCCCTACAATCCCGGCCTGACGATCGACCATTGCGTCGAATCGGTGGAGCGGGTATTGCTCAAGCGAGAAGTACAGCATGCCGTCCTGGTCGGGGTGGAGCTGGACGAATTGGCGGAGAAGAAAATGTTGTCGGAGCCCCTGCAGTCGATTGTTGAAAATGATGAAGGGCTGTTCGGCGTCGATGAAACCATTGCGCTCGGCTCCGTATTTACATACGGAAGTATCGCCGTGACGACATTCGGCCACTTGGATAAGAAGAAAATCGGCGTCATTGAAAAGCTCGATACAAAGGCCGGTAATGGCGTCCATACATTCCTGGACGACCTAGTGGCAAGCATCGCAGCCTGTGCGGCATCGCGCCTGGCCCACCGGATGCGTGATTTGGAGGAAGAGGGCGAGACGTTTGCCGATGTACCGCCTGTCGTGCTTGGAGAAAATTTAAAGGCCCATCCGGAAAAATAGGTATTTCGCCGTTTACGCTTTTCGTAAATGGCGTTTTTGCTGTTTATCGCTTATGATAGATACTTGGTAGTCTATTGATAAAGGAGAAAGCAGCAGATGAAGATGAAAGATATTAAAACACTGATCACCAGCGGCACGATTCTAGCGGCCGTTGCATTATATATGATTTTCGGCAATCCTCCTCCAGAAAAGGACGAAGTGGCGGAAGACGTAAAACAGACCGAATCCGTACAGGGAAGTGGAACAGGGGAAGCAGCTGCAGCCATTCCATTGGAAGAGGCGGAGGAGCTGACGGGAAACGAAGCACAGGCTGTCGAATACTTGTCTGCAAATGATGGCGATACAATCAGCGT
>JAZUQF010000119.1:0-2221 GCA_045605545.1 Lysinibacillus sp.
GGTAGCCAACCGGTCAAGGAGCTTGCTTGCCTCCACCATCAGCTTACGGGATTCGTTCGCCGAATCATTCAGATGGCTCGGATTTACAGGAGGAAAGCTGGGTCGATTTTCAGATGGCGTAGAGGGATTTGGACGGACAAGCAAGGAATTGGACTGGTTCACCGGTTGATAGAAAAGACTCGGGTGAAAAGGGGGAGAAGCAGGCATCGGTTGATAAGCCATATGTTCATAAGGAAACAGTTGGTGATGAGGCTGATGGAAATAATACATAAATGGTCCCCTCTCTTAGGAAATCATACATCCACTTCTCCCTTATCGTATGCCTGATGCATACGATAGGTATAGGTGATACACCTACGGAAAGCCCTGTCATGTGAAGAGAGTGTACAGAAGACAGGTCCCGTTAAGGAAAAGATTGCAGGCACCATGCCGCTTATAATCCAGTGGTTTATTCCATAACAAAAATATTGGAAGCATGATATTCGGTTCTTTTTTAATAAAGAGAACTTGTCGGTAGGCAACTTTGTGCGTAATTCGACAATTGTAGATTTAGTAAAATGGCTTCATTTTACTGGGATTTCCCCTTTGATCATCTTAAAAGTTTCTTTTCCATCATGGATGGTGTAATACAAACGACATATTGACGTAAATTCCAATTTTTTAATATATTTGTAAATGAATTGTAATAATTTCTCAAACATGGTTGACAAGGAGGATTTTTTGCATGAAAAAATTAGGGATTTTTTCATTGTTTTTTGTTTTCATACTCGCCTTGGCCGGTTGCTCTTCTGATGGGGAGGGAAAGGCAAAAGGGGCGAAGGGAGACGTAGAGGTGGAAGTAGACAGCGCATCTTTTGTTTTACTTGGTGATGATGGAGAGTCCATCGATTCGGAAAATATGAAAAACCCGCTTGCCGTCACGCTCAAAATAAAAAATACATCAGATTCGTCATTGAATGTAGCGGCTCATTCCGACATTAAAGTATACGATGGAGAGGACCAACTGACTACAGAACCTGTCTACGATTCAAGCCTTGGTTTTGAAGTCTCCTCTAGCGATGAGATAGGAGCAGGGAAGGCAAAGAATGTTACATTCATCTTTAATGCCGAGAAGGAAAAGGAATATGAAATCAGTATAACCCCTATGAACTATACTTCGATGAAAGAAGAAAAGGAAGTAATTATCAAGATTGATACAACGGAATACACGGAAAGCTTTGACAATCTAAACAATCCTGCACAAGCACTCGTTGCATATATTGAAACAATCTATATGGAAAAGGAAAATGTTGGTTATGAAAAGCTGGTAGCCGCCGATAAGCAGGCCCTCCAGGAAGAAGGGTTGGCCGATTTTACCGAAGAGCTTGAAAATAACTTTTACAGCATGGATATCACGAAAGAAGAGGCAGCCAAACAATATGCCGTCTATAAAGCAGCTATGGCTCAAAAGGCATCTGTGACTGCTGAAACCGTCGCAAATGCCAATGGAAGAGCTGAAGTGAAACTCGAGTATACCTCGCTTCCGATGACGAAGATTTATGATGAGATAAGCGATTACCAAGATGAATATTATGAGAATACAGGGGAATATGACTCTGAAAAGAGAGGTGAATATGCGTTTTCAAAACTGGATATCATCCTCAATTCCCTGGAGCCGAAGAGTGGAAGTCGTGATGTTGAGATTCAGATGATTGAAAAGGATGGCAAATGGACGGTCGATTCGGATCATTACGCTGCAGAAGAAATCGTGAATATTTTTGTCAAAGGCCGTTAAGGAGCGAATGATTATGTCCAAAAAATCAATTTTGATTATCGTTCTATCGGTTGTTTCTGTTCTTATCCTTGGAGTAGGAGGTGTTTTTCTATTTGGACAGCTCGATAAACCAGAGAAGACCGTTGAACAATTCGAAACGGCAATAAAAGAAGAAAATGCTGAATTACTGCAGGAACTTATTATTCCAGATGAGAAGGAAGCTGTTGTAGACACGGAATCGGCAAAAGCACTTCTGGACTATTTGAAAGCCAATAACCATAGCTATCAAGCCATCAAGGAAAGCCTGCACAAACAGCTGGAAAAGAAAGATTATAGTGAAACCAATCCGCAGATCAGTTTAGTGCTGGGTGAAAAAAAGGGACTGGCGAAAAACTATAAATTGTTAGTGAAAACCGCGTCCATCCAAATTTCGGGCCAGCACGAAGATGATACGGTCATTTTCAATAT
>JAZUQF010000120.1:0-2925 GCA_045605545.1 Lysinibacillus sp.
CTATCTCTTTAGGAGATAGCTTTTTTTATTGCCTGATGACTTGCAGGTTGTCATGAGGTAATGAACACAAAGCAAATTGCTGAGCGGGGCATTCGCAGCAATGTTTTTTCGAGCAGGTCTTGACCTGCCGAAAGTGAATGCCCCGCTCGTTAGAGAAAAGAAAAGGAGCGGTTGCATGAAATTGTATACAAAAACAGTCTGTCCGAAATGCCTATGGGTGAAGTCCGAGCTTGCACAGGCGGGGCTGTCTGCAGATATTGTGAATCTGGATGAAAATCAGGAGGCAATGAAGAAAATAACGGATGCCGGCTTTTCATCCGTACCAATATTGGAAGTAGGGGGCGAGCTCATTGGAAGTGTGCCGGCCATCCTCGTGAAAATCAGGAAGATGATTGAATGATTGCTTATGCCAGCAGGACGGGGAATGTCTCTTTTGTGGTTTCTAAACTCAATTTACCGAATATTGAAATAAGTGAAGTTTTGGAAATGAACGAGCCTTTTTTGCTGTTCACCTATACGGATGGCCTAGGGGAGGTGCCGGTGACGGTTGCCCGCTTCATGCGGCGGAACTACAGGTATTGCACGGGCATCATCGTCAGCGGGAACAGCAATTTTGGGCATCATGTGTTCGGACAGGCCGGGGACAAGCTGGCTTCGCAGTACGGCTTGCCACTTGTGTGCAAGCTCGATCTGCGCGGCTTTCCGCAGGATTATGAAAAAATCATCCGATTTTACCATCAACGAATAAAAGAGGTCGTAATATGAAAACGTATTTGAAGTTGAACAATGAGGTGCTGAATCAATACGCCATGTCAGGCCATATCGACACGACGAAGGACAGGGAGGCAGCGCGCAGCTATTTCCTTGAAGATGTAAATGTGCGGATGCGCTACTTCATCAATCTGGAAGACAAGCTGAATTATCTACTAGAAGAAGGCTATTATGAGAGCGACTTTTTGGAAGCCTATCGTTTTGAATTCATCAAGAGCCTGTACAGGAAGGCATATAGCTACAAATTCCGCTTCCCTTCCTTCATGAGTGCGAGCAAGTTTTACGAGGGGTATGCGATGAAGAGCAGGGACGGCAAGGAGATACTCGAAAAATATGAAGACCGCATCGTCATCATCGCCCTCTATTTGGCGCAAGGTGACGAAGTATTGGCAGAGAGAGCGGTCGAAGCGATGATGGAAGCATACCAGCCTGCAACCCCGACCGCACTCAACAGCGGCAAGAAGGCAAGGGGGGAGCTTGTCAGCTGCTTCAAGCTGACGATGGACGATTCGATGAACAGCATCGCAGAGAACATCGGCTATTGCCTGGAGCTGTCCCGCCTCGGTGGAGGAGTAGGGGTGAACTTGACCGATCTTCGTCCTCTAGGCGATCCGATTAAAGGCATCCTCAATAAGGCGAGCGGTGTCATTCCGGTGGCGAAGCTTCTTGAGAATTCATTCCTATACTCCAACCAATTGGGGCAGCGCAACGGCTCCGGGGTAGCTTATTTGAATATCTTCCATGGTGATATCGAAAACTTCATCTCCTCTAAAAAGCCAAATGCAGACGACAAAATCCGCCTGGCAACTTTATCTACCGGCATCATTATTCCGAGCATCTTTTTTGAACTAATGAGGCGCGACAAGGATGTCGTCCTGTTCAGCCCTTATGACATATATAAGGAATATGGAAAGCGCATGTCCGAGCTGTCGATGAGTGACATGTACTACGAGTTGCTCGACAACCCGAACATCCGCAAATTGACGCGCCTGAATGCCCGCAAGCTCTACACGGAAATCAAGAAAGCGCAATTTGAATCCGGCTACCCGTTTGAAATCTTTGATGACAACGTCAATAAGGTGCATCCGCTAAAGGGGATAGGCCGGGTGAAGATGTCGAATCTTTGTACGGAGATTTTGCAGGTGCAGGAGACGAGCATCATCACCGACCAGGACCAGCCGAATGAATACGGGCTTGATGTGTCATGCAACCTAGGTTCGCTGGACATCCACAAGGCGACAAAGGTAGAGGACTTCGGGCAGTTGATCGATACGTCGGTCCGCCTGTTGACGAATGTCTCCACGATGACGCATATCAAGAACGTCCCTTCTGTTGCGAAGGCAAACCGGTTGATGCATTCCATCGGTTTGGGCGTCATGAACCTGCATGGACACTTGGTGCAGGAAGGAATCCGGTACGGCTCGAAGGATTCCGCCGACTTTATCGATGCCTTCATGGAGGCGGTGAATTACTATTCGTTACAGTCCTCGATGGAAATTGCGAAAGAAAAGGGTGAGACGTTC
The DNA here is from genome assembly GCA_045605545.1 of Lysinibacillus sp. Taxonomy (GTDB): domain Bacteria; phylum Bacillota; class Bacilli; order Bacillales_A; family Planococcaceae; genus Lysinibacillus_B. The sequence goes on from JAZUQF010000120.1 coordinate 2,295, forward strand.
CATCGTTTTGAGGATAGCGACTACGCAAATGGAGAGTATTTCAATCAGTATACTGACAAAAAAGAAGCCATCCATTCTGCCAAGGTGAAAAAGGCACTCGGGTCGGTACCAATGATTACTGCGGAAATGTGGCAGCAGCTGAAGCGGGAAGTGATGGAGCACGGTCTTTACCATGCATACCGCCTGGCCATTGCTCCGACCGGCAGCATTTCCTATATCCGCAATAGCACAGCTTCCATCGCCCCTTGTACGGAACGGGTGGAAATCCGGGATTACGCCGACAGCAGGACAATCTATCCGATGCCATTTTTGAACAACGATAATAAGCATCTATATACGGAAGCGTATGACATCGATCCTTATGAACTGATTGATGTATATGCGGCCGCCCAGAAGCATGTGGACCAGGGCATTTCAATGACCTTGTATGTAACGGACCAATGGACGACCGAACAGCTTGCGAAAGTATATGTTTATGCCTGGATGAAGGGAATCAAATCAGTCTATTATGTGCGGCAGCGTCTGCAGTCGCTGGAGGAGTGTGTAGCATGTCAAATTTAGCGTTCGAAGCGGTGAACTGGAATACGCCGACATCAGAGCTTGCAAAGGTATTCTGGGACCAGCAGTGGAA
>JAZUQF010000121.1:0-15946 GCA_045605545.1 Lysinibacillus sp.
TACTCGATTTATTTGAACAGGAGAAGGTTACGGTTACTGCAGGGGTTCCTACCATCTGGCTCGGTGTGCTGAATGAGCAGGAGAAGAGTCCGCGTGACCTATCATCCATCCGCCTCGTCATCTCCGGCGGCTCCGCTTCACCTAAAGGGCTCATCAAAGCCTATAACGAAAAGCATGGAATTCCTTATGTAAATGCATACGGCATGACGGAGACATCGCCGCTCGTCAGCATGTCCTATCCGCTCTCCACCATGGAAGACTATTCTGCTGAAGAAATAATGGATATCCGCACAACACAAGGGCTGACATCATCCCTTGTCGAAACGGAGGTAGTGAATGAAGACGGTCCTGTTCCATGGGACGGCAAGACAATGGGCGAGCTGCGCATCCGTGGTCCATGGATCGCCTCCGAGTACTATAAAGATGAACGCTCCGCCGAGGCCTTCCGTGACGGCTGGCTGTACACGGGCGACATCGCAGCCTTGACGAAGGAGGGCTATATCAAAATCACCGACCGGACGAAGGATTTAATCAAATCCGGCGGTGAATGGATTTCCTCCGTCGACTTGGAGAATGCCCTCATGTCCCATCCTGCCGTATTCGAAGCAGCCGTCGTGGCCATTCCTCACGAAAAGTGGCAGGAGCGCCCGCTGGCATGCGTCGTGCTGCATGAAGGTGCGGCAACTACAAAAGAGGAGCTACTGGATTCCCTTCGCGGGCAATTCGCCAACTGGTGGATTCCGGATGATGTCGTGTTCCTGAACGAGATTCCGAAGACCTCTGTAGGCAAGTTCCTGAAGGCGAAGCTGCGTGAAGAGCTGACTGACTACAAACTGCCTCTATAAAAAATGGAATACAGATGAATGAGGACAAGGAGATTTCCACTACGGTCATCTCCTTGTCCTATTTGTCTGTCCCGTATTCCATTTCTTCCACTGAACCAGTTCTCCTTTTCTTCACCCTCGCCAAAAGATGCCTGATTTGCGACATCCTCCCCTACAGCTCCTCCTCATCGAACTGTACCGGATCGGCCTCTCTCCCGTCCTTCTCCAATTGCTGCCCATCACGCAAATTCTCCATCTGCTTTCCTAGATCTTTGAGCTCTTCCATCGTGTTGGCCATGTTGCCGTTCACGACCTGCTCCTTATCCTTCGTCATACAAACCCCTCCTTTTTTACACTATTCCCTTATTTGCTTATTTGAACCATTTTCGACACAAAATATTATTGGTAAAGACCTGGTAGATGATATATACTGATAAAAGAGATTTTTTACTATGTCAGGAGGGTACTTCCATGAAATTATTGTTGATTCTTGGTGTTTGTGCTGCATTCTTAACTGCAATCTTCACAGCTGGTTACGAAGGTAAACCATTTTCCAAAGAAAACTAGAACGTACCTAATGCCCATAAAAGGCGGCCGTTTCAAACGGTCGTCTTTTTTCTTGACTCCCTTTTCCCGAGCCTCTACAATAAGTTACATAAAGTAAGTTACTATAAAACGATAATTAGAGAGGCATTATTCCCTATGACTACACACTTCCATAAAAAACCCAACCTTTACACTTCCCATGTACAATTAAAGGTTTCCGACCTTGAGAGGTCCGTTGAATACTACACCGCTATTATAGGCTTTCAGGTGCTAAATCAAACCGAGGATACGGCCTATTTGACAGTTGACGGGACATCCAGCCTGATTTCATTGGTAGAAGTAAGGAATGCCATTTCTCCCCAAGGGTTCACAGGGCTGTATCATTTCGCCCTCCTACTACCGACACGAAAGGATCTTGGCAACATCGTGCAGCATTTCATCCAGCACAATGTCCGTATTGGTGCGGCCGATCATGATGTAAGTGAGGCGCTTTACTTAAACGACCCCGATGGTAACGGCATTGAAATCTACATCGACCGCCCTGAACAGGAATGGACATGGACGCATGATGGCCATGTTCATATGACGACGGAGCAGTTGGACTTCCAACCGATTTTGGCCGAGGCGGACGGCAATTGGATTGGCCTTCCTGCAGGCACCGTCATGGGGCATATCCATCTGTCAGTGAGCGACCTTTCTAAAACGGAGGACTTTTATACGAACGTGCTCGACTATCAGGTCGCCTGTCGGTACGGGGGGCAGGCGCTGTTCATTTCCACCGGCCACTACCATCACCATATCGGCCTGAATACTTGGCAGAGCAATGGCAGACCCGCTCTACCCGACCATGCGGCGGGGCTGAAATCCTATACGGTCGTATTGAAGGATGAAGCATATGCGGTTTCCGTCAGAGACAGGCTGCAAGCAGCCGGCATGCTGGTGGAGCACTATGCAGAGGGGCCATTATATGGGGGCAAGCAGCTTTTCTCCACCGTCGACCCTAACGGCATCCGCATCATCTTCACAACGGAAGTTTGATAATCCAAACCAAAGAGGCTGTCCATGCGACAGCCTCTTATTGCCTTTTCAACACCAGGAACCTCCCTGGCTTTCTATTTACTCTTTTCGAAAATTCTACAACAGGACGGACAGCTATCGAAATTCGTTTTTCCGGTAAAGGATTCAGCATATTGGATTGCTTCGTCGCAATCGGCATGCATCCCTAATGCAATAGTATGCTCCGTTTTTGGAGAATGCGCGCAATCGGGCGCATGCACTTGATGATTTCCGTCTGGATTTATGATTTGATTATAAAAATAATATGTCAGCATGAGCGCCTCCTACATGGGGTTTGAATAACTATTTATCAAATGATTCGTTAGTTGGTAGATTCCCATTCCCTTCTATCATAAACCATGCACAGCCATCTCGGAGCCGCCTCTCCTGTGCTTTTCGCAATATCAACACACAAAGTATGACACCCGCCTCCCCATCCATACTACTTGGGGAAAGGATGTGATACGCATGGAACAGACGCCATTTGCACAGCTGAGCAATGAAAAACTTGATGAAATCAACGCCCTGCAGGATAAGCTCGGGGTCATCCTCATTGCTTATGATTTTTCAACCGGCTCCAGCCAATTTCAACACGACCAGCAGCCGGCGGACGTCATCAACCCTTCCTGAGGTAATTATTCCCCCTTATTCCCATACCATTCCTTTATGAAGGCTGGTGCACTTTCGCGATTTCCCGGGTCCTCCATTCCTTGGCCGATGAAAAAAACAGCAGGAGAAAAAATCTTCCCCTGCTGTTTGATACATCCCCTATAAAATTCCCTTCACTACTTCAAGCCAGGGTAGCCCTGCTGGCGAAGCGCCTCATAAATGACGATGGCCGCCGTATTGGATAGGTTCAACGAGCGGATGTGATCGCTCTGCGGAATACGCAGGCACATGTCCCGCCGTTCGTAGGCAAAATCCTTTGGCAGGCCTGTCGTTTCCTTTCCAAACATGAAATAGATGTCACGCTCCGTATCGCTGAAGTCATGTGTCGTGAACGGTTCATCGCTGTATGTTTCAATCAGGTACAAATCTCCCCCCTCAGAATAGGCAAGGAAATCCTCCAATGATTCATGGTAGACCACATTCACATGCTCCCAATAATCCAATCCGGCACGCTTCAGCATCTTGTCATCCGTCGAAAACCCGAGCGGACGGATCAGATGCAGGCTTGTATTCGTCCCCGCGCATGTGCGGGCGATATTTCCCGTGTTCGCGGGAATTTCTGGTTGATATAAAACGACGTGTAACGGCAAACTAAAGACCTCTTTCTTCTAATAATGCTAATCCCTTTTCCATTTCCTCAAGCACCTCTGCATCCTTTTCACACTCTTTTGCCTCCTGCAGAGCCTGATGCGCCTCATGCCCGCCTATTTTCCCAAGGGCCCAGGCTGCTGTGCCGCGGATGACGGGGCGTTCGTCCTTTTTCAATACGGCAATCAACTCAGGTACCGCTGACTGCTCCTTGAAATGGGCCAGTGCCAATATCGCATTGCGCTGGATTGGCTTTTTCCCGCGCCATGCCCCGGAGACATGTCCGAATTTCGCCTTGAACTCCTTATTCGAGATGGACAGGAGCGGGGTCAATAAAGGCTTGGCGATTGCCGGGTCGGGTTTGAATTCCTCATGAAGCCAGTTCGCCTTCCCCTTATTTTTGGGGCATACCGTCTGGCACGTATCACAGCCGTACAGGCGATTGCCGATTTTACTGCGGAACTCGTCCGGCAGAAATCCCTTCGTCTGTGTCAGGTAGGCGATGCAGCGCTGAGAATTCAGCTGCCCTGGTCCAACAATCGCCCCCGTCGGACAGACATCCAGACAAAGCGTGCAATCGCCGCATTCATCCTCGATTGGTGTGTCTGGCTCAAATGGAATATTTGTAATCAGTTCCCCCAGATACACATAGGAGCCGAATTCCGGCGTGATAATGGAGCAGTTCTTCCCGTTCCAGCCGATGCCGGCACGCTCCGCCACTGCCCGGTCCACAAGCTCCCCCGTATCGACCATCGATTTGATACGGACGCCTGGTACGCGCTCTGTCAGCCATGCTTCAATCAGCTGCAGCCTTTCCCTGACCGCCACATGATAATCGACGCCCCAGGAAGCACGGCAGAAGATGCCGCGGCGCTCGCCCCTCTTCCCGACAGGGGCATCCTTCATTTTCGAAGGATACGCAATGGCAATCGCAATAATGCTCTCCGCGCCTTCTTGCAAACGGAGCGGTTCCGTCCGCAGCTCGACATCCGATTCCTCAAAGCCGGACTGGAAGCCGAGCTCCTGCTGACGGCGCAATCTATTTTTCAACTCATGAAATGGCGAGGCCGTTGTGAAGCCGATTTTATCAACGCCGATCGACTTTGCATATTCAACTAACTGTGTCTGCAAATCTGCTATACGCATTTCCTCACCTTCCTTATGATACAATAAACTAAAAATGCCGAGGTGATCCATATGAACATTACGCTCGATACATCCCTTCTTGAAAAAGCGCCTGCTATGAAAATAGGCCTTATCCATTATACCAAAATTACTGTCTCTGACTCCCCCCAAATGATTAAAGGGCGGATGCAGCTTTATCAGGAAAATTTGTTTCTCGAGCTTCAGGAAACACCTGTCACGGAACGTAGTGGCATCAAGGAATGGCGAACGCTTTGGAAGACGCTCGGCGCTGATCCGAACCGCTACCGCCACTCGGCAGAGAGCCTGATGCGGCGCATTGGCAAACAGCAATACCTCGCACCGTTCCATTCCGCCGTGGATTTGAACAACTTCTTCTCCCTCCAGTATGAGATTCCTGTAGGGATTTATGATATGACGAACCTGGAAGGAGATGTGACAATCGCTTTGGGCGATGAGGAAACGGGCTATGAAGGACTGAACGGACGCCACATTTCCTTGAAGAACATGCCCTACTCAAAAGATTCTGCAGGGGCATTCGGCAGCCCATATGTTGATTCCAAGCGTACGGCTGTGTCCGAGAAGACATCTGAGGCCCTGCATATTTTCTATCTCCGCCCGTCAATGGACGAAGCCGAGGCGAGACAACTCCTCACCTCTTCCTGTAAAATGTTTACACAAGTGAATGGCGGCGACTTTGAATTTGCAGTCCTATCTGCCGCTGAGCCAGTGATTTCCCTATAAGGAGCGATTGAATGATTTCATTAGCAGAAGCAGTCAAGTTAAAGTCCATCTTAAACAAGAAGAAGCAGGAGCTGATTTCCGAGATTCATAGCGTCTCCCACGCAATCGTCGAAAAGGGCGAGGAGCCGAAAATTCCGGAACGGACATTGGACAAGATCGACGCCGAACTGGACGATGTACGCCGTGATGCACGCATCCTTGACCGCCTGATCTACGAGGCGAACATCCAGAATGCTATTACATTTGAAAATGAGAATTATACATTGGTAGAGGCAATCGAATTGGCAATCCAATTGCGCGCCCAGGCCTCCCTTTATAAAGAACTGGGGCTTTCCGAGAAGGAATCCTTCTTCCATGGTTCAGGAGACACAATTTTCTACCGCGTCGCCCTGTATGAGCCGAATGAATATCGGGTAAAGGCGAATGAGCTGGAGAAATCCGCACACCGCCTATCGAATGCAATCAATGCGAAAAACTATCAGGTACAGGTCGACTTTGACGACTCGAAATACTTCTAGCCCGGCGCGGTGAGAGTCCAACCCGGGTTGCTGCGGGTGTCCTCATGCATTTTTGCATAACTCAACTTAGTGTTGCTATATGCAAACCAATGACCAATCACCTGTTACTCCGGTTACCTTTAACAAATGACCAACTATTGCTAAAGTTCAACTCAGTAATTTAGATTCTTTTTTGACATCCGCAGCAAGAAGGGTGTGGCCTTTATCGGCCACACCCTTTCAAACTGTTGAAAAACTCAAAGAAATTTGAAATTGTCTTCAGCCTTTTTTCAATTTAAACTACTAAGAAATCGCCGATTTCCGCTACAGGCGCTACGCTTTCCACGGGCACGGCCTCAGCCTTCTCCCTCGCTACGCTCAGTCCGGGTGCTTCGGCACGTGCTGTTCCCGTAGGAGTCTTCGCGCCTTCCACTCCAATCGACTTACTTATACCGGCTATTGAAGAAGGCGCATACTTCTAAATTCCCTACTGTTCCGAGGGGATGACAACCATGATGACGAAAAACCATTCCAATGAACGTAAACAACTTGAAATGCTGACAATTGAAAAGCTTGTTCCAAAGGACCACCTAGTCCGTGAACTGGATACCATCATCGACAAGGACTATGTTCGGCGTTTTCAGGATACGGATGTCTTTGAAGGCATTTTGTAAAATATCTTAGAAGAGATCATGGGCTGTGGTTTATTACCAGAAGAGCACGTGTTCATTAATTCAACGTGTGAAGACGAGTTGCACCAAACGGAGTGTGCCAAAAAGATTGTACGCAAGCAAGAAGGGTGTGGCCTTTGTCGGCCACACCCTTCTCTTCATACTGAAGCCCTTTATTCAACCCCCGGCAGAATGCGCAGTACCTTTTCGTCTGCATCCAAAATGGCCTCCACGCCTAGGGGAATGGCCACGTTCGGTCTGCAGTGGCCAATCTGGAAGCGTGCAAGCACCGGTTTATTCAGCGGGGCCAAGTATTCCCGCATGATATCGAGCACCTCTTCGTACGTCTCCCCTTCACCGAGCTCCGTAAAGCTGCTGATGACAAAGCCCGCCGCCTGTTCCAGCTTGCGCGCCTGCCGCAATTGGTTCATCATCCCGTCGATATGCTCCAGGGCCTCCTTGATATCCTCCAGCACAATGATTTTCCCTTGTGCGTCAAATTCGAATTTCGTCCCCAGCGTCCTGACAATCCGGTTCAAGTTTCCTCCTGTCAGCTCACCGCGGACGACGCCCCCGGCAATCGTCTCTAGCGGACTGACCATCTCGCTGTACTGGATCTCCAACGGGGAAAACAGTTGCTGGAACATCTTTGCCGACAGATCATCAAGCGGGTCCATTCCATTCGAAAGCATCGGTCCGTGGAATGTCACCAGATTGGAAAACTCATTGACGGCCAAATGCAGGGACGTGACATCTGAAAAGCCCCAGATGATTTTCGGGTGTTCCTCCAGCAGCTGATAGTCGATGCGGTCGACAATCCTGGCAAGGCCGTATCCTCCCCTTACGCAGAAGATGGCCTTCACCTCCGGGTCCCTTACCATGTCATAAAGGTCTTTCAGCCGGTCCTCATCCGTACCGGCAAGCATACCATCGGGCAGCCCGATTGTCTGTCCAAGCTTATAATGAAGCCCGAGCGATTCGATGAACGCCGTCTTTGCCTGCAGCTGCTCCATCTTCAATGGACTGCTGAGCGCCACCAGTCCCACCGTATCACCCTGCTTCAATCTTTGCGGGCGTATTTTCATCCTTCATTCCCCCTTTATGTCCTTCATGCTATTTTACCATAGGAAGCTCATTGCCATAGGGGCCTTTCCATTCCTATAATATATGTAGGTTTTTGAAAACGTTTATTTTTTCCAACAATAGTGGTTGGCGAAATGTAAGCGGGTCCGGATTGCTTGTCAGCAGGTGCTGGACTACCCGCGGACGGAAGTGAGAGCCTTATTTCAACCGATTAAGAAAGGAGCTTTATTATGAAATTTCCACCTCAGCTATTGCTCGTTCTAGCTACTGTACTATGGGGCGGCAACTTCGTCATCGGCCGCGCTGTCGCCGGGGACATTCCGCCCATCATGCTCGCCTTTCTGCGCTGGTGCGTGGCCTTTGCCGTCTTTCTGCCCTTCGCCTACCAGAGGGTGAGACGAGAATGGTCGATGATCCGGGCGAATTGGCAGGCTGTCATCCTCATGGCGCTGACAGGCGTGGTATGCTTCAATACCCTTGTGTATATCGGACTGCATGATACAACGTCCATCAATGCATCGCTCATGAATTCATCCACGCCGATCATCATCTACATACTATCGTTCATCTTTTTAAAGGAGCACCTCTCCAAGTTCCAGGTGGCAGGAACCGCCCTGTCATTGCTGGGGGTATTATTCATCATCACCGGCGGCTCCATCGAAAGCCTGCTCGCCTTTTCCTTTAATAAAGGCGATCTGATCGTCCTTGCCGCCGTCTTCTGCTGGGGCATCTATTCGTTGCTCGTCAAGCAGTTTGCAGGACGCCTGCCGGGATATTCTACATTTCTCGTCACCATTGCTCTCGGAATCATCATGCTGCTGCCCTTCGCCATTTATGAACGGGTCACGTCTGCTGCTGCAATCGACTGGTCTCCCGGCATGTTCGGAGCAATCCTCTATGTAGGCATCGCAGCCTCGATTGTCGCTTTCCTGAGCTGGAACAGCGGCGTAGTGGCAATCGGCCCGAACAGAGCAAGCATCTACCTCAATTTCATCCCTCTATTCGCGGCTATCTTCGCCGTTCTCTTCCTCGGGGAGGAAGTGGTCATCGCCCAGTTGATTGGCGGCCTAGCAGTCGTCGGTGGCGTGCTGCTGTCCAATAAAAAATGAATGGAGCAAACCTTCGCTCCATTCATTCCACCCCTGTATAAATGACAGTGACGTCCTCATGCAGATGCAGCACACTGGCAGGAAACTGTTCTGTGACCTGCCCTGCACGCAGGCGGTCATAGGCCTCCTGTTTCGATGCCCCGGAAATAAGCAGGATAATCTTTTTGGATTGCATGATGGTTTTGATGCCCATTGTAATGGCATGTGTCGGCACATCCTCCAGCCGTTCAAAATACACCCTATTCGCCTCCCGTGTGGAGGCAGTCAATGCTACAACATGTGTTCCTTCTTCAAAAGATGAACCTGGTTCGTTAAAGCCGATATGCCCGTTCACCCCGATGCCCAGCAGCTGGATATCGATGCCGCCCGCCGCCTTGATTTCCGTCTCGTACTCCATCGCCGCCTTTTCCAGGTCCGATGCATCGCCATTCGGTAGATGGATGTTTTCCGGTTTGATATCGATGTGATCGAACAGATGCCGCTTCATATAATGATGGTAGCTCGCTTCACTTTCTGCTGTTACCCCCACATATTCATCCAAGTTGAAGGATGCAGTCCCCGCAAAGGAAACCTCTCCTGATTTGTAGCGTTTTATGAGTTCTTTGTAGAATCCTTCGGGTGTCCCGCCTGTCGCCAGCCCCATCACACTTTTGCTATTTTCATTTATACAAGTGATGAAGAGGTCGGCAGCGATTTCACTCATCTCTTCATAACTCGCCGCTTGCATCCATTTCATCGTCAACATTCCTTTCTGTTTCCTTGTTCATCTTCATGCTATAGCCTTTGCCTAAAAAAATATAAGAATAAATCGCAGGGCCGGTGCAGAAGAAATTACCTAACAACACGTCCGGTGACTGCTCAGCCTCAATGAAAAAGTCTATTGTCGGACTACGCATTCCACTACGGATGAACGGCTGTAGCGGAAATCCACTTCCATTAGATAATCTACTAACAAAGGTAAATCAACACGCATAATCTATCAATAAAAAAACACCGTTCCCCCCATATCCATGGGGAAAAACGGTCCCGAATACGTGAGCACCTCTCGTTTCTTTCCGCCTGAAGGCCGTGTTCACGTTTACTCTTCATTTTTTATCACTTCATAATACAGCGTCAGCTTCTGCCAGTTCATATCTGCAATATGGTGGGAATAGTGGGCGGCCATATTTTTCATGACGGTTTCATAGGCATCATGGTAGGCTGTGTTCACTTTCTCCTGGTTTTGGATGGATTCATTGATGGCCTCGATAATCTTCCCCTGCTGATTGTCTGTTTCCTTTTGAATGTGGTCTTGCAGGTCCTGCCCGAGCTTTTCTAGCTCCTGGATGTTTTTAAGGAATGAGTTTGATTTATAAGTTAAATCCTCATGTATGAAAAACTGGTGCAATACGTTTTGTTGTGGCATGCTTCATCACCCCGCTTCTATCTTCTCGGCAAGTTCCTGGTCAAATTTGAAGTAGTCCTCAATCGTCTTTTTGATTTTCTCCATCGCCTGTCGACCTTGTTGTATTTCCTGCTCATAGTAATGGAACATGTGCTCAAACGAAGCCTTGAAGTTTTCCGCGAGCGGCGGGATGTCCTCATGGACGCTGATTCCCCTCAGAACATACCTCTGATAGGCATCGTACGTAAAGTCTCCGAGCAGGTGCTGATACTTATAATAATTGACTTCCATATCTGTAATCTTTTCTACCAGGCTGGCCTTCCTTCTTTCAAAGTCCTGTAGGTAGCTTATTTCATAGAAGGATTTCATACGCCTCAGGACTTCCTCTTTTTCATCATAGATGGACGTTCCCTTCATATAGATGCGCATAGCGGAAGAAAGGTTGATCTTCACCTTCTGCCCCTCGCTTATCACGGTCACAAACAGATCCTTCCGCCTGTATTCCTTCCCCTTTTCCACAGCCAGCGCTTCCAGTAGATTATAGATGGAGTGGCCGTCGACACTTTTGTGCAGCGCCTCCATCAAATCGCTCAGGCTCACCTGGATGGTATCCAGATGACTATTGATGCTGCTCCATTTGGCCTTGATCGTCTTATACGCTTTGATTATATCCATGATGTTGCCGAACGTTGTCCAATTCCGCTCTTTTACTTCTTCCACGGCCTCCAGCATGTCCTGCAGGTCCTTCTCGATTCCTTCCACCGCCCCGAGGACCGCCGCCTTTTGGTCCTGGCTGACATAGCCATGCTTCACCATGGCGCTTAAGATAGGATTTAAATTCTGATGGATGACCGATAAGTGTTTCAGTAGCTCGGGGATTTTTTCTCTCATGCTGCCAACCATGGAAATCCCTTGAGCCACCACTTTCGGGCCATCCTTGATATGGGCCCACAGGCCGTTATTCTCAATCACCGTGTCAATCAGCTTGAGGTCGACGCCCGTCATGGCTGCAACGACGCCGTCAAACCCATCCTTCTTGTAATGGGACGCATATTTGGCCATGTACATTTGAATCGCCTGAATGTCCTTATCCGAAATCTCCCCGAGAATATCCCCGATGCCGGTGAAGTCCTCCATCGTATCAATTGGCTCACCGTGCCCGACCTCGATGAATCCACGGATGTTTCGACTCACTGCCAGCAGCATATCTTCCTCCGCTACAAGACGGTAAACGTCATCTCCCGCTTCCTTATAGTACTGTTCGGCGAATTCTACAAGGGCTTCCGGGTCGACGGTGTAGAGCTGGCTTAAATTTCCGCTCTTTAAATCAAACTCTTTTTCCAGGCTTAAACGAAAAAACCGATCATTGTACGCCAGTTGATAAACAGTAGGCTGTGCAGCATTGATGGTATATACGGCATCGAATTGCTGATCGACCAGCTGTTGCAGTTGCTTGGTATTTCCTCCTAAAGAGTGGCCCAACCCAATCCTCATCAACTCCGTATCGCTGCTTTTCGTATTATTCAGTATCCTCCGGGTGATTTCCTGGTCGAATACTTGTGCATCGCGATACTGACCATTGCTTTGACCGACGAAAATCCCGAATGCATTATACATCCAGTCCTGCGGGCGCCAGTCTTCTTCTTCTGTCTCTTCGCTTCCCCTTGCAATGGAATAGCTTTGATTTATACCCGCCTCCTGATCAAAAAAGTGGATGATGGTCCCGTCAAATCCATTTTCACCAATCTTCAGTTTGCCGCTATAATCCTTGGAGTGAAACAACTCAATATCAGCCGTCAATTCTCTTCCTGTCTCTTCATAGTATATTCTTCTGATGGAATCTTCAGTTAAATCTGTATACTCTAAATCTACTATTCTCCCCCGCAGCTCATCCGAATTCAAAATTCCCTCCACTATATTCAACTCCTTTTGCCCTGGATTAGACTCGATAAACCCCTATTCGTTGAAAGAAATAGAATGAATAAGCTTCTTGGCTTTCTGGCGCTCTTCTTCAACATCAAAATTGCATTCCAGTGTTTCATCCGTACAAGATGCCGTATACTCGATACTTACTGTTTGGTTGGTTGTTTGTGATTTAATCAAACTTAAAAAGATATAAGCCGTCCCATTTGCTTTATCATTTATTTTGAATTCTTCCTCCGCAAAATAAATCAATTTGTCATCTACCGTATATTGTTCAAAGTCTTCCGGCTGTAAATTGCTAGAGCCAATCAATAGCTGTAAATAAGAATCCGTCCACTCTGTACTTTTTTCATTTTCATAGATGCTTTTAACAGAGTAGCCTATATTGTCTTCCTTTCGTTCCTCTCCAAAATAAATGGCTTCATAAGCCTCGTCGGTTTTTTCGTAGAAAACATCATCCATCGTCGCATTGATTGGAAAAAGCATCTTGTATCCATTAGTCGCAGAAGTAAACTGATGGTATCCTTTTTCTACTTCTTCTGATGACTGAATGAATTTTTTCGTAAACTCGTCCTGCAAGGCTGCTGTATCGGGAGAATTTTGTTCCTCCTGCTCAGTTGCATTATCCTTAGATTCCATTTCACCACATCCTCCTGTTAGTAATGCTGCCGAAAATACAATAGGTATATAATATTTCTTCAACCTGAAACCCCTCTCATTCAGTACCAGTTATTTTAATCTTTCTCCCAAGCTGCTGTTTTATTGGATGCTCTTGAGTATTCGGGACTTTTCTCCGGCTTCATTGTGATCAAGCAAACACGTTGCCTCTTCCTTTATACAGGCTGCACCATATCCCCTTACAGCCGTCTTTGGTAGAAGGGATGAATTGCTTTGTGAACTCATCCAGTAAGGTCGCTGTTTTAAACCACTCCTCGTCTGGATTTGCGCTTGAGCCGATATTTGAATAATCATTGGCTTCCGTCGCCCCACACTCTCCTATTTTCATATAGTCGCCGCAAAAAGAAATCACAGGCAACTTTCAGCAGGATGACGCCCCCTTCTGTTTTGATTGGCCTTATACTTTTTAATGCTATTATTCATTTCTTATTAGTTGGAAGCATGGCTCTCTCATACCTACGATGAGGGGGAGGTGAATCCGAACGGAGTGGAAGATTTCCCTTCTTGCTCAAAATTCAGGGCACGTGCCAGGGAGGATAAACATGGAATGCTGGCTTGACATAAGCCCCTCTCTTATCCTCTAAAATTTACCTAATAATAATTTAGCAGAGAATGAAGAAGTAAACGATATGATACATGAAAATCAATGCTTTTCATCTATTTTCCTTTTCTCAGAGAGGGAATATTTTCTTATTCCTCAACATTACTTATTGCGTATCCATTCCGTCGCCCAGTACAGGCATGCCCTGTTCAACCATGCTTCCTTACGCTTGTATCATCCCCCTTTTCTCCAATACCAGCTCAAGAACAGGCCGGCTTCCCAAAACCGGCTTTCCGGCAAAAATAAAAAGAATCCCTTAAGGCAAGGATTCTCTATTGACCGCTATTCACTTGTTCCACAGGCTATCCTGTTTGATTAATTCATTGATATTTTATCTGTACAAAAAGAAAAACTGGGCGTAACCCGAAAAAAAAATGGAGCGGCCCATCATTATGGGCCGCCCAATAATTGCAGAATCCATGCCTTCATATCGACAAGCCTTTTGGGAGCACCCGGCTCGTCAGCTCCGGCTACTATAAGCGGTACAACGGAATCCACCTTGTGGAGAGAGCCATGCGCTCCTCCACCGGCATGGTCGTGGCTATGCTCCTCGATGAACTCATATGATGGTTTGGCATCCACAATGATGACCTTGCCATTCTGCGAATGGAGTGCACCGTACAGCCTTGCCAGTGCATCCGGATAGGCATTATAGCGGATGATATCCTGCCCGTTAGCCTTGATATCCAATATGGATACATTGCCTCCGAGCTGCCACGATTGGCCATATTCATCGATATATGGCCCGTTCGGTGAGAACGTCATTTCTTCACCTTCCTTCACACCCGCTACATGATTGGTCTGCTGGTCGCTCCATGCAATGAATCCAATCCGCTCATCTTTCTTCAGAACCTCCACAATGTCCGGCAGCTGGATTTGCTCATCATTTATATAGATGTAGGCCATCCGCTCATTAATCGCTATGGCCAATTGAGCATCCGTATTTCCACCTTCCCAAAATGTATAGCCCTCCAGCAGACTGTTCAAGTCGACCAAGGCCGTTTCCTTATCATCCTTCACGCTCGATTGGCCGCTATCCCCCATCACAATCCATGTAGTCTCCTGAATAGCCTCCTCCCAGGAAGAATAACTATTTAACATCTGTTGAAGTGCCTGATCGGCCTTTTCAATCCCCTTTATATCCCCTGGCCCTTTCTTGTGGATGGAAGCATCTGCGTCCGGCAAATAAGCCAGCGTAAAAGAAGGCAGCTTGCCTTTTTCGATCAAATAGGTCAGCTCATTCGCCGTGAAGTCATCATTGACGCCCATTCTCTTCCAAATGAATTTATAGCGGTCATTGTCTGAATTATATTGGGAAAGTGCCCCCAAAGACAATAGTGCAGGTCCTTCCACGCTGATCTGCTTCGGTAAAAGATTCGCCAATGAAAGCAGTTTGGGTACATGCAGCTCCTGTTTGACGCTTCCCCGGTATAGAAGGCCATTCACCGAAGCGGACTGAAGTCCCCGTTCGGCCAGCTCTTCATGAATCGTTACAGCATCCTTGCTTAAATGAGATTCATTAAGCCGAACAACGGCATCGAGTGCCACATTTTTAACCCCATTGTTCCATATTTCCCTGAAGCCGCTCCCATAGCTGACTAGGCGATTTTCATCTTCCTTGTACCAAATCAGCCCCGGGATTTTATGACGGTCTGCATAGCTTCCCGTCACCAAGGTGCTGTCAATCGTTACAGACATCGTCGGATAAGAGCTGATGACCTCAGGATGGAATGTGCCGTTATTGAGGAGGAAGGACAATGCAGGGGCCTTCCCCTCTTCGACTGCCCGCTGCAGCGGCTCGCTCATCAATGAATCGATAACAACCAGCACAACCGGCTTCTCAGGCGTTTCAACTGATATTTCAGCCACATCTTTTGTCGGAGACATGGAGACAGCCAGCACAAGGACAGAAGAGATTACAACAATCAGAATAAAAGCAATGAGTATCTTTCGTTTCAACATAGTTCACCCATCTTTCATCAATCAGATTTAGTATGCTGTTTATGAATGGATGCATGCCCATTGGATAAAGAAACTTCTCCTTGCATATAAAAATAAAAAGAACCCTTGATTTCTCAAGGGTTCTTTCTGAACTTTGATACCGGTGGCCGGGGTCGAAATAACAGATCAACCCTTGGTATTTCAGTACTTTATGTTGGTGATGTGTATAATTTGTGTATAACATCTTCTGAACGAAAAAAGCTATTTGAAGTTGAACAATAAATCTAAGTACTATAAAAAAATTTTGTACTAAGAACTTTTGTATAGTTAAAAATAAATCAATTTTGAAAAGTAATATAAATATATTTTTTTGTTCCCTCTTACGTACTGTGTCGACTGTATGTGGCAACACATTAGTGCCGGTGGGTTTAATTTTTTTGGCTTGGTTCCTAATTTAAATGGTATCGGGGCTATTTTCTTTTTCTTCTT
>JAZUQF010000122.1:0-5906 GCA_045605545.1 Lysinibacillus sp.
AGACTATAAAAGCAATAAAGGGCCATGGAATTTCTCGTATTTTCGAGAAATCCATGCCCTTTTTGTGTATTCATGTCCCTATTTGAACCTGTCCTCATAATCCTGCGTGCTGCCAACCTCCCGGCACAGCACATCCATTCATTTCGCTACATTTCGGCTGTAAGCACCCGATATTACTGGGGATAGGACAGGTGCACATTGCATGGTGATGTATGCGGAGAATAAATGGTGCCACCGTTTTAGAGGCAACCGAACCGCCATCCGTCGAATCTGATATACAACATAACTAACAATAAGTGTAATAAGGGGTAGAAATACCCATTTGTCACTTATTAAAATTTAAGTTGTATATGAATTTCCCCATTTGGCGTCATCACGAGAGGAAAAGGAAAGCAAAAGAATCCATGTCGTCCTTCCATAGGAGAAGAGAGGCGTGAATACCATATGCCGTGCGCTTCAGTACTTTTATAGGTCATGGCGACCATAGAATGAGAAGCATGGCTCGCCGCCTCATTTTCATAAAGGTTCCTCCCCGTCACAGTGACGTTCCGATAACGAAGGCGGCAACACCCAGGACGATACTACCTGCACAGTACATGCCTGCAGCAGCCGGGCGTCGTTCACGAAGCAGCTGCAGTGTTTCGTAGCTGAATGTGGAAAAGGTCGTAAAGGCACCTAAAAACCCTATGCCGACCAGCCTGTACAGCACGGGTGGCAGCTCGCTTGCGACTGCGATTCCGAGCAGGAAGCAGCCGAGGATATTGATGCAAAAGGTCGGGAAGGGAAAGCTTCTGCCTGTACCGGTGAGAAGCTTCCCAATAGAGAATCGAGCCATTGCTCCAAGGCATCCGCCCATCATTACAGCCATCATGATTTTTCCCCTCCATTCGCCAGTTTGAATCCAATCAGACTACAGCATAACCCTCCAAGGACGGAAAGGCCGATGTAGAGAAGGGCCAGGCCGGACAGGCCACTATCCACCAGCTTGACCGTTTCGTAGCTGAAGGTGGAAAAGGTGGTGAATGCACCGAGCAGGCCGGTCGTCAGCGCCACTTTCACATGAGGTCGATGCTGCAGGAGCCTTCCGCCTAGCAGGAAGCCAAGAAGAAGGCAGCCGATCAGGTTGGCCGCCAGCGTCGCAAGCGGAAATCCCCCATCATACATGATGATTTGGCTTATATAAAAGCGCAGCATTGCTCCAATGGCCCCGCCGATGCCTACAGCAAGAATCTCCATTACTTCCACCTCCTTGTCCGATATTCTTTAATATAGACAGGAAAGTGGAAAAAATGAAACCTTTTTGATGGAAATGAAGTCGAAAACAGAGGGACGACATACGTCAGCCCTTTTTTAAAAGAATGGATGGTGTTATACTAAAAGGCATGGATTTTGGTGTGAAAATTATAGATTTAGAAGAAAGGGGAGCTTTTGATTGCGAAAGCCGCTACGAAAAAAGGGCAATCCAAAGGCGAAGCAGCGGGCCAGCCTGACATTCCGCATGAACGTCCTTTTCTTTACAATATTCCTATTATTCTCTGTGCTGGTCTTCCGCTTGGGATACCTGCAGATTGTGAAAGGGGAAGATTATGTACGGGAATTGGAGCGTACGGAGGAAGTGCGCGTCAACACGAGCGTTCCCCGGGGGCGCATTTATGATCGCAATGGACGCATCCTGGTAGATAACCGTCCTGAAAATGCGATTACATATACGAAGATGCCGACAACAAAGAATGCGGAAATGCTCGAGGTTGCCGAAGACTTGGCTGTTTTGATCGACATGCCGACCAATCGGGTGACGGCTCGTGATAAACAGGACTTCTGGATTTTGCTGAATGATGAGAAGGCAAAGGCCAAAGTGACGACCGAGGAGATGAATGAATTCCGGGCAGCGAATGAAGACCTGGAAGAAAAAGAAATAAACCAGGAGTATGACCGGCGCATGCGTGAGCGGATTACGGAAGAAGAGCTGGCTACATTGACGGAGCAGGATCTTGAAGTGCTGGCAATCTATCGTGAGATGACGTCCGGCTACAATCTCTCTCCGCAAATCATCAAGAGTGAGGATGTAACGGATTATGAATTCGCGCTGGTATCGGAGCGCCTATCCGAATTACCGGGTGTGAATACGACGACGGATTGGCAGCGTGTCCGCCTTGCGCCATTGGCCGTGCTGGGGCGTACGACGACACCGAGTAAAGGGATTCCGAAAAGTAAATTGGACTACTACTTGGCTCGTGAATATTCCCGCAACGACCGCGTAGGGGAAAGTTATTTCGAAGCGCAGTATGAGGAACTGCTGCAGGGTGAGAAATCGGTCGTCAAAAACATCACGAATAAAAAGGGTGAGGTCGTGGAGACGGTCACAACCTATGACGGCGAGCCCGGCAAGGACCTGGTGACGACGATTGACATCGAGCTTCAGCAGAAAGCCGAAGAAATTGTGGAAAAAAACTTGCTCGAGGCGAAGAGCTCCGGCAGCGCCTCCTTGTTGGACCGTGCGTTCTATGTCATGATGGATCCGAATACAGGGGAAATCCTGTCGATGGTCGGCAAGAAAATCGAATATGACGATACGGGCAAGCGCTACCTTGTCGACTACTCATATGGAACGTTCACGACGGCGTATGAAGCGGGTTCGACAGTCAAGGGGGCAACCCTTTTAACAGGGTATCGTGAAGGAGCCATTTCAATAGGGGACTATCTAACCGATGAACGGCTTTACATTGGTGGAGTTGAGAAGAGTTCGGTTTTCAATAGATATGGAAGAATACGGATGAATGATTTAGATGCCCTTGAGCAGTCATCGAACGTATACATGTTCAAAACTACCTTGAGCCTGGGTGGGTTGACCTATTATCGGGGCATGGGATTGAATCTTGGCAATGACACCCTGCAAAAGCTGCGCAACGGTTACAACCAGATGGGATTGGGCGTCCTGACAGGCGTCGACCTGCCTGGGGAGACGACGGGGATTGCCAATAAGCCGAATAATCCAGGTAACATCCTTGACCTTTCCATTGGACAGTTCGATACGTATACACCGTTGCAGCTTGCGCAGTATGTGTCGACGATTGCCAATGGTGGATACCGCATCCAGCCCCGCATGCTGAAGGAAATCCGCAATCCATCGACTGATGGTGAAATACTGGGCTCGCTGGTTGAGGAAATAGAGCCGAAAGTGTTGAACCGCATCGATAACACGGAAGAGGAAATCAATCGGATCAAGGAAGGGTTCCGCCGTGTATATGTAGGGGCGAGAGGTTCGGCAGCGAGTGCGTTCAGGAACGCCCCTTATACAGCAGCGGGTAAGACGGGTACAGCGGAGGTTGTTTACTACGACCGTGAAAAAGCGAAGAGTGGAATCGATACATTGAATCTCGTCCACGTCGGCTTTGCGCCGTATGAAAACCCTGAAGTGGCATATGCGGTCATCCTTCCATGGGCAACGACGAGTTCCAAAGTTCCAAGGTATTACAATAACCTGATTGCACGTGAAGTCCTCGATGCATATTTCGAGCTGAAGGATAAGCGCACCAAGGAAGGCACGCTTTCTAGCGAGTCACAGCAAAAAATCCTTCCGACAATATCGGAGGAAGTGCTGAATGAGGACGAAGAAGAAGAAACAGTAAATGAATAGCTGGGCAGGCAGCGGTTTTCGTAGGCATACGCTTACGAAAGCCGCTCTTTTTTGTTTTCAGGACTTCCTTCTAATTCCACAGTGGGGCTTCGGAAAATTTACAATTGCTTATTGTTATTTACCTAGGGTTAACAACTCATTCATACGTCATCAATATTCAGAAACTATAGTAGGGAATGTAAGAACATTGCCATTGATTTGGAGGATGTTCACAATGAAAAAGTGGAAGTGCGCTGATGAAACATCATGAATAGGAGCCGACCTGCTGCTGTGGTCTTGCGGGGATGGGGGGCCAGAGTGTCGCCGGTCATGAAGGAAATCGCTGAGGCACAGGCAGGTGTGCAGAATGATGTATGTATCTTTTGCAGGAACATCAGGTACTGCTGGAGGGGTTGGACGAAAGATTATCCTTCCAGACGTTTTGGATAAGGAGTGGAAAATAGGATGGTACGTGAACAGTTTGATAACGATTTGGAGGGTGTGAAGCAGGAGCTGCTGGAATTGAGTGTGAAATCCATCGATGCGTTCGGGGTGGCATTCAAGGCATTTGTGGAAAAGGACATCGATCTGGCACTCGAGGTCATCGAGAAGGATGCGGAAATCAACCGGTTAGAGGAGGCCATCAATGACCGCGTCATCCTGTTGATTGCCAAGCAGCAGCCGGTCGCAACGGATCTGCGGAGGCTGATGGCGACCGTCAAGGCTGCCGCGGATATGGAACGGGTGGGCGACTATGCCGTGAACATCGCCAAGGAAACGATACGGATCGGGAAGGAGCCGTTCATCACACCGATTGAAACACTGGAGGACATGCATTTCCGTACTACACTGATGCTTCGTCAGATTGTGCAGGCCTTCATCGAGGAGAATACGGCAGAGGCAAAAGAGCTTGCCGACCTTGATGATCAGGTCGATGAACTGTACGGGGATACAGTGGGCAACCTGCTGCGCCTGTCGAGCGTACAGACGGAGAATTTGGCGCAAATCACCTATTTATCATTCATCGCCCGGCATATCGAACGGTGCGCGGACCATGCAACCAACATCGCCGAGCATCTTTTCTACCTGGTGAAGGGGCAGCGCTACGAATTGAATAATTGATTGCAGAGCAAGGAGCCGTCGAAGTTACCAAGACGGCTCTTTGCTTTCTATTTTCAGAAAAATGACGAGATGGATATGCAATGCCGAAGTGAAATGCGTTACAATGGAAAGTGGATGGTAAAATTTATTTGTATAGGTAAATATATAAAGCCATCTGTTTAAAAGGGAAGCTTTTGGATGTTGAATAAAAGGGGGATGGAAAGATGAATGCAGTAGGGATATTGGGGGTCCCTATGGATTTGGGGCAGGAGAGGCGCGGCGTCGATATGGGACCGAGCGCCATCCGGTATGCCGGTGTAGAGGAGCGTCTGCTCAGCCTTGGCTACACGGTGGTTGATTATGGGGATATCGCGGTGAAAGGGAAGAGTCCAGTACAAATCGGCGATGCCAATCTGAAAAACCTCCAGTCTGTTGTGGAAGCGAGCCTGGAGGTGAAAGAAAGTGTCATGAAGATGCTGAAGGATGATGTATTTCCGCTTATTTTAGGCGGGGACCACAGTATTTCCATCGGCACGCTTGCAGCAATCAATGAAAAGCGGAGTAATGTAGGCGTCATCTGGTATGATGCACATGGCGATTTGAACATACCTGAAACATCTCCATCCGGGAATATCCATGGCATGCCATTGGCGGTGAATTTGGGCCTCGGTCATGCGACATTGACTTCAATCGGCTCAAAAAAAATCAAACCTGAAAACATTGTGCTGATTGGGGCGCGGGCGCTTGATGAAGGGGAGAAGGAACTCATCGGCAGGCTCGGGATGAAAGTGTTCACCATGCATGAAATTGACCGGATGGGGATGACTGAAGTCATTGAACAGACCATTGCCCATTTGAAGGGTGCGGACGGCGTGCATCTTTCGCTCGACCTTGATGCGCTCGACCCGATGGAATGTCCCGGGGTGGGAACGCCGGTGCGTGGAGGCATTACATATCGGGAAAGCCACCTGGCAATGGAGATGCTGGCAGAGAGCGGTCTGATTACATCTGTAGAATTCGTGGAAGTGAATCCCATATTGGATGACAGGAATAAGACGGCGGAAGTAGCCGTTGCCCTGATTGGTTCGCTTTTCGGGGATAAGCTTTTATAGATGAAGAAGAATGCACGGTTGCCCGTGCAGTCTTTTCTTACCTTGGGATTGGTGGGTTGCCTTTGTGGAAGTCTTGG
>JAZUQF010000123.1:0-17071 GCA_045605545.1 Lysinibacillus sp.
TGCTATCTACATGGAAATTCATGAAGTAGCCGTACATCGGCAGGAATGCCACATAGTTCAGGGACGCCATGCCTACCGACATGATAAGTGAACCGACCACTAGGCCGAAGAACAAACCTTTCGCAGAAGGCAATTTTTTATAAATATAGTATACAGGCATGATGAACAGGATTCCTGTCGCGGAGTTGGCCATGGGCCCGACCGGCAAGCCCGTCGGCGACCCGGAGAAAATCCAGTCCAGAATATTTTTCATCAGTTCCACTAAAATACCGGCAACCGGCCCCATCGTAATTGCCGCAATCAATGCAGGAATGTCACTGAAATCGATTTGCAGAAACGCCGGGAACCAAGGCAGCGGAAAGTTGAATAGCATCAGAATGAACGAAATACTGCTCAACATCGCGATTGTTACGAATGCCCGTAACCTTTTGTTTGTCTTTGTCATAAAAATCTTCTCCTTTGCTGATTCCATCTCGCAAGAAGAAAGGTACATCACGCCGCATCCCATGAAAAAACCCTTATACATACTTGTATAAGGGAGAATAAGGCACACGTAAATAAAGGTCTTTCCGTCATTTTGCGTACAGCAAATAAAGCTGGTCCCATATAATAACAAAGGGTACACAAAATACGGCATTCCTCATGAAATGACGACCGTACCTTCACCTTCTCCCATCCAGACTATACTGTCGGCTTTGGAATCTCACCAAATCCTGCACACTGTAAAAGCGGCTCGCGGGCTGAAGAAGGTCTGCTGCAATGCCCTCCAAGAATGGTCGGAGATTGCGCCTTCTATTACCGCCGGTCGGGAATTGCACCCTGCCCCGAAGATGAATCGAATATTAAATTAGCTTACACTTTTCATTATAAAAGAAAAAAGAGAATTGTAAACCTTTTTGTTTACAATTCTTTTATATTTTCTAATTATTCCGAATGGTTTCGAGCGGTATTTCGTTTGCCCCCACAGGTTTGGGGAGCGGTGCCGTGAAGCGGAAGCCCTGCCATTCGGTCTGTACAATATTTTCAAAGAGAATCTGCTTGCCAAAGTCAGAAGCCGTCAACAGCATCGCTTCAATCATATACATAGCCTTCTGCGAGTCGGCCTCCTCCAGATTTAGCGGTGCCGTGAACTTGACCCTTACTACATCTCCCTCGGTCACCGTATAGTCGATGCCGGGAAGAACGGCCGTTTTGTAGACGCCATCATCCACCGCTTTCATATATTCCAGCGCCTCACCAGCCGTCCGGAAGGCTCTGCTGGAATCCGGTGATAAAAAGATGCCGCCTCCCTGCTCATCCAGGAAATAGCTAAAGCCGGAACCGTCATTATGATTGATCAAATCGCCCGATTGGTTTTTCTCATAAACAACCGTTGTGCCTTCTTCATTCCGCACCACAGCCGCTTCATAGCTCTGCCCGAATGTATCCTTCATCACATCCGCATAGACTACCGACTCCTCATAGCCGTGGTCATCGGGCAATGCATGCACCACCGTACTTCCCTGCTCCTCAATCGTGCCTTTGACGGGATGGAATTCCTTGAATCCCGCAGCCTCTTCGTCTATTTTGGAGGCATATTTATTATACATATCCACCTGGGTCGGTGTGTCGCTACCGAAGTCCTCCAGCAGCTTCTCTTTTGGAACGACAATCGTCACCGGTACACTTTTTTCATCATTGCCTGCCAGCCCGATGCGGAATGCGGCCGCCGCCTCCAGCTGCTCTTCATAAACGGATGTACGCATATCCTCCGTCATTCCTCCAAGCGACATTTCTGATATAGCCGAGTCTTCAAGGCTTTCCATTTCAAATTCCTGTTTATCGGCACTTTCCATATCATTCACGGACATGCTGGCATCCTCCTGAGCATTCTGGGAGGAGAAGTAGTACACCCCACCGAACGACAGGAAGGTCATAGCAGCCGTCAGTCCGAGAAACAGGAATGGCTTTCTCTTCTTCACTGTAGGTCGCTGCATCGGCTCCTCTTCAAAAGCGCCCGCCTCCTTCAGCCTTGCGAAGACGTCTTCCTTTGAACGACGATCCTGCATTTTCGGGGCTTGGGATAATAATTCTTCCAGCTGCTGCTCGCTCCATTTTTCGTCCTTCATAATGAATTCGCCTCCTTTTCGCTCAACTTCTTCCGCAGTGCTTTAATGGCGCGATGCTGCGTCGTTTTCACTTTACCTTCCGTCCATCCGAGGATTTCTGCCGTTTCTGCGATGGAAAGCTCCTGAAAGTAGCGCATGACGATCACCATCTTCTGATCACCCTTGCAGCTTTCCAATACGGCGAGCAGGCGGTTCATGTCCTCGCTCAGCTCTACAAACTGCTCCGGCGATTTGATAGGCGATACGAGCTGCTCCTCCTCCCAATCAAATGCATTGAAGGCGTGCCTTTCCCTTACCTTCATCCGGCGGAAGTGATCGATGGCTACATTTTTCGCAATGGAAAAGAGCCATGTCTTTTCCGTACTCCTTCCCTGGAAGTGGCTGTATGCCTTCAAGACGCGTACATACACTTCATGGGAAAGGTCTTCTGCGACCGTTCGATTTTTTACGAGATAGATTAAAAACTGAAAGATGTCTTGGTGGTATTCATCATATAATCGATGGAAAATGGATTCTTTCATCCACCCCACCTCCGTTCTCATCAAATTAGTCGGATATATAGTAGAAATGTTTCAAGCCATGTGTAAATGCGTTTCACCCTGGATATGGTGCATATGTAGGCATTTTGGCGTCAAAAAAAAAATAAAAAGATAGGTGCAAGCACCATATCTTTTTATTCTATAACATTGGTAGATAGAACGTAAATGATGTTCCTTCCTTTTCTACACTCTCTACTTTGATTTTGCCCTCATGCGCTTCTACAATATTGCGTGTAATGGCAAGACCAAGGCCCGTCCCGCCTTTAGCGCGTGTCCTCGCCTTATCCACCTTGTAGAACCGCTCAAATACATACGGCAGATCGTCCTTCGAAATACCGAAGCCTGTATCGCTTACAGAAATTTTGGCGTAGGACAGTTCAGTCGTCAATGATACGGTCACCCTGCCCTCCCCAGGGGTATGGCGTATGGCGTTGTCGATGAGGTTCGTCAATACCTGCTCGATGCGGTCCTCGTCGAGGGAAATCACCGTATCATCCGGCAGCTCCGAAATGAATTGCAGCTGGATTTGCTTTTCCTTGGCCACCTGCAAGAACTTCTGCGTCATGCGCTCCAGCACATGTACGATGGGCACTTGCTCCTTATGCAGGCGCATATGTCCGGATTCCATGCGGGCAAGGTCCAGCAGATCCGTCACAAGACGGCCCATGCGTTGGGATTCGTCATAGATGATGCGCATCATTTCATTGCGCTCCTCCTCCGACTGTACAACATCGTCCAAAATGGCCTCCGAATAGCCCTGCAACATCGCAATCGGCGTTCGTAGCTCGTGCGATACATTGGCGATGAAGTCGGACCGCAGCTTCTCCAGCCGGTTTTGTTCCGTCTTGTCCCGGATGACCGCAATCGCCCCGCGAATCATCTCTCCGCTGTATAACGGACTGATGGTGATGCTGTAGAACGAGCCGTCCATTTCCAGGTCTTCTTCTATCTTATCTTCGAAATCTAGTACATGATCGAGCATATGATAGATTTCCGGTGGAATCGGCCGTTCACTTTGGCTGCCCTTGCTGATGAACCATTTCTGCAGCAGCTTTTCGGCCGGCGGATTGCTGAGTAGAATCGTCCGGTCGCGGTTGAAGGTGATGACGGCATCCGTCATGGATGTCAGGATGCTCGACAGCTGCTCCTTCTCCTGATTAATGACTTCGAGATGGTGCTTCAGCTGGCGTCCCATCTGGTTGAATGCCACTGCCAGCTGGCCAATCTCGTCATTGCTCTGAATGGCCGGCACCTGTGAATCGAACTTCCCCTTGGACAATTCAAAAGCATGTTCACGCATCAGGCGCAATGGATAGGTCACGCGGCTCGAAAGGAAAAACGCAAAAAAAGTCGTCAGAACAAACGCGATGAAGGCCGCGATAAAGACAATCTTCGTCGAATCACTGCTCAGCGCATGCTGGGCGTCCGGACTTTGATAGATGAATACCGCCCCATGCAGCTCGTCGTCCGACTTCAACGGAAAGCCCAGCACTACGTAGGACTCCCTCTTATCCGCTTCCGACTGGGAGGGCAGGATCATCTCCTTCAAAATTGGCTCGTCAGATTCATAGATTGGCTCAAATACCTCATTAGCAAGGATTTCCTTTTGGATTTCCTCCTGGTTGTCCCCTTCCTGGATGGCATAGACCAACTCGTTTGGACTGTTGGCAACCAATGCATTCGTTTGCTCGTCCAGCAAATCCTCGATGACCTGCATCGGGGAATGCCCTTCCGCGTACTCGTCCACGATGCCGGCAATTGCCGCAGCCGTCTGGCGGAGGGAGTTTTCCGCCTGCTTTCTATGGTAATCCTCCAAAAACTCCAGCATGAATACAGTGAAGGTGAAAAGAACAAACGAAACGAGAAGCAATATGGTTACCCATAGCTTCCCGACGATACTGTTCCATATTCTATTCATTTACGACCTCGAATTTATACCCGACGCCCCAAACGGTCACAATCATCTTCGCCGCATTTTCAGAAACGCGGTTCAGTTTTTCACGCAGGCGCTTTACATGGGTATCGACAGTACGAAGGTCCCCGAAGAAATCATAGTGCCAGACCTCCTTCAGCAGTTGTTCACGGTCAAATACTTTATCCGGAGACTTCGCAAGGAAATAAAGCAGCTCGTACTCTTTCGGTGTCAGATTGACTTCCCTGCCATCCGCCGTCACACGGTGCGCATCGTGGTCGATTGTCAGGTGAGGGAATACGACCAGATCCTTCGATGTCGATGCGCTCGCCACAGGGGAGAATGCTGCGGAGCGGCGCAGAATCGCCTTTACACGAAGCACTACTTCACGCGGACTGAACGGTTTTACTATGTAGTCATCGGCACCAAGCTCGAACCCTTGGACGCGGTTCGCCTCCTCCCCTTTTGCCGTTAATAAAATGATAGGGGTCGTTTTCTTTTCCCGGATTTCTTCACAAACTTGCAGGCCATCTTTTTCCGGCATCATAATATCTAAAAGAATACAATGGTATTCATTTTCAAACGCCTTTTCAATCGCTTCTTCGCCGTTTTCGGCTTCGTCCACCATGTACCCTTCTCGTTCAAGGTACATCTTCAACAGACGGCGAATACGCTCTTCATCGTCCACTATTAATATAGAAATGTTCTCAGACACTGGTGTGAGTCTCCCTTCAAGCTTTATCTACATTTCCTATTGTACATTTTTAGTCAATAAATGAAAAGAAGGGAGCTGCCTAGAAAATTAAAACTTTCCGGGCATCTCCCTTATATTGGTCCTATATCCAATCATGTATTGCAGATTCTGCAAGAGTCGGATCAAGATGCCGCCAATGCAGCGTAGAGCGGGCGTTCCACTCTATTTTTCGCATACGCTCTTTTACCAATTTTGTCTATTACTTATGCATAAGAATGCAAGCCTGCAAGGACAAGATTGACTACTACGAGGTTGAACATGATGATCAGGAAGCCGATCACCGTCAGCCACGCTGACTTTTTTCCTTCCCAGCCTTTTGAGAGGCGCAGATGAAGGAACGCAGCATAGAACAGCCATGTAATGAGCGCCCACACTTCTTTCGGGTCCCAGCCCCAGAAGCGGCTCCACGCAACCTGCGCCCAAATCATCGCGAAAATCAGCGCCCCCAGTGTGAATACCGGGAAACCAATCAGCACGGCACGGTAGCCGATTTCATCCATCAGCTGCGAATTCACGCGCTTCAATAACGGCTGGATCATCGCCGATACCGAACGGCGGGCGATCAGGCGAATCAATAGGTAAAGGACCGAACCGAAGAGAATCGACCATACAACCGTCGTCAGCTTGCGTGCATCAATCAATGCAGGCATTTCGACAAGCGGCGTCATGCGGTCTTCGGAAAGCTCGACATATTCATTCATGCCGAAGATGGCAGGCATCGTATATGTCACGGTTTCCGTATTGCCTTCCTGCGTCACATGCTCAAACTCCGCCTCGTAGCCCGTGCCGCTGAATACGGATGTCGCCACGACAAAGCCGATGACCAGTACACAGAAATACATGACCGCCTCCAGCCAGAAGCGCTCTTTGGAAGCCTTCTTTACATCCACATTCTTCAACAGGTAGATCAAGCCCGCCACCGCACTCATCGCCAAAATCGATTGGCCGAGCGCCGCCGTGATGACATGGATTGTCAGCCAGTGGCTTTGCAATGACGGTACGAGCGGACTCACATCCTGTGTAAACATCGATGCATAGGCAATGATCAATAGCGCTACCGGCAATGCCACGACACCCAATGCCGATACCTTGTACATAAAGTAGATTACGATAAAGGATAACACGATGAACATCCCGAATGCCGTCGTAAATTCGAACATATTACTTACCGGGGCATGTCCTGTGTAGATCCAGCGAGTGATGAAGTAGCCAAGCTGGGCAAGGAAACCGACAATCGTGATGGCGATTGCTATTTTTCCCCATTTATCCGCGCGCTTAGCCGCTGTATCATCCTTCTCCTTGATGGCCCCCCCGAACAGGAAGGTGCCGACCAAGTAGCAGAAGAATGCCACGTACAGCAGGTTGCTGCTTAAATCAATCAAACTCATAAGGTGTTGTCACCTTCCTTTTTAGTTTCTTCCTTTTCAGCTTCGGACTGGTCTATATAGGCTGGAAGATGGGCAAACGCCGTCACGGCATCCATTTCCTTCTTCATGCCGAACCAGTTTTTGTTTGTATGGGCTGCTAGACGGATGGTGCCGTCAGGAAGTTCTTCCACCCATAGGCGGCGGTGTGCCCAGTAAGACCCGATGGCAACACCCAACATGAATATAATACCACCTATGAATAAAAATGGAATGGTTTTATCTTTACGAATCGTCAAACCTGACATATTTCGCGTTTCCACACCTTGGAATGCCATTTTGTATGTGTTTTCCCCCAAAGGCTCCAGCGTCTGCTGGATTGCTACGAAACTTGTCTCGCCCTCCGGCTTTTCAGGTGTATACATGCGGAAGATGAAGGCCGGATTGTTTGGTGTCGGGGAGGCCGTCTGTGGAGCCCCATCCTCAAATCCCGAGAAGTCCGGCAAGTAGGATACAACCTCGACCCGCACATCATCATTCAGCACATACTCCGTCTCCGGGTTGGTCAGGTCGATCGTCACATCGCCCAATGACTCGCCGGACGCCTTATTTTGCAAGGCGAACTTCATCGTCTTTAATTCATTCAAGCCATAGTCCATTTGATAAATGGCATAACCGTCGTGCTTCAGCGGGGAGTTCACCCTGATTTCAAAGGTGTCTACGACTTCCAGGTTGTCAGTCTGCCCTGGCAGGTCCCCTTCTTGCTGCTTATAGAGCGTTACATTCGTCTGGTAGTTTTTCGCCATGACGTTGACACCTTGCTTCAACTGCTCGCCCTGCGGTTGATTATCGTAAGTTTCCAGGATGAATTCATCATTGTGGATAAAATAGCCTTCCATGCCGGGGACAGCACGCAGTTCCCCTTCACGAAGCCACATTGACTCATCTATGTAGAAGCCGGGCAATAGGCGCAGCATCACTGCCCCCAGAAAGACGATTAGTCCAACATGGTTGATATAGGGGCCGTAGCGTGCAAAGCGGTTCTTTTCAGCCATCAGTGCATTGCCTTCGCGGCGTACCTTGTATTTCATCGCCTTCATTTTTTCCTCGACAAGGTCGAGTGTGTTGGCCTGCCCGACAGTCGGCTTGCCTTCAGCAATGAGGCGCTGGCGCTTCATGAAGCTTGGGTGGCGCTTGACGCGCTGGTTTTTAAGAGATTTATGCAGCGGCAGCCCCCGGTCGATACTGGCCACAATGATTGAGACGCCAAGCATCCCTACTAAAATCTGAAACCACCAGGAAGAATAGAGGTCTGACAGCCCCAAATTGTAGTAAAGGGTACCGAATGTTCCATACATGTCTTCATAGTACTGTGCCTTTTCAGCATCCGTCGATACGCTTACATAGAATTCCTGCGGCAGGATGGTGCCGATTGAGGCGGCGAGCAGGTTCAAAATGATGAGCGTCACACCCACTTTTACGCTGGAGAAGAAATTCCAAATCTTATCGATGATTGATTTATTATGCGTCTTGGAACGAATGGCAATGCCATCATAGCGCATATCGACAAGCTTCTTTTCCTTTTCCTCTTCCGTCAACGGACGGCCGCATTTTTCGCAGAGCTTCGTACCGACAGGATTTTCATGGCCACACTCACATAGTATTTTTTCCATATTGTAAGACTCCTATTCCGGCTTGATAGCTTCCATATGTGCGGCAATCTGTGCTTCACTCATCTCACCGGTAACGATTTTTTCAATTTGCCCTTCTGCATTGACAAGGATTGTTGCAGGAAGGTTGGTCACATTATAAGCCTCCATGACGCTTTTTGTTGGATCGATCGCCACAGGGAATGTCATATTCATGCTTTTCACATAATTTTTCACTTCAAACTCCGACTGGGCGATATTGACCGCTAATACATGGACACCTTGCGATTCGAATGACTTATACTGCCGTTCGATGGCAGGAAACTCCCTTTTACAAGGCTCGCACCATGTTCCCCAGAAGTTCAGCAGCACCCCTTGTCCCTTATAATCCGACAGACGGTGCATGTCACCATTCAAATCGACCAGCTCGAAGTCCGGAGCCTCCGAGCCGACCTTCAGTACCTCTACCTTATCTTTTGTAACTGTTGTGTAGACCGTATAGCCAATTGCTACTGCGAGCAGAGCTAAAATGATGCCGCGAGTAATGGAACGTTTCTTCTTTTTCCCCATTTTCGCAATCCTCCCCTAAACAAGCAAATAATACTAATACATTATACCAAATAATGTGTTTTGGCCTGCTATGGATTATGAATGATTTATGAACGTTTCCACTATCACCCTAGTATTAATCAAGACGCCCTGTCTCGGCCAGCACGCGTAGCTGCTTCACCTCATGTTTTGTCAGCTCGCGGTATTCGCCCGGCTTCAGATTGCCCAGGTCCAGGAATGCAAAGCGCTCACGCTTCAGCTTCACGACCGGCGTGCCGATTGCTTCGAACATGCGTCGCACTTGACGGTTGCGCCCTTCATGGATGGTGATTTCGCAAATCGCCTTGCCCGCCTTCTCGTCAAAGGAGGTCATGCTCACTTTCGCAGGTGCCGTCTTGCCGTCCTCAAGCTTGATGCCGCGTTGCAGCTTCTTCAGTCCGTCGATTGTCGGCACTCCCTTTACCCGTGCAATATACGTTTTGTCGATTTTGAATTTCGGATGCGTCAGCTGGTAGGAAAACTCCCCGTCATTCGTCAATAATAAAAGTCCCGTCGTATCGTAGTCGAGACGCCCAACTGGGAAAATACGCTCCGGTACGCGCTTCTTGAAAATATCCACGACCGTCTTGCGTCCTTTGTCATCTGTTACAGCAGAAATGTAGCCCTTTGGCTTATAAAGAAGGAAGTACACCTTGTCCTCTTTTTCGAGCTTCACGCCCTCCACTTCAATTGTGTCGGAATTAGAAACTTTCGTCCCCAGCTCACGTACCACCTTACCGTTTACTTTTACCTTGCCTTCTACAATTAACTGCTCTGCTTTGCGGCGTGATGCAATACCCGCATAAGCAATGACTTTCTGTAGTCTTTCCATAAGTTCACCTCATTGATTTTTGCGCCGCATTCATATGCGACTAGACTAGATTGTTCCCATAATCTGCTGAAAATTATGTCACACTTTGACGAAAACATAAAGAGAAATAGCTCCCTTCTCTATTTTCAGGAAAATTTAGAATAACAAAAGCGCATTCGCGCCCGTTCAGCTGCGACAAGCGCGCCGAAGCAATCACCTAGCGTGCTCGACACGCGTAGTGATTGCTGAAGCTACCTCGAGCAGCTGGCGTGAATGCCTAGACGTAGATGATACCTTTTCTATCGTTATCCACAATGCAAAATTTTATAATTTCCTTAACAATAAAAAAAGAAGACTGTCATCAGTCTTCTTGAATGGATACCGCTCTTCTGAAAATCACATCTTCCCCCAACGCCACCTGCCATACCGCCCTTGTGTAATCACGTCTGGCAATGAGCGTATGATGGATGCTTTTCCTTTCCTCTTCCGTCAGCAGCAGGGAAATCGGTTTATCCAATGTAACCGTCGCTTTTGGAATCAGGTAGTCGCCCGCCTTGACGAGTTCGTAGTTTTCATACTCCCTGTCAACCTGGTCGGCAAACCCCCGGTGCACTTCCCAATCATTCGATTCATTGATTGTCACGACCACAAATTCCTTGTCGCCTCGTTGGAAGTATGTGGCCAGGGTACGGCCGGCCACCTTTGTGTAGCCTGTCTTGCCGGCAATTGCCCCCACTTCCTGGGATAATAGTTTATGCTTGTTCTGCCACGCCGTCAGTTCTCCTTTATACAGGACGGTTGTCGCTATCTTGCGGAACGTCTTGTTCTTCATCGCAATCTGCAGCATCCTCGCCGTATCCTCCGCTGTGGAAAGGTGTTCTTCATGATGCAGCCCGGATGGATTCGTAAACATCGTCCCATTCAGCCCGTACAATTCAGCCTTGTCATTCATCAACTTCACAAATCCATCGACGGAGCCGCCTACATGTTCGGCGATCGCCGTTGCGGCATCATTGCCTGAGCGCAGCATCAAGCCGTACAACAGCTGCTCGAGCTTGATTTCCTGCCCTTCCTCCAAATAGATTGAGGAGCCCTCGCTATAGGCCGCACGCTTGGACACTGTGACCATATCATCCAAATCGGCATTTTCGACGGCGATCAGGGCCGTCCACATTTTCGTCAGGCTGGCAATCGGCAGCCTTGCATCCTCGGACTGCCCCATCAGCAGGCGCCCCGTCTGTGCATCCACCACGGCATAGCTGGACGCAGCCTCGACACTCACCGGCACAAGCAACAAAAACAATACAAGCCACAATTTCTTCAAGCATACGCTCCTTATTCTTTAAATGCTTCTTGGAACTTGGTCATGAATAAATCCGTCGCTTCCTCCTCTTCCGATTCCTCCGTCGGCAGCGGCGGTAGCTCCGAAATATCCTTGAGACCAAAGTAATTGAGAAATTCCTTCGTTGTGCCGTAAAGGATGGCACGTCCCGTTTTTTCCGCACGGCCTACTTCCTGGACTAAAGCGCGTGATACGAGCGTCTGAATCGGGCGTTCACTCTTCACTCCCCGCAGGTCCTCCACCTCGGCCCGTGTAATCGGCTGCTTATAGGCGATGATCGCCAACACTTCAAGGGAGGCCGACGTCAGCACCTGACTAGTCGGGTTTTCCACAAGCTTTTTAATCGTGTCCGCCACAGCCTGCTTCGTCGCCAGCTGGTATGTACCTGCCAGTTGCTTGATTGTGATGCCATGATCCTCTGCTTCATTATATTTCGTTTCAAGCTCGCTTAGTCCTGCTTCTATATCAATTACTCCAACATCTAAATATTGTGCAAGTTGGCGTGCAGTCATACCATCGTCTCCTGCAACAAATAATAATGCTTCTATTCTACTCATCAAGTTCTTCGAGTCCATCGCCAATTTCCTCCTTTTGCAGTAATACGGTCAGTTCTTCGAAGTTGTTGGTCTGCTCTACAAAGACGACTTGGCGCTTCATCAATTCCAGCAACGATAAAAATGTGACAATCAGTGTTTCCTTGTCCTCATATGGGAATAGTTCTGTGAATGTCGTGCGGCCGCCGCTCTTCTTCAGCCGGTCCACCACGGCAAACATCTGGTCCTTGATGGAAATCTCCTGCCGTGCCACCCGCGTCTTGAGCGGCTTCTTCAGCTGCTTGCGGCGAAGAAGCTTCTGAAACGCCGACAGCATGTCATAGACATTGACATCCGTTTCAAACAGCACCGCCTGTTCAGCAACCGCATATTCAGAAAGGTCGGCAGGCGGCCTTGTATACACTTGTGCCCGCTCCTCTTCAAGCGTCTGCAGATTTGCAGCGGCTTCCTTATATTTCTTATACTCAATCAATCGCGAAACGAGCTCCTCACGTGGATCGGGCCCTTCTTCGACAAAGTCCGCCTCGTCCAGCTCTCCCTCGTGGATCGGCAGCAGCATCCTGCTCTTGATGGCCAGCAAGGTTGCCGCCATGACGAGGTATTCACTCGCTTCATTCAGCTCCAGCTCCTGCATTGCATGGAGATGGTCGATATACTGTGCTGTCAGCTCAGCCATCGGAATATCATATATATCAATTTCCAATCGGTGAATTAAATGCAATAATAAATCGAGTGGACCTGTAAATGCTTCTAGCTTCACTTCATAACTCATTTGTATGCCACCTGTCGTTTGTATATAAATAGTTCAATCATAGTATAGAGGAAAGGTGATTCATTTGCCATATATGCACCCGTTGTACATCGAGTATTGTACATATTTTAATGGTAACCAAGACTATTTCGAATGCCACGAAGTGTTAGAAGAATATTGGAAGGAAGTAGCTCCTCGCGATAAGGGGCATGCGCTGGTCGGCCTTGTCCAGCTGGCGACCGGCCTGTACCATTGGCGGCGCGGGAACTTGAACGGCTCTGCAAGAATTTTAACAAAATCACTTCACAATCTTCAACAGAATCGCCGCTCCCCTTTCCTGCAGCCGTTAGATGATAGTTGGCTAGAGAAGCAGATTGCGGAATCCATCGATGCAATCGACCAGCGCAAACCCTTCCAGCCTTTCAAACTAGTAATCTTGGATGAGGAGTTGCAGCAGGCTGTTGCTTCAAAAATCGAGGCCCTTCCTTTACAGGATGAAAAGTTTCTCCTCCATAAGCATATGCTGCGCGACCGGAGTGAAGTACTCGAAGCCCGTGAAGCCAAAAAGGCACTAAGAAGCGGGGATGCCAAGTAAGCCTGAAATCGGCTGACCGTAAAAGGAGCTCTTTTGGATGGGGACTGTCTTTTCTATTCATACAGGCTTTTTCGTCCCCTTTTTCTATCAATATAGTTACCTAAAAGTTGATTTTCCATTATCGCTTGCTTATCTCGCAGGCGACTGCCGAAACTTTTATTCTAATACAAACGATTCATAGGGCTTATCCTTCTAGGTAGCCATTCCTTTTGCCTTGTTTCATAATAAAAGAGGGATGACTCGATTGGTCGAGTCATCCCTCTTTCAATATTGGCATGCATTTTTGCACAAAAGGCTCTGTATCTTCATTGGCCTTGATTTCTGTGAAAAGTTTCAGATCGCATAATTCCTGCAGCATCTTCATCGCTACGCCTTCTCCGCGATATGATGGAACAACGGTAATATGCTGGATCGTCGCCACTTCTTCCTCAATCTTCACACCGATGATTCCTACATACTCCTCGTCCTTTTTCCACAAATAGAGCAGCCAGTTATCCAATTGTTCGTATTGTTGAATTGTTTCCATCAAGCGCTTTACATCTTTTTCCTGAGGCATGAATGATAATAGCCCCATGGCGATTTTTTCAAGCGCTTTTTTGTATCTTACTAGCATTGTCGCATTCCCTCAATTCTACCTCTGCCCATCCTACCAAAAGCTTTCGAAAAATGCAATAACACATTTTCCTACTTAAGAAACCATGCCTTTTTTCACAGTAAGATGGATTATTCCCCGTTAAAAATTGCAATTAATGGACTAATGATGTAGATAAATAGCAGGGCCCAAATCGTAACGCCTACAAATAAACCGAGCCCCCACTTAGCCTGTCTTGATAATTTCACCGTTACTCACCCTTTTTCAATGTTAACGGGAGATCATTGGATACGATGTCTTCATAGCTTTCCCTTTTAATCGCCAGCTGATGCTCGCCCGACTCTACAAAAACGACGGCTGGGCGCGGTATGCGATTATAGTTGGAAGCCATTGAATAGCCGTATGCACCCGTACAGAACATCGCCAGAAGGTCGCCAGGTTCCGCCTGCTGAAGCGCAGCATCGATGATCAGCTTGTCCCCTGATTCACAAAGCTTCCCTGCCACCGTATAGGTAGCGCCTTTTTCCTGGTCTGCCTTGTTTGCGATGACCGCATCGTACTTTGCGTCGTACAATGCGGGGCGGATATTGTCGCTCATGCCGCCATCCACTGAGATATAGTCGCGCACACCCGGCACGGTCTTCTGTGAACCTACCGTGTACAGCGATGTACCCGCTTCTCCTACCAGTGAGCGACCCGGCTCAATCCAAATCTCCGGCATTGATAATTTTACCGCTTCTGCCTCCGCTTGTACAGATTTAATCATTTCTTCCACGTAGACATGTGGCTCCAGCGGCTTGTCATCCTCTGTATAACGGATGCCGAAACCACCGCCAAGGTTGAGTACCGTACATTCAAAACCGTGGGCCTGTTTCCATTCGCCCATCTTTTTCATCACTTTTCCGGCCGCAAGTGCAAAGCCGTCCGTTTCGAAAATCTGTGAGCCGATGTGGCAGTGCAGACCAAGCATCTTCAGGTATTCATGGTCCTTGACCTGAGTAAATGCTTCATCTGCCTGGCCACTGCCCAAATCGAATCCGAATTTTGAATCCGCCTGCCCGGTCGTGATAAAGTCGTGCGTGTGTGCTTCCACGCCTGGCGTCACACGGAGAAGAATATTCATCTTTTGCTGTCTTGCCTGTGAGATTTCCTTCAGCAATGCAATTTCATGGAAATTATCGACGACGATACAGCCGATCTTTGTATCGAATGCCATCTCTAGTTCCGATATGGACTTGTTGTTGCCATGGAAATGGATGCGTTCTTCAGGAAAGCCTGCCTTGATGGCTGTATAAAGCTCCCCTCCGGATACTACATCCAAAGATAGGTTTTCCTGTGCAGCCAGCTGATAGGCGGCCACACATGCGAATGCTTTGGAAGCATACGCCACCTGCGCCGTCACACCCAGCTTTTCAAAAGTATCTATAAACCCGCGTGCGCGCTTACGGATAAGCGCCGTATCGTATACAAATAGCGGTGTACCGTACTGCTTTGCCAATTCAACTGTATCTACGCCGCCAATTGTCAAATGCCCTTCCTCGATTGCCTGTGTACCGTATAAAAACATCCATCTCTCTCCTCACCTAGAAATCAGCAAATGCTAATTTTCATAAAAATCACAAAATATCTTATGTGAACTTTAACATAGTAAAGAAAGGGATGCAACGTATGTTTATACATTTACCACGATATTATGCATAAATATTAAATTTAAAGCCACCTTTATGCATTAACGTTTTCGTTTCTTGGCACCGACGTTATACGGCCGCAGTGCATCATCCGACATTGGATAACGAATCATCACCCGGGCGAATGCTGTCGGGAAGAACGGCATCAATGGCCATAGATATGGAATCTGCATTGGTCGCAATGCATATAAATACATAAGTATTCCAAAACTTGCGATGAAGAAACCGTTGGCCGCAAATATGGCAGTCGCAGCAAGCAGCAACTGTCTGAATACCTTTGTCGAAATACTCAGTTCATAATGAGGGATAGCGAACGTCATCAACGCCGTAATCGCTGTATAAAGAATGGCTTCCGCTGAAAACAGCCCTACATTAACGGCCATGTCCCCAATCATAACCCCCGCAATCAACCCCATGGCTGTGGACATCGGGGTCGGTGTATGAATAGCGGCGATGCGCAGGAACTCGATGCCCAAATCCGCTATGACAAGCTGAAGATACAGCGGTACATCAGATGCCTCTGAGACACCGATAAAGGCAATCTTTTCAGGCAGGTCTTCCTTATGCGTAGCCAGTAAGTACCAAAATGGCAATAAGAATATGCTTAAAAAGGCTGCCACATAACGCAGCCCCCTCATGATTGTTCCAATCATCGGTGCCTGCCTGTATTCTTCGGCGTGCATGAGCAAATGGAAGAGGGATACAGGCATAAGCATCACGGACGGGGATGTATCAACCACGATGGCGATATGCCCCTCCAATAGATGGGCCGCCACAATATCCGGCCGTTCTGTATAACGTACGAATGGCACTGGATTGAATTTCTGCTTGAAAATCCATTCTTCCAGCGACTTATCTGCCATTGTCAGCCCGTCATGATGAATTTGCTTGAAGCGTTCTTTGATCCATTCCAGATGATGCTCATTGACAATATTGTTCATATAGCAGATGGCAACATCGGTCTTGCCGAGGGTGGAAATCTGCTGGAGCTCGATCCGGAACTGGGGACTGCGTATGCGGCGCCTGATGAGCGACGCATTGATGATGATATTTTCCGCAAAGCCGTCACGCGACCCCCTGATGACCCGCTCGTTGTCAGGCTCTTCCGGATTACGTCCCGGATAGCTCCGGAATTCCGTCGAATAGCAGTAGCCGCTTTTCGTAATGATGGCCACCTGTCCGCTAAGCGCCGAAAGCAGGAACTTATCCTTTGATTCCGACGGCGTGATGCTCTGGAAATTGAAGTGGGCATGGAAGTACGCCTCTTCATCATCAATTTCATCTTTATGCGTGTGCTGCAAATGGACAAGCATGTTCGTAAGATTGGTATTGTCCACCAGCCCACTTACATACACAAGCAGTACAGGAAGCTGCGACACATGCGCCTCCTGCATGATTAGATCGAACGATACGTTCTTACCAAACTGTTCTTCACAAAATTTGCGTCCTTCTTCTAATGATGTAAATAGTTGATTTGTCATTTATGCACCGTCTTCTTTGTTGTCGCTTCCATCCAGACTTTCAACTGGGCCAATATTTTCTTCTCTAGACGCAACACCTGTACTTGTGATATTCCGAGGCGTTCTGCAATTTCCGTTTGTGTCAGGTCAACAAAATAGCGTAGATAAATAATGGATTGTTCCCGCTTGCCGTGACGTTTGAGCTCCTCCTTCAACGGAATGTAGTCAAATGGCACCTGCGATTTTTCATCCCTCATCTGATCCATCAGCGTGACGGAATCCCGGTCGTTCTCATAAAGCTGCTCATGTAGGGAGGCCGGGTCACGCATGGCATCCGTCGCCATGATGATTTCATCCAGCGTCA
>JAZUQF010000124.1:0-4971 GCA_045605545.1 Lysinibacillus sp.
CTCCAACACGACGTATGCGCCGCGCTGGATGACCCCAACATCCTGCAGCCGCTCAGTGAAGAGGAACTGCTGCATATCCTGAGAGGCAACGGGGTGATGCTCGGCGTCCATGCAGGCGAAAGGCTTGTGGCGTTCCGTGCACTATTGAAGCCGCAAGAAGGAGAGGCGGAGCACCTCGGACTCGATGTGGGCGCAAAGGCTCTCTCCAGGGTGCTCTATCAGGAAATCTCGAATGTCCATCCCGACTTCCGAGGCCACGGCCTGCAAAAAAAGATGGCCGGGTGGATTATGAAGGAAGTGGATATAGCGCACATCGACTGGATCTGTGCGACGGTCATGCCGTACAATATTGCCAGCCTGAAGGACAAGTTCGCACAAGGGATGTACATATACGCTTTGAAACTCAAATACGGCGGCAAGCTGCGCTACGTATTCGGCAAGAATCTGCACGAGCCCCGGCAATGCGGTGATGAGCAGGTGGTCGTATCGATGGGGGATACGGAAAGGCAGCAGCAGCTGCTCGCACAAGGGTTTGTCGGTACAGCGATGGAACCTGCCGGCAGTGACTGGCTTGTGGTCTATAGAAGATGAAAAGAAGGGCGATTCTCGGTTGGGAGAATCGCCCTTTTTATGTAGGGGAGATATGTTTCGGGTTAGCCGGGTGCTATTTGACCGGACAGAACCCGCATGCCATCAGGCCGGGTATGTCCTTCGAGAGGCAGCAGCTCTTCCGTACGGGGACGTTGATGAGCTGCGAAGGGTTCAGTCCTCCCGTGTAGGATTTGAAGAGGGACTTCTGGGAGAAGTAGCTCCATACCTTCTCACCCTCGAGGATTTCCAAATCTTCATAGGCGCGGTCCGCCAGTGCCGGATTTTCGAGCAATGTATGATAGTGCCACAGCATGTAGCCGAAAATATTTTCCCATAGCGTCAACGGGGAAATGGTCGTCGTCTTCCGCAGCTGCTGGATGATTTCATGGCATTGCTTATAGAGGATGTTGGTGATGACGCGCTCCCGTTCATCATCCTCCACATAGCGGAAATCGGTCGCCGTAATGAATGTCCCGAGCGTCCGCATGCCGTATTCCTCAACGACAGCAAAGCGGATGTCCTTGAAATTCCCATCCCATACTTCGTCATAGGCGGCGAGCATGTAAAACTGCATCGCGACAAACATCCCGTAGCGACGGCTGAAGTGGGAAACGGCGGCAGCCTCTGTCGCTGCATCCGTAATGCCCATCAGCAGGTTGCGGAAATCCGTCAGGTAAAAGTCCTTTTGTATGTTGGCCAATGTGAAGAGCGGTCTTGCCGGCTCCTCGGTATAGATGCTGTATGAGTTCAATTGGCGGATCTGATCATAGGAAAGTGCGGGCATAGCAATCACCTTTCAAAAAATAGTTATACATATAGTGTAACATTTCCTGCTGTACAGTGGTTTTTAAAATGATTTAGCAAAGCCTATTTCCCTTGTATAGGAGACAGTTGACGCCCTCTGCATAGTGGAGGCAGTAATCCGGCTGCGCCAGCAGGAAGTCTTGTAGGCTGAAAATCTGACTGAGTAAAGAGCGGTTTATATGAAGTGATGGTCCTGTGCCGGATGAGCGTTGTTGAATTTTCAAAAGGGGGTGTTTGCCGGGTTTTATGTAGATGTGTTCGATGTGGTGTAAAAGGCAGCGTGAGGATGAATCTTATCGATGTTGAACCTTAAATGAAGGGCCTGTGCTGCCCTAATTGTCTTATAGCTGTTTTTTGTATTTCTGGACCGTACATGTAAAACCCCGTTTTTTCATCATTTCCTTGATTTCCACCGTCTGCATACCTTCTTCGATGTAATTGGCAATCATGCTTAAAGCCTCGATATCCTGCAGTGAATATTTCCTTGTCCCTTTTTTGGAGCGCTCGGGGAGTACCAGCCCCCGTTCTTCATAATACCGGATCTGGCGTACGGATAGGCCAAGCAGTTCACTGACATTCCCAATGGAAATGATTTTCTTCTCACGGAAAGATTCATGATTTGGATTCATAATGACACTCCTTCTCGATAGTTTCCTCATATAAAATACTGCAAATTATCTTAAATTCAACTTCAATGTAATAATAATGTTAGATTAGTTGACGTATAATTTCAATAAATTATTATATTTATCAAAAGTATGTTAGAAAATCTGACAAAAAAGTAGTCTGAAAATTATAATTTTATATAATTTAGTTATCCATACCAGTTGCTGTTTCGCAAAAATGGAATGCGTTCCGTATCGCAAAACAACCTGGGAGAAAATTTATGTATCGAGGAAGGGAGAGCTGGACAATGAAGTTTAAAAAGTGGAAGTCAACTTTACTGGCATCGGCAATGTTGCTTTTATTAAGTGCATGTAATAGCGGTAATGAAGCAGAGGAGATGGAGGTATCGGCAGGAGATGACGGATTGCTTCCTGTAAAGGTAGGCATCCAGAAAATCGCCGCCTTGACGAATGCCTGGGTGGCGGAGCAGGAAGGGATTTATGAGGAACACGGCCTGGATGTAGAGCTGGTCGAGTTCAAATCGGGATCGGAATCCATCAACGCCCAACGTTCGGGCAGTGTAGATATCATTTTATCGGCACCCGGTACAGCCATGGTAGCAAATGAATCCGGCTTTGATTTGGTGGCCATCGCCCAGAATGAAATTTCGAAAGCCGAGGGTCCGGATACGGCAGCCGTTCAGGTATTGGCGGATTCGGATATTGAGAGCCTCGAAGATCTGGAAGGCAAAAAGGTGGCAATCTATGATTCACGCAACCAATTAGTGCTGGGGCTGAAGAAAATCATTGAAGAAGCTGGTGCCGATATCAGCAAGGTTACTTTTGTGGAAGTGCCGTTCTCAAGCATGGGAGATGCCCTTAAAAATGGCCAGGTAGATGCCATTTCGCTGGTGGATCCCTATACTACCCAGCTTGTTTCGGAAGGGGCTACCAAAGTCATTTCATGGAACTATGTAGAGAGCATCCCGGAACAGCCGATCGGTGCATGGTATGCCCGCAGCAGCTATGTCGAAAAAAATGGGGAAGCCGTCTCACGTTTCAATGATGCCATTACAGCTTCCATCGAGTACATGTTGGAGGATGAAGAACGGGCAAAGGGGCATATTGTCGATTTCACGGGTGTGAAGGAAAACCTGATTACAGAAATGCCGCAGATTTCCTGGAGCAACAAGTTCGACGAGGATGTATGGCAGCAGATCACCGACATGTATGTGGAGGCAGGAGAATTGAAAGAGCCGCATGAAGCACGCGAATACTTCGCCGACTATGTCATCGAAAGTCTTGAGTAGATAATTAAAAGAAGAAAGGGTGTCGTCTTAATGGAAATGTCGAATGTCTATGAACTAGGAACGGACAGGGATTTACAGATTGAAGCAAACCGTCCGAGAGTACTGATCGACCTTGCGAACATCAAGAAGGAGTTTGTTGTAAATAAGAAGCGCATATCCGTTTTTGAGGATTTCTCTTATCAAATCCCGGAAGGCAGCTTCCTTTCCATCGTCGGTCCTTCCGGCTGCGGGAAGTCAACATTGCTCAAATTGATTTCCGGGCTGGAGATGCCCACTAGCGGCGATGTCGTGTTTGACGGGCAGGCCATCAGCGGACCGCCGAGAGGGATGATTTATGTATTCCAGCAATATACGAAATCCATCTTCCCGTGGTATACGGTGCTTGAAAACATTGAGTTTGGCCTGAAGACGCAAATGAAGCAGCTGAGCAAGCAGGAAGCGAAGGACCGCTGTATGGAGTACATCAAGCTTGTGGGTCTGGAAGGCTATGAGGACTACTATCCTTCCCAGCTTTCAGGCGGTATGCAACAGCGGGTGGTAATCGCCCGGGCGCTCATCTGCGAGCCAAAAGTACTGCTGATGGACGAGCCGTTCAGCGCCGTGGATGCGATGACGAGGGCCATCCTGCAGGAGCTGCTGCTGAAGATATGGGAGAAGCTCCCGATCACGATTTTATTCGTCACCCATGATGTAGATGAAGCGGTCTTCCTATCGAGCCACATCATCTCTTTAGGGAAGGCGCCGGTCGGCTTAAAGGAGAATCTGGTCGTCAACCTGCCTTATCCGCGCGACCAGATTGAAACAAGGAAGAGCAAGCATTTCATCAACATGCAGCACAAATTGTTCTCGAGCATCTTCTCTCAGGAAAAGGGAATGCAGCATGGCTAAATAAAGGAGGAGATTTATATGGTAAAACGTTGGCCGGGTTTTGTATTGATTATTGGCCTCTTGATATTGTGGGAGATTGCTTCAAAGACGGGCATGGTGGATTCAATCAGCATGCCGCCTGTCAGCCAGGTATTCGGCATCTGGGGAGACATCATCGCGAGCGGTGAATTGCTGGACTATCTGCTGCCGAGCCTTGGAAGGATATTCGCCGGCTTCATCCTGGCAGCGATTGTAGCTGTTCCAATCGGACTTTTGATGGGGACGACGCCATTTATCTATCGTCTTTTGGAGCCCATCACGGAGCTGATTCGCCCGATTCCGGCTTCAGCCTATATCCCAATCGCTATTTTATTTTTGGGGATTGAAAATGAAATGA
This sequence comes from Lysinibacillus sp., assembly GCA_045605545.1. GTDB lineage: Bacteria > Bacillota > Bacilli > Bacillales_A > Planococcaceae > Lysinibacillus_B. Next base: position 4,575 of record JAZUQF010000124.1, read on the forward strand.
AAATCTTCGTCATTTTCCTTTCAAGCCTATTCCCGATTCTTCTTAACACATACAGCGGTGTACGCGGGGTGGACCCGATTTTGATTGATACGGGTCGGACATTCGGCGTATCGAAGATGAAGTCGCTTTTCCAGATCATCCTGCCGGCAGCGCTCCCATCCATCTTGACGGGGATGCGCGTCTCCATCGGGATTGCCCTGGTGGTTGCAGTCGTGGCGGAGATGATTACAGGCAACAGCGGCATCGGCTACTTCATTCTGGACATGCAGCGCATTTTCCGAGTGGCTGAAATGTTTGCCGGCATTTTCACATTAGGAATCGTCGGCTACTTGATCAACTTCGTGTTCCTGAAAGTGGAGCAGTACTTCCTGCGCTGGAGAGGGGCGGCGAATGGCGT
>JAZUQF010000125.1:0-2188 GCA_045605545.1 Lysinibacillus sp.
AGCATATGGGGATCGATCATATTCAAGTAAATTTCAATGAAACATCATTGCTCATCATGAACATCGTCATAGGGTTCATCATGTTCGGGGTGGCGCTGGATTTGCGGGTGGCGGATTTTAAAAGGACATTGAAAACGCCGAAGCCTGCCCTGATCGGATTGGCCTGCCAGTTCTTCCTGCTGCCGGCCTTCACCTATTTGCTCGTCCTGATTGTTCAGCCGCGCCCAAGCATCGCGCTTGGCCTGTTTCTGATCGCGGCATGTCCGGGAGGGAATCTGTCGAACTTCCTGACCCATTTCGCCAAGGGGAACACGCCACTGTCCATCAGCATGTCGGCCATCGCAACTGTTATTGCTATCATCATGACGCCGCTCAATACGGTATTATGGGCATCGCTTTACGGTCCTACAAAGGAAATCATCAATTCCTTCAGCATCAGTCCTATGGATATGTTTTCATCCATCTTCCTGATGCTGGGCCTACCGCTTGTAGCTGGTATGTTCATAAGGAGCAGAATGCCGCGTTTTGCAGCCCGCTTCAATCAATTGATGATGAAGCTGTCGATTGTCATTTTCATCGCCTTCATCGTCGTCATGTTGGCAAACAATTTTGATGTCTTCATCGAGCATGTCGGTGCCGTGGTTATTATCGTCATCCTGCATAATACCACAGCCATTAGTATCGGCTATTTTGCCTCACGTCTGTTCAAGGTGGCGGAGCGCGACCGGCGGGCAATCGCGATTGAGGTCGGCATCCAGAACTCGGGGCTGGGGCTTGTCCTCATTTTCACTTTCTTTGGAGGCCTTGGTGGAATGGCGCTTGTCGCAGCGTTCTGGGGCATCTGGCATATTGTATCGGGGCTCACCGTTGCCACGTTTTGGTCACGGCGTCCTCCAGACGAAATGGTCGTTCAGGAAGGGGTGCATGTATGAATGTCTTGATTACAGGGGCTGCCGGCTATATCGGCAGGCAGCTCGTCGAACAATTGCTGAAGGAAGGCAGGCATCATATAGTGGCTGCAGATATCCGCAAGGAATCGCCGTTTTCACCTGATGAAAGGTTGACCTATGCCTGCTTGGACGTCCGTTCCAAGGAGGCGGCGGCCTTGATGGAACAGTATGCCATCCATACGGTCGTCCACCTTGCCTCCATCGTGACCCCGGGGAAAAAGAGCAATCGGGAATTCGAGTACGCCGTCGATGTGCTGGGGACGAAAAATATACTGAATGCATGTGTGGCGGCAGGAGTGCGGCGTATCGTCATCTCTTCCAGCGGTGCGGCTTACGGCTATCATGCAGATAATCCGGAATGGCTTGTGGAGACCGATCCCATCCGCGGGAATGAGGAATTTGCCTATTCCTTTCATAAACGGCTTGTAGAGGAGATGCTTGGTGAATACCGCATCACACATCCGGAGCTGGAGCAGACGATCTTCAGAATCGGCACCATCCTGGGGGATACGGTGAACAACCAGATTACCAACTTATTTGAAAAGCCGGTGCTAATCGGCATTGCGGGTGCCAAAAGCCCGTTCGTCTTTATTTGGGACCGGGATGTCGTAGCCTGTTTCGCGAAGGCCATCGACTCGCAAGTGTGCGGCATCTACAATGTGGCAGGCGACGGGGCGCTGACGGTTGATGAGCTGGGGATTTTATTGAACAAGCGGGTCGTGAAGATTCCAGCCTCCCTGGTGAAGAGCGGCCTGTTTACGATGAAGCGGCTCGGCCTCTCGCAATATGGGGAGGAGCAGGTAGGTTTTCTACGCTATAGGCCCGTCCTCAGCAATGAGCGTCTGAAGACCGAATTCGGCTATACACCGATGAAGACATCCATCGAGGTGTTCGAACACTACATGCTGGGCCGGATGAAGCAACGTCTGCAGCCTTCTCAAACTTGAGAAGGCTTTTTTTATGGCGTGCCGTTCAATAAAAGAAGGAAGGGGCCGTTACTGCCGGCGCCTTCCTTCTCATGGTTTTCGGTTATTTTGTTGCGTCTTCCAAGTAAGATAGGTTTACTAAACCATCAATATTATCCGTAGAAATATAGCCTGCATTTTTTGAAATCGTAGCCATTTCCGGCAGGACATCCTCATCGACAGTCGTTGTAGGCGTCAATCGTTCAAACGCCTTTTTCACCTCTTCCTTCGACAGCTCCTTGCCCGTGATTTCCTTTACATGGTCCAGGAACA
>JAZUQF010000126.1:0-7903 GCA_045605545.1 Lysinibacillus sp.
CCCCGTCGTCGATCAACACATCACAATCTGCATGAATGCCATCATCACCTGTATGGACAGTCATGGCTCCGCCCTTGATGACGACATTGCCATCACTGTGTAGTGCATCCTCATTCGAATCAACCGTAAAAGTGCCGCCTTCAATCTGTACAAGATTTACAGCTTTGATGCCCTTTGCACTGACTGCATCATCCGTTTCCTCCTCCACAGAAGGTTCTGTAGATTGACTTCGTTCCTCGCCTTCATCTCCTCCAGCAGGTGGGACCATGCCCTCCTCCCCAGCTGGAGGAATTCTTGCAGGGTCGAAACCGCCTGCCCCAGCTGTCGGAGGCTCCATACGTTGGCCGTCCTGGCGCATCCCGCCTTCTTCCATCCGGTCAAGCATGGATTCCACATCCTCGATGGTCGTCCCTTCAGGCAACCCGCCCGCATCAATGCTCTCTAGCAGTTCCTCTTTTGTAATGGCCCCAGATAGATATTGCTCGATTTGTGCCGGATCCAGTACACTCATTGGACCACCTGTCATGCCCGGCGCATTTCCAACCGGCATCGCAGCGCCATTTTCACCGGCTTCCTGATTTGCTCCAACCGTTTCCGGGCTGCCGCCACCTGCAGTAATCGTATATTCTCCGTCCACCACCAGTACATCGCGCTCCGACTGGATGCCGTCCGAGCCTGCTGTGATGTCGAGCGACCCGCTTTGCAGCACGATATGGCCCTTCTGCTCGTCCTCGTCATTCGATGATTTCACACCGTCACCGCCTGCCACAATCTTTACCGCTGCATCCCGCATCGCCAACAGATCCCGTCCGACAAGCCCGTCATCGGCTGCCTGGATTTCAATCGTCCCGCCGGTCACGAGGACGTCATCCCGTCCAGTAATCCCGTCCTTATAATTGGCCTGGATGACAAGCCTGCCATCTCCATTGATGGTTACGTCATCCTTGCTGAAAATGGCGGCGGAAGGCTCATCCTCGCCCTCTTCCAGGACATACTGCTCTGCATCTTCCAAGATATTTTTCGTCCCCTCTTCAAGAGAAATGACCGTGCAATCGGATTGTTTCACGTGAATCACTGAACCGGTAGAGGAAGCAATGGAGACACCATTCAATACGAGCCGGACAGTGCCCTTATCCTCAGCATCGACGACGATTTGTCCATCATCAAGCGAACCTTCCAGCACATACGTACCGCTTGTCCGGATTTCAATATTCCCGCCTTCTATTACGACGCCGCCTGCTCCATCAGCAGTGGCAGCGTCTCCTTTTAACGCTATCTTTGTAAAATCGCTGTCCTGCCACGCCGTGTAGAAGTCCTCATCCGCATAGGTGACATACCCTTCCAACAGCTCATCCGTCCTGCTATCTTCTTCTGTTTCAGCATCATTACAGGCCGTCAGCATGGTTGCACTGACAATAAAGGATGCCAAATATTTCACTTTTTTCATAAGCGTCCTCCTATGAGTAAAGGAGACCTGCAGCCAGATCTCCATTTTTTCCATTTATGCAGTGAAGTTGCCATCGTAGCTCAGCATCACGGAAGAAGAAACCCCTGCAACTGCGGAGACTTCCGATACAAGCTGGGCGTCATTCCCTTTCATGCGCACTTCATAAGTGACTTCCATTTCCTCGTCGTGAAGGACCGTCTTGGACTTCAGCATATATTTTTGGCTGCTCGCTGCGAGTATGCTTTCAATCTCCGTATTCGCCAACTCATCTTCAAACTTGACGATAAGCAAATACGGATTCTCCACCACGATTTTATTTTGGAAGAGGATGATGACAAACCCGATAATCAACGAGCCTGTAACAACAAGCGGAATAAAGCCCGCCCCGCAAAGAATCCCTGCTGCGACTGACCAGAACAGGAAAATCAAATCCATCGGGTCTTTGATCGGTGTCCGGAAACGAACGATTGACAATGCCCCGACCATACCAAGCGACAACAGGACATTCTGGCTGATTCCCATGATGACGAGCGCCGTCGTTAATGTCATGACCATGAGAGCGATGTTGAATGAATGGGAATAGATGACCCCATTGAATGTTTTCTTATAGACAAAATAGATGAACAGCCCGAGAAAGAATGCGGCAAGCATCCCGATTAATGAATCTATTAAAGAAAACGATGTTGCTTTTTCAAGAAAGCTTGACTTGAAAATATCATCAAAAGTTGTTGCAGTTAATAAAGCTAACACAATAATTTCCTCCTAATTTATTCTGTAGTAACAAGCAGCAAGCCTCCCGCCTTATGGATTAAAGACAGAGAAGGACGCCTGCCCGTAAAAAAACGATTTGGCCAATCAACGCACTGAAGAAACCGCCACTGTTTGAAGCTTCACTTTATCCGTACATGCGGCTTAATTGATACTTTGAATAGGCTTCCTGCCTTGCATTGACTCCCTGCAGCATCATTTTGATGATGTCCGGCAGGTATTCGTCATACTTCACTTCCAATATGACTTCAGTCGGTTCCAAGACATCCACCATCGGTAAGGATGCATTGAACATATCCGTATTCCTCAGGCTTGACTTCACCTTGCTGTCGAAGGTTACGCGGACATTACCGTACAGGTAGATGTACGCCTCCCGCTCATAGTCGACGACCGTTGTCGGCTTGAGCCCCCTGTATTTCATCTCATGGAATAAATCCTGGACCAACCCCCGGTCATCATCTTCCATCCAATCGATATCCCCTGTCCGCATCCTTTCAAATTCATGCACTGTCATTGGGCATTTCTTTTTGAACGTCAAATTATTTCGCTTTGACTTTCTCTCCAAATTGACGATGGCCGAACTCTTCCCATAAATGCGGACACGGTATTTATCACGATTCAAAAAACCTTCCTTCTTTTCGTTCATCACCCTATTGTCGAAATTGTCAAAGTAACATGAACGGATTAGATAGCGTCCATTCGGTCCTGCATGAGGATCAATTCTCATGACATGGCGCAGCCTATTGCGCAAAAGCATATAGTCCATATACGTGATGCCGAATTTCATTTCTTTCCTGCCATTCGGATTAAAGGATGTATGGATGGTCATCCTTCTTCCTCCTTTATTATTTTTTTCTGTAAAACCAGTCGATGTCTTACTGACAATCCGTACTTTACACGTGGAATGTGTCAAACGTATGTTCAATCATTTTTCATGAAAAAATTTTTCACGACCCATATAAAAAAGCACATAACGGTCGCCATGTCCGGCGCCGTTACGTGCTTTTAAAATTTCTGTTTATCTGTTCTATAACCGATGTTTATTTCTGTGATACCTCTGCACTGCTGAATGTTGCCATGTCCTTCACCATCACATTGGCCGCCTGGATGATTGGATAGGAGATGGCCGCCCCCGTCCCTTCGCCAAGACGCAGATCCAGCTGCACGATTGGCTTCTTGTGCAAGTGATCGGCTGCAATCCTGTGTCCGGGCTCCACGGAACTATGGGATAAAATCATATAATCCACGCTTCCCGGTGCAAGCAGCTCCGCCAGACATGCCGATACGGTACAGATGAAGCCGTCCAGCAAAACCGGGGTGCGCATTTCGGCAGCCCCGATCATGGCACCTGTCATCCCGGCAATATCCAGCCCACCAATTTTGGACAAAAGATCGATTGCATCATCCTTTTTAGGCTTGTGCAATGCAAGCGCCTCACGGCAGACATCAATCTTCCGGACCAGCTGCCCATCATCGATGCCAGAGCCGCGCCCTACCACCGTTTCCGGATCGATTTCAAGAATGGCCGCTAAAATGGCGCTGCTTGCCGTCGTATTCCCGATGCCGAGCTCACCGACGATGATGCATCCTGCCCCCTCTTCGATTGCCTGCTTGGCAGCTCCATAGCCGACCTCCACCGCCTGCCATGCCTCTTCTTCGGTCATGGCCCGTCCTTTCAAGAAGTTGGCCGTCCCTTTTTCGCGGACTTTTTTATTAATGACCCGATCATGCGGAACGGGACGCATGATGCCGAGGTCATATACTTTCAGCGGTGCACCGATCATGCGGCTGAACACACTGATGCCCGCTCCTCCCTGTACCATGTTCACAGCCATTTCGTAGGTCACTTCCTGCGGTGAAGCGGAGACATTTTCCTCCACAATGCCATGGTCCGCACTGAATACAAGGGAAGCGGGCCTGATGTCGGGCTTGATTTCGCCCGTCATGCCTGCAAGATGGATGGCCAACTCCTCCAGCCTGCCGAGACTCCCAACAGGTTTTGTCAATGAATCGATATAATCCTTCGCCTCAGCCATTTTTTCCTGGTCTAGCGGTGGGACAGAGAACGTTAACATCTTGTATAATCTCCTTTTACATACGAAATTTTCAATCAATATAACATGAAATGCCACATCATTTAGATCATTTCAGCGAATCATTTAAATTTTGCCCATGGGATAGCAAATTTTTGCGCATTTTTTGCTCCGATTGTGACTTCCCTCACATCCATATTTTTCTATACACCTTATAATGGTGCTAATTATGAAAGGAGCGGATTGCTATGTTGAAGCCAACGTACGTCATTGCCTCTTGCTTTGGAATCCTGGTCGCCATCAGCATCGGCGTGCTGATCAATCCGTCGCTTATCCAAGTATAGTCCCCCTAAAGCCAAAAAATTGGCGGAGCTACAGACCGCCAATCCTCTTTTTCTTTCTTCTCATCCTCACGAAATACCAAATGGCAGGCAGAATGAAGGGAATACACGAAATCACCGGAATGGAGATGGCCATGTTCTGCTCGATGAGCGGAATTTGTCCAAGGAGCAGCCCTGCACTGAGCCATATTATGACCCACAACATCCCGCCGACACTATTGCACATTAAAAATGCCTGGAAGGAATAGCCGGTGTAGCCCGTCACAAATGGAATCATCGTCCTCATGAGGGGGATAAAGCGGGAAAAGAAAATTGCCTTTTCACCATGCTTTCGGAAGAAATCCTCGGCCGACTGCATCGTCTTTTTTGAAACGATCCACCACCGGCTCATCATTTTGTGCCCCATGCGCCCGAGAAAATAATTCTGTACATCTCCCAGAACCGTGGCCGTAAAAAAAAGCATCAGCAGCATCCATCCGTTCAGCTCGCCCAGCGCCACAAGCGCGCCGCCTACAAATACAGTCGCATCCCCAGGCAGGAACGTCAGGACAATAAAGGCGGTCTTGCAATAGATCAACAAGAACAAGAGTATATAGACAAGATAGCCATAGTCTGTTAAAAAATGATGAATGGCCACATCAATCTGCTTCATTTCAAGTAAAAATGCTTGCAACTTCTCACCTCATTTCTGCCCGTCCGCAACTACCTGTCCGCATTCCCCCTTTTTTACATTTGCATTACATCGGTTTCCATGTGAAAAAGAAGGGAAAAGAATCAGTATTAATATACCAGGGAGTGAAAAGGATGGAAAAAAATCGCCGAATTGAAGTAGCGCACAGTCATGAAGAGCTTTCCTATAAACTAGAGATGCTCAGGTCAGCAGGCTTTCCCGATCATGAAATCCATATTTTCTCCAAAGACTTGAACGGCTATGAGGAATTCAAAGGAGATGCCGATATCAACACCCACGAAGCCGGAAACTGGTTCGACAAGTTCAAGGCATTCTTCACGGGTGAGGACGCTGTGACGGAGTCCCTCCATCAGCTGGATGTATCAGAAGAAGAACGACTGCAATTGAGCGACGAGCTTTATCACGGTGCCACTATCCTGTATGCAGAAAACATAGAGGCTGCCGGACAGCCTGTCGACGACGAATTCGGGCAGCAATCAAAGTATGAATTGGAACAGCAGGCGGACCAGGAGGCGCGCAGCCAGTTGGAAGATTTGGACCTTCTGAGGCGCCGTATGTAACTGCAGAACGCGGGGCCCTTTTTTAAAGGGTTCCTTTTCTTGAGGGTAAAGACGGCAGCTTTTCTCCCTGTGCTCCATGAAAGCCACCTCCCGACATCCCCTCTTATTACCTTATGCAGGCAATTTCCACTCATCACCGCAATTCCCCCATTTCCTCTCATATCTTTTCTTTTTCCACCCTTCTCCACAAATCATCTGAAAGGGGAATTGTCCCACAAATAGAATATTTGCTACAATTAAACAAAAAACCAAGGAGCCTGCACAATCCATGTTCAAGTCTCTATTCAAACGGAAAGACAAACCTCTTAACCACCATGTGGAATTTTGCATTTCAAACCTGTCGTTCGGCAGTGCCGATGCCTACGATGAATTAGTCGGACGGGAAGATGTCGTCATCGAGGAAGCCGGATGCACATCCAACTGCGAAACATGCGATTCATGCCTTTTTGCCATCGTCAACAGCGAGGTCGTCAAAGCCGAAACCGCTGAAGAGCTTCTCCAACAGATTGAGGAGAAAATGAAGGAGAACATCCTGATTGGTTGAAGATGTACCTGTCCGGCCGGACAGCCGATTTATCCATCTGGCTGCCTGGCTTTAGATAAAAGCCTGCCTGAATAGCAGGGCGCAAGCTTTCGTTTATCCAATTTCCATACTATTGACTTATGTCATAGGAATGTTACAATAAACCTATTCACTTTCGTGAGTTGAAGCGTTGAACTTCAGAGCGTTAAATTAATTCTATTAAACATCTAGGAGCCGTCATATGTTTTCTATTAAAGCAAAAGTACACCCCTCTTTTTTAGAGGCCTTTTTTATTGTATCGGTCATCATCTTGTTCATTTCCTTTTCCATCGGCCGGCTCAATGCCACGCCGCATATTCCGATCCTCTGCTCCATCCTCTTCCTAATCCTTTACGGACTGATGAAGCGGGTTCCTTTCAAGGAACTGGAAGAGAGCATGCTTTCCGGAGCAAAGGCGGGAATCGGGGCCATCTATATCTTCTTGCTCATCGGCCTATTGATTAGCAGCTGGATTGTAGGCGGGACCATTCCGACCCTTCTATACATCGGTCTGTCGATTGTCACTGCCAGCTTTTTTTATACAATCGTCTTTATCACGACGGCCATTATCGGTACTGCAATCGGCAGCTCCCTGACGACTGTCGCAACGCTCGGTGTAGCCTTCATGAGCATTGCAGGTGCGATTGATGCCTCTCTTGCCGTGACGGCAGGTGCAATTGTTTCCGGTGCCTTCTTCGGGGATAAAATGTCGCCCCTTTCAGATACGACGAATTTGGCCGCAAGCATCGTCGGCGTCGACTTATTTGAGCATATTAAAAATATGAGCTGGACGACCATCCCGGCCTTTTTCATCAGCGCAGTGCTTTATTCATTGCTTTCTCCTTCCACTGGTTCAGTGGAAGCAGGCATGATCGACTCTTACAAAGAGACATTGATTGAATTGAATTTCATCCATTGGTATGCAGTGATTCCGCTCCTCGTACTGATTGTCAGTACACTGTTTAAAATGCCCGCCCTACTTACATTGGCGGCAAGCTCCATCATGGCCCTCATCCTGTCCATGTTCCACATGGAGCTATCAATTTCCTACTACTTCTCCATCTTATATGATGGCTATGTAGCGGAAACCGGGGTGGAGGTAATCGACTCCCTGCTTACCCGGGGCGGAATCAGCAACATGTTCTTTACCATCATGCTTGTTCTATTGAGTTTGAGCATGGGCGGCCTGCTGTTTGCCCTGGGCATCATCCAGGCCCTTTTGGCAAAGGTGGAGAATCTACTGCTATCGATCGGCTCCCTGATTACGGGGACTGCCTTTACGGCGATAGGCATCAATGTCCTGATCGGAGAGCAGTATTTATCCATTCTGCTTACCGGCGAAGCCTTTAAAGAGAAATACAAGGAAATGGGCCTTCACCCAAAAAGCCTGAGTCGTGTAATGGAGGACGCGGGAACCGTCATCAATCCACTCGTTCCATGGAGCGTCTGCGGCCTTTTCATCGCCTCAATGCTCGGAATTTCGGTTATCGACTATCTGCCG
>JAZUQF010000127.1:0-3404 GCA_045605545.1 Lysinibacillus sp.
GATCCTTGATGAAAATCCCGCCGGCTACGAAGGCCCTTGGGTCAACTATGCCCGTATGTTTACACTGCGCACACCAAAGCAGCTGCCCTCCATCGACTTAGGTGTCCCTTCCTTGACGTTCCAGGCGTGGTGGCGAGCCCAGCATGGTGAACAGGGTTGGGCAGCGCTCGACAAGATTCCGCGCCATGAATGGATGAATTATTTGAGATGGTACCGTGGCGTATTGAACCTGCCGATCCGCAATGAAACAAAGCTCGAGCTGATTGAACCAATGGAAGGGAACCTGCACCGCCTGCATGTAAAGGAACAGGATGAACCAAGAAGCTATCTTGCCCGCAAAGTTGTGCTGGCGACCGGCATTCAGGGTGGTGGCGAGTGGCATGTCCCCGACTTCATCAAACAGCTGCCCAAGGAACGCTATGCCCATACGTCCGAAGCCATCGATTTCAATCTTCTGAAGGGCAAACGGGTGGCCATCCTGGGCGGCGGCGCATCGGCTTTCGATAATGCAAACTATGCCCTGGAGCAGGGAGTGAAGGAGGCGCACGTCTTTGTTCGACGCAAGCAACTGCCGCGCATCAACCCAATCCGCCAGCTCGAGCATTCCGGTCTGATCGAGCGCTATCATGTATTGTCGGATGAGGAGAAGTATACGGCCATGTCCCATTTCTTCCTATTTAATCAGCCGCCGACAAACGACACATTTACCCGTGCAAGTGCCTGGGAGGGCTTCCGCCTGCATCTGGATTCCCCGTGGCTACAGGTGGAGGAAGGTTCAGAAGGCGCCATCGTCACAACACCGCACGGGCAGTTTGAATTCGATTATCTAATCATCAGTACAGGACTCGTTTCCGATCCGGCCCTCCGCCCCGAGCTGCGCCACATACACCGTTTCATCACGCGGTGGAAGGATGTGTTTACAGCAGGGCCCGACATCGCCAATCCAGTGGTCGATGAGCATCCCTACCTGACGCCGCATTTCGCCTTCATACCGAATTGCGAGAAGGGGAAAAAGGCTTTGCGCGGCATCTTCTCCTTCAACTATTCGGCGCTCATCAGCTGCGGCATCTCCGCTTCCGCCCTGTCCGGACTCCGCTTCGCCGTACCGAAGCTCGCCAAGGGCATCGCAGACGAACTGTTCGAAGAGGATAAAGATTCCATCCTCCAGGACTATCTGGCATACGATGTGGAGGAATTCGTCGCCGACCGTGCGGGAAAGCAGCAGGAGGAGCCGGTCGCCTCGCACTAGAGGCACCCCTTCTCCATAAAGAAGCACCAAGATAATCTACTATATAAAAAGGCATGCAGGCGCCCTTCTTCGGGACTTGCCTGCATGCCTGCCAGTTTCTTTCCTCTACCCACTATTGCCTCTATGATCGTCCATATAAAGGGGGCTGTAGCCCTGGACTCCCCATTTGGAATTATCTTAGGTTTTATATAAATAAGAAGATTGTTGGGATGTACTATCATCCTTCTCGGATGTTTCCCCGGTCGAATGGCATTTCCAACCTTCATCCACCGGTTCTTCCAAAGAGAAATCCCCTCCCCGGCCATTGAATCAGCCCGGCATCGCTTCGAACCGTTCAACCCACCGGATTGTCAATAAGTTCGGCAGGGTGGACATTTCCGGATGAATCTGAATATATTTTTTGCACTTCACAGTCGCGATGCATTCGATATACGAATGCCGGTCTTCAATTAATATTTTATATTTCCCTACATTCGGCAGCGAATAATTCGGCAGCAGACCGCTCTTTTGGCAATACTTCGTTTTATAGAAGTCCCCCAACAGGCTCGGCATTTCACCAAGCCTCCGCTCCTTCAATTGTTCGCGGATCAAAGTCGAACTGATTTTCTGATCATTCCACTTCAGCTCCTCCACGACGGTCAGCCCCACTTGCTTCCTAGCCGCATAGGCTGCCAGCGTCTGAACAGTGCCCTTCGCTTTCGCCCCGTATGTGTAGTCGAAGCCGCAAACGATTTCATCTGCATTCAGGCCGAGAATGTATTCATCCAAAAAGTCATCCGGCTCCACCTTGGCCAGCTCCTTCGTAAACTCCACGACATAAAAAATATCCACGCCGAGCTTTTCCAGCTTTTCGGCCTTTTGTTCAAGGGGCTCTAGGTAGGCGACCTCCTCTGAAAACAGCACACTTTTAGGATGCGGAAAAAATGAGAGAACCGCCGTCGATAAGCCGTGCGCTTCTGCTTTTCCTTTAGCCGTCAGGATTACTTTTTGATGTCCTAGATGCACACCGTCAAAATACCCGAGTGCTATCGCTGCATTCGGAGCTGTCCGTCCGATTTCTTGTAAGTTATGAGAATCAACATGGATGATCTGCATTGCGGTCCTCTCCTTTTCCTTTTATCTGGCTAGATTTTGTGCCACTTCATAGATTAAATCCTCTTGTCCACCAACCGCCTTCATCTGTCCGATTTTCACCAGCAGGTCTCGTTCATCGACATCAAATTGCTTTGCGGCCTTCTGTGCGTGCAGCAAGAAGCTGGAGTACACGCCGGAATAGCCTAGGATCAGGCCGCTGCCCGTCACCTCTTGCGGCTGTTGCATCAGGGGTGCAATGACGCCGTTCGCCGTATCCATCAATTTATAGAGATCGATGCCCGTTTCATAGCCGAGCTTTTCCAATACGGCAACCATTACCTCCGTCTGCGTATTGCCCGCTCCGGCACCTAATGCGCGCATGCTGCCATCAATGTACGTGGCACCCGCTTCTACTGCTGCAACCGTATTCGCCATCGCCATCGATAGATTATTATGGGCATGGAAGCCGATTTCACATTGCAGTGCTTGTCTAAGTGCGGTAATCCGTTCCGTTACATCGTTCGGAAGCATCGCCCCGGCGGAGTCCGTTACATAGACGATCTCCGCCCCGTAGCTTTCAAACAGCTTTGCCTGCTCTACAATTTTTTCAGCCGGCGCCATATGGCTCATCATTAGAAATCCGGCCGTTTTCAACCCCAGCTCACGCGCCAGCCGGATATGCTGCGCCGCCACATCGGCCTCCGTTACATGGGTCGCCACACGGACCATTTTCACGCCAAGCTTCGCCGCCTGCTCCAGGTCTCGCTTCGTACCGATCCCGGGAATCAACAGCACAGCCACTTCTGAATCGGTGCATTCATCCACGGCAGCTTCAATCAGCTTGAATTCATCAGTAGCCGACAAGCCGTACTGCAAGGAAGAGCCGCCCAATCCATCACCATGTGAGACCTCGAAATAACGGACACCCGCTGCATTCAAACCTTTTGCCGCCTCGCGCACCTGCGCTTCCGTGAACATGTGACGGACGGAATGGCTCCCATCACGCAAGGATACATCTAAAATCGTTACTGTCATGAGAGGACCTCCTTCTCGCGCTGCAAATGCCGCGCCATTTCATTGC
>JAZUQF010000128.1:0-4192 GCA_045605545.1 Lysinibacillus sp.
TATCACCGAGCGCAGCCGTCAGGGCGTCTTTTGCCTTTACGAAGATTTCGACAAGCGACACATATATCATGACGCCTGCGGAGAAGCCCAGCGCCAACGATAAGAATTTCGTGTTTGTTCGTGATGTAAAAAACGCAATCAGGCTCCCTACACCTGTCGCAAGCCCTGCGAACAAGGTCAGGCCCATTGCCAGTAATACATTTTCTTCCATGCAACGATTCCCCTTTTACCTCTTTTTTATTAATTGTATTATATACAGCAAGTTTCCTATGCGCAACTTTTTTTCGGTAATATAACATTAGATGTTACATTTGCGTTTCATCCGCCCAGAGAAGGCAAAAAAAGATACCCCCTTATCCGGATGGTATCTTTCCAAGCTCTATCGTATCATTTCCTTTCTACGTAACTTCCAATCAACTGTTTAACGTCAATTCCTGAAGACTCTTTCAATGTTTCTTGAAGGCCCGCCATCAAGTCCGTGGCATAGGAAGTCACTTTATTGGCCCCTCCCCCTTTGCCGCCTCCCGTATCGACAACCGTAATCTTATCGATGTTCGAAAGCGGCGCAGCCACTTGCTTTGCATACTCCGGCATCATGCGGACAATCATATCGAGAATGGCCGCCTGCCCGTATTGCTCGAACGCCTCGGCAATTTTCTGCTTGGCCTCCGCCTCGGCTAGACCACGCAGACGGATAATCTCTGCTTCCGTCGTCCCTTGAGCTTTTTCTGCCTCCGCCTTGGCCATACCATCCAACCGGATTTTTTCCGCCTCTGCCTGTGCCTGTGCCTCAATCCGGTATTTTTCTGCCTCCGCCTGCGCCATCTGCCTCATCTTATCCGCTGCCGCCTGCTGTTCGATGGCATAGCGTTCCGCATCCGCCTTCTTCTTCACTTCTGAATCGTACTGCCGTTCACGGCGCAGGATTTCACGCTCCTCCAATTCAATCTGCTTTTGCCGTTCGATGATTTGAATCTGCATTTCCTGTTCTTTTACTTCCTGCTTGGCGCGTGCCTGCTCCAAATCGTAGGCCTGGTCGGCACGGGCTTTTGCGATATCCTGCTCCCGGCGGAACTCCGCCACCTTCAATTGGTTCTCCTTTTCCGCCTCTGCAATCTCCGTGGCACGCTCCAGCTCCGCCTGCTGCGCCTCCTGGTCCGCCTTTGCCCGACGTATGCGCGTCTCTTTTTCCGCATCTGCCGTGGCAATGTCCGCATCACGCTTCACCTGTGCGATACGCGGCTTGCCCAACGACTCCAAATAACCGTTTTTATCGCGCACATCCTTGATGGTGAAGGATACGATGACCAGCCCCATCTTCGCCAGATCCTGCGATGCGACGCGCTGCACCTCCTGTGAAAACTTGTCACGATTTTTATAGATTTCTTCCACTGTCATGGAACCGAGGATGGAACGGAGGTGGCCTTCCAGCACTTCCCGGGCTTCCCCTTCGCGCTCGCTTTTCTCCTTGCCTAGAAACTGTTCTGCGGCCGTCGCGATTTCTCCTATGGAACTGCCAATTTTGATAATGGCCGTCCCGTCAGCCATGACAGGTACACCTTGCTCTGTATATACTTCGGGTGTCGTCACTTCCAATTTACTTGATAAGAGGGATAGCGGCTCCGCCTGCTGGAATACAGGGAATACGAATGTACCGCCGCCCCGTATGATTTTAATCTTGTTTCCCGATTCATCCGTGTGGACATTTTTGCTCCCCAGATAACTGCCGGTGACAATCAATGCCTCATCCGGTCCTGCCGTTCTATATTTCGCTATATACACCGCCGCGATGGCAATGATCAAAAACAAAACTACCCCGATTGCAATAAGGGCTCCAATCATAAAAACTCCTCCTTTTATGAGAATAAACTTTCATACGCCTGCACATATAAAGTTCCGTTCACCACTTCAATTACTAGGATTTCCTGGCCATAAGGGATATCTTCCTGGTTATAGCTGGCCGCACGCTTATGGATATTGCCGCCGACCGTTTCAATGAGGACCTCCCCAAAGCCGTCCACGGGAATAGGTGTAATCACCCTGCCCGTCTGCCCTGCAAGGGATTCCTCTGTATAGGCCAGAGATGTTTCTGCCGAACGCAAGGGAACGAGGAAAAAGTAGTAGAGAAGGGCGGTACAGATAAAGGAAAGAACGATGCCGGTCAAGAAAATAATGAAATGAGATAAATCCGAGAATATTTCCAATAGATAGCCCGCTGCCGCCGTAAATGTAATAAATGCGAGTATGACTGCCGGATCGAAGAATGGAATGCCCTCCGCCATTCCGTCTGCCATGTCTGCAAAAAGCAGGTACAGGAACATGCACAGTCCGATTGCAATGACAATCGTCAAATAGATGGTAGAGAGCGCCACGCCAAATAGCATTTGCATCACCTCCCGATTATTCAGTTACCTTTTATACGACCGAAAAGGTAAAAAGTTTCATTTTTAACAATTATATAAAAAATCCGGAGAGCGGCTGATTCTTCAACCTCTCTCCGGATCGCTTTTTGCTTTATTGTTTTCATATATATATTTACACAGTGTGAACCATGCGTACGTCAATGCCCAAGCACCCACCACATCTGTTGCGAAGTGCCTTCCCTCCGCTATACGTGAAAGACCGCCTAAAACGGCCAGCACGATGGCAAGGCTCCATACCATCACCTTTATACTCCGCCTTCCTCTATACTCGGTTATGATGTAGGCGGTCGTGAATAACAGCAACAGCGCGATGGTTGCATGCGTCGATGTAAAGCTGTACGTTGTAAGCTGATCGGGCAGCTCCGGCCGGGGGCGCTCCACAATCCGTTTGACCAGTTGATTGAGGGCGATTCCCCCACCTATTGAAAAGATGACGAACAGCATGCCCAGGTAGCTACGGCGGACCGCATAAACAATTAGCAGCCCTATCGTTACGACAATCATCACCTTCGTTTCACCCAAAAAGTGGAATACCCCAATCACTTTGTTGCCATAAAGCCAGGACGCCATTTTTTCATCAACTACATGCAGCTTCTCATATGTAAACGCTAAAGTGATAAATAGCAAAAATGCAGGAATCGCCCCTAAATCAGCCCACTTTTTCATCGCACAGCCTCCTTACTGTATTGTTCTACCTCTTCCCCTTATATATACTCTACCCTTTCATGATAAATAAAGAAGCTGCCTAGAAAGGTTTTACTTTCCGGGCAGCTCCATATATCCACTCTATGCATGGTTCCGCTGGATGCTGCAAGAAGTTATCTTTACATGCACCTTCCACGTCCCATCCTCACTATTCCACTACAGTATAATTCCCATGCTCCATACTGATGATGTATTCCGGCTTCGGAGGCTTGCCACCATGCTCCTTGATTTTCGCTTTATGGCCTGCAATATGCTCAGGGCTCTTCTCCCAGGCCTTCCATGCCTCTTCGGATTCCCAACGGATGATCATGACAACTTCTTCTTCACCACGGCGGACATTCTTCACCAGCAGTTCCCGGCCGATAAACCCTTCACGCTGTTCGAGCAAAGACGGCCCCTGATCCGGCTTCTTTTTGAATCGCTCCAATACCTTTTCTGCATTTCCTTCAGTAACTGTCCATTTTCGTATTTGTACAAACATATTCAATCGCTCCTTTTTTTAAGAAAAGTGCCTTTCCATACGGCACTCGAAAATCCTTACTTGCTTATCTTTTCATGCTCGTTGAGGTTGATTTACCTTTTAATGTTAGCGGAATCTTCCGGAAAGTGGATTTCCGCTACAGCCGGCTCGCTTTCCATCAAATAATATTTGAATAATCAATAGACTTAGCAACTGTTCAGTTACTGGACTGAAATTATATAACACTGATTAACTCTCTTCATCTCGGATAATCTACCTTATTCTTATCAGAGAAAAAAGCACATGGAATGAAAGGTGGCGACTCCAGCGGGACAAGCGAGACAGCCGAGACCCCGCAGAAGCGTAGCGACGAGGAGGCTTGGCCTCGCCCGCGGAAAGCGTCCGCCCGTAGTGGAATGTGCAGTCCAACCATAAACTTTTTTATTGAGGATGAGCAGTTACCATCAACAAGCATGAAAAGATAAGCAAGTAAGGATTTTCGAGTGCCGGATGGAAAGGCACTTTTCTTAAAAAAAGGAGCGATTGAATATGTTTGTACAAATACGAAAATGGACAGTTACTGAAGCAAATGCAGAAAAGGTAT
>JAZUQF010000129.1:0-6244 GCA_045605545.1 Lysinibacillus sp.
CAAACGCTATCTGGACTTTACGAGCGGTATTGCGGTGTGCGCGCTGGGCCATGCGCATCCGGTGCTCGTCAAGGCCATCCAGGAGCAAAGCGAAAAGCTATGGCACATCAGCAACCTGTTCCAAAGCCCGGGGCAGGAAAAGCTTGCTGACACGCTTGTGAAGGACCTTCATCTATCGCATGCCTTCTTCTGCAACAGTGGAGCAGAGGCGAACGAGGCGGCAATCAAGCTGGCCCGCAAACATACAGGCAAGCATAAAATCATCGTCTTCCAGCAGTCGTTCCACGGCCGTACATTCGGGGCGATGAGCGCAACTGGGCAGGATAAGGTGCGCAACGGCTTCGGTCCGCTTGTGAGCGAATTCGTGACATTGCCGTTCAATGATGTGGAGGCTCTGAAGGCGGCGGTCGACGGCGAAACGGCGGCCATCATGCTCGAGCTGATCCAGGGGGAGGGCGGCGTCAACCCGGTAACGGATGAATTTGCCGCAGCCATCCATGAAATCCATCAGGCGACGGATGTATTATTGATTGTAGATGAGGTGCAGACGGGAATCGGCCGTACAGGCACACGCTTTGCGTTCGAACAGACGGTATTGAAGCCGGATATCGTATCCATGGCGAAAGGTCTTGGAGGAGGCTTCCCGATTGGCGGCATCTTAGGTACAGCGGAAATGTTCGACACATTTAGTGCCGGTACGCACGGTACCACATTCGGCGGCAATCCGCTTGGCGTGGCTGTAGCGCAGGCGGTGCTTGGGGAAGTCTTCAATGATGAATTCCTGCAAGGCGTGCAGGAGAAGTCGGCCTACTTCATTGACAAACTATATCAGGAGCTGCCGGGTATAAAGGTGAATGGAAAGGGTCTGATGCTGGGCATCGGCTGGGGAGAGGAAGTGGCTCCATACGTAACAGCCCTGGATGAGGCGGGACTGCTTACAGTTGCTGCAGGGCCAAAAGTGATTCGCCTGCTTCCGCCATTGACAGTGACAAAAGAGGAGATCGATGAAGCGGTAGGCATCTTGAAAACAGTATTGAAAAAATAATAGAACAAAGGACTGCCCGATAAGTTGTCGTATCGGTGCAGTCCTTTTGTCATCTCATAGAGGTGGCATCATACCACCGCTAAAAAATAAAAGCGCCGTACAGGACTGTCCTGTACGGCGTTTTGGTTAATCGTTTGACTCTGGTGGGTTCTCCCCTTCGCCAGTGCCGCTGTCTACATCTGAATCGTTTGTTTCATCTTCGTTATTATCAGTGCCATCTCCAGTGCCTGGAGAAGTACCGTTTTCCTGTCCGTTATCGTTATCGTTACCGTTACCGTTTCCATTACCATTACCGTTTCCATTGCCGTTCGGATTTTCCGTGTTTGGCTCGGTATCATCAGGAGTGGATGGCTGCGCTACTTCGGTTGATACAATATTGGACTGGCCTGATTCCAATCCTGTAATATCGACGGCAACCACCGTATAGGCATTGCCAGGAGAGACGGTAATGCTGCGGCCGCCGGAACTGCGGACAGAGGTCACAAGCGATCTTGAGCCGCCCGTCACATTATATACCCGGTAACCGACTACATCGTTTGAACCTGATTTTGACCAGCTAAGCGTATTCCCGTTTAATGAAGCGGACACAGCGGCAGGCGGAGAACCGTCTGCATTGAATGAGCCCGCGCTCAAGGAGGAGACGCTTAACGACGACTTGTTCGGCAATAGCTTGGAAGCATCGCCACCAAGACGGCCTAGCATACGTTTGGCGAAATCAGGATTTAATCCAAAACCACTGCCTGTAATGAATTCGGCAGGTGTAGAAGATAGTGCCTGATAATGCTTGCCGTCGATTTCCACAACAGGAGATCCCGATGCGAAGCTGTCATCTGTACCGCTTGGCAAGTATGCACGGTTGAACAGGTCGGAGCGTACAAGTCCTGCGCTTGAACATGCGGCAGACGCTGGGCGTCCTGAAATGCCGCAGAAGGATGCGTTGACTACGCCTTCAGGTTTTGAGAAGCGCTCCTGTGTACCGACCAGCTCTCTATTGGCATCATAGGCCGAGTTCATCAGTGTTGCCCACAGCATGTTGACGCGCGTGCTTGGCTGGAAGTACGTACTGTTGAATGTATTCAATGTACGTTTTTGGTCATAGCCCATCCATACACCAAGCGTCACATTCGGATTATAGCCGACAAGCCATACATCACGGTAGTTCTGTGACGTACCTGTTTTTCCCGCAAAGTCCCCTGAGAATTTCAGCATGCTTTTTGCACGTGTGCCTGTTCCATACTCGAATACATCCCGCAGCATATCAGTCATCATATAGGAAGTCTCAGCGCTGAATACTGGCGTAGGCTCGACTTTATGCTCATAAATGACATTGCCATCCAAATCAACGATTTTGTCAATCATGTAGGCATCGATGAACTGGCCACTGTTTGCGAAGGCGGCGTATGCGTTTGTATTTTCTTCGACAGTCGTTCCTAGGTGGAGACCACCAATCGAAGTGGACAAGTTGGTATAGTCTCCTTCCGTCAGACTGGAGAATCCTAATTTTTCAAGGAATGTAGCTGGCTTTTTGTCAATGATAGAATCATACAGGCGTAAGGCCGGTAGGTTCTGTGAATGTGCCAGGGCTTCGCGTGCCGGGATGATGCCGCGTTCTTCATTTTCATTATAGTTGGAAGGACTATAGCCGTCGGATTTTCTTGTGAATTTCACATCGACTACCGGGCTTCCTGCACCGATGATTCCATATTCCAGTGCTGGTCCATATGCAAGCAACGGCTTCATTGTAGAGCCGTTTGAACGTTTTGCCTGTGTTGCATAGTTCCAATCCTTAAGGGAGAAATCACGTCCTCCGACAAAGCTGATGATACGGCCCGTCGAATTTTCCATCAGGACGCTGCCGACCTGGACAGGCATTTGGACTTCGACTTCCTCGCCTTCTTCATTTGTAGTCATTTCCGTATACGTATGTCCGTAATATTTGAAGTTTCTTGCCGCCTCGTTCATCTTGTCGTACATTTCCTTATCGATTGTCGAGTAGATGCGGTAGCCGGAAGAGCGGATATCACGGTCTGCTAAAATTGTATACTTCTTCAGCAGGTTTTCTTCCTCATCCAGACGTTCAGGGTCGATGCCGTCCCGTTCTGCCAATATTCTTGCCATGATAGCTTTGGCGCGTTCTTCAATTTCAACCGTAATCCAAGGATACATTTCGTTAGCGCGGGGCACCCGATCGCGGAAATCCTGCGTAATGTCATAATTCGCTGCCTCGTTGTACTGCGCTTCCGTGATATAGCCTACTTCCTTCATTCGATGCAGTACGGTTTTCATCCGGTCGATACCAGGCTTAAGGCCTGCCTCGTCCTTCAGTTCACCCGTCTGTTTGAAAGGTGTGTACTTGAAAGGCGCCTGTGGGATTCCGGCGATATAGGCGGCCTGTGCGAGCGTCAGTTCCGACGGTTTTACGCCGAAGATTCCTTCAGCCGCAGTGGCGATTCCGGCAATATTGTTGCCGGACGAGTTACGACCGTATGGAATGATGTTCAGATACGCCTCCAGAATTTCTTCCTTCGTCATGAAGTGCTCAAGTCGCATGGCAAGAAGGATTTCCTTCGCCTTCCGCTCGTAGGATACTTCATTCGTTAAAATCTGATTTTTAATCAGCTGCTGTGTCAGTGTCGAACCACCCGTCTGAGTGGAAGAATTCGTGACGTCCTGCAGCAAGCCGCGGAGTACCGCTTTTGGCACAATCCCATTATGCTCGCGGAAATATTCATCCTCTGTCGCCAGTACCGCATTGACGACAAGCGGCGACACGGCAGAGAGGGAAGTCTCGCGGCGCTCCAGGTCGGTGCGGAGCTTTCCGATATAGATATCGTTTGCAAAGTAGAGTTCGCTTGTTTCCTCGTAATTGAAAATCTGCTCACGCATTTCTGCGCTTGAACGTAGAGGCTCCTCCTTAACGAGCGAGGCGAAATAGCCTGCACCGACCGATACGGCGAATATCCCTGCCGTAATAGAAAAGATGATGAATAATAAAGCTAAATTCCAAAAGACGCCACCCGTAATGCGTAAACGGCGGCCCCATTCGGAATTAGCAAAAGATTCGATTCGTTCATTTAATTGTTCGATCCATTCCTTCACTTACTCGACCTCCTAAACCTAAATCATTATAGCATATTTCCGAATTGACGGCGCAATATATTGACAATCCGAAAAGATTGGGTAGAATAGTCTGTATAGTTTTTCAAGCGTAGAAGAGATTGCAGTAGTGTAGCATGTTCCCTGTATTAGAGAGCTGGCGGTTGGTGGAAGTCAGTCAAAGCATGTGCATGAAGTACGTTCTTGGAGTTTGGACGTGTCCGTCGCGATAAGACGGTTCGAGTGGAAGAAGATTTCTTCAAGCCGGGTGGTACCGCGTTATGTATAGACGTCCCTGCATGCAAATTTGCGTGCGGGGCTTTTTTTATGGGATTCAGAAGAGGAGGCCGCCGGTGGGCATCGCTTCACCAACGTGCAGGTGAATATGCTCCGGCAGCCATTTCTTTCAATGAAGCTAACCAATAGTAATGAATTATACCCGGCTGCAAGATAAATTAAACCTAAACTAGGAGGAGAAAAAATGACGAACGAATTACTGCGAGATTTGGAATGGCGTGGCCTTCTTTACCAGCAGACGGATGCTGAAGGCATGGAGAAGCTGTTGAATGAAGAGAAAGTATCATTATATGTAGGGGTCGACCCGACTGCCGATTCGATGCATATCGGTCACATCGTACCTTTATTGACACTGCGCCGCTTCCAGCAGGCGGGCCATACACCAGTACTGCTGGTAGGTGGTGCGACTGGCATGGTGGGAGACCCATCCGGCCGTTCAGAAGAGCGCCAGCTGCAGACGGTCGAGCAGATCGACCAGAACGTACAGGGCCTGAAGAAGCAGTTTGAAAGACTTTTCGACTTCAATTCGGGTGCCGACAATGCCGCGACATTGGTGAACAACTACGACTGGATTGGAAAAATGAGTACAATCGAGTTCCTGCGTGATTACGGAAAACTGATCAATGTCAACTACATGCTTGGCAAAGATACAATCGCTTCCCGTCTTGATTCGGGCATTTCGTTTACAGAATTCACCTACACAATCATCCAAGGGATCGACTTCAATCATTTATATGACAACCACAACGTACGCATCCAGGTCGGCGGATCGGACCAGTGGGGCAACATCACAACGGGTCTTGAAATCATCCGTAAGACGCACGACGACAATGCAAAGGCTTACGGCATCACCATTCCACTCGTTACGAAGGCGGATGGCACGAAGTTCGGTAAGACGGCAGGCGGGGCGGTCTGGCTGGATGCAGAGAAGACGTCACCGTACGAATTCTACCAATTCTGGATCAATACAGCGGATGCGGATGTGGTGAAGTACTTGAAGATCTTCACGTTCCTATCACGAGAAGAAATCGAAGCGTTGGAAGTGTCCGTCCAGGAAGAGCCGCACTTGCGCAAGGCGCAAAAAACACTGGCTGCCGAAATGACGAAGCTGATTCATGGGGAAGAAGGATTGGCAACTGCTGAACGCATTACAGCAGCCTTATTCTCAGGGGACTTGAAAGCTTTATCGGTTGAGGAAATGAAGACGGCATTTACAGGTATTCCTTCCGTGGAAGTGGCGAAGGAAGATAAGAATATCGTTGAATTGATTGTAGAGGCGGGCATCTCCTCTTCCAAACGTCAGGCGCGTGAAGACGTGACGAATGGAGCGATTTCCGTCAACGGCGAAAAGATTCAGGATCTGGAATACACAGTAGATGGAAAAGACCGATTGGAGGATGCATTCGCCATCATCCGCCGAGGCAAGAAAAAATACCATATGGTGAAGTTCAACTAACTTATTTAGGTGAAGATGTTTTACGGGAAACATCTTCGCCCTTTTTTGCGTTATGATGATAAAGAGGAGGGATAAAATGGCAGATAAAATTACGGCTTTCGCGCTGGGGACAATTGCACTGCTGTTCATCGGTGTGCCTCTTGGATTCATGGCCCTGATCATGCTTATGCCGGTATACAGCTATTTCATTTTTGCGGCTGTCGGCATGCTGTACCTCATCATCGGGATGATCTGCTTCGGCTTCTTCAAAACGAAGAGAAGAAAGCAGGTTACCGGCATCGTGACAGTGGCTGTATTGGCTATACCAGGTATACCGGCGCTCATGCAGCTGTATGAGGATAACATAGGGA
>JAZUQF010000130.1:0-5999 GCA_045605545.1 Lysinibacillus sp.
AATATAGAGAAATCCAGCGTCCTGCTGAATAATCTCAACAAAATCATGGACCGCTTCGATCCGAAAGAGTTTTTGGAAGAGGAGAAGAAGGGCGGCTTCCTGAAGCGACTGTTCAAGCGTGGCCAGGAGCAGCTGGAGCGCATCCTTGCAAAGTACGACAACATGAGCAAGGAAGTGGATGCGGTCCATCGTGAAATCCAAAAGTATGAAGTGGAAATGAAGCGCAATACAATCGAGCTTGAGCAGATGTATGATGAAAATCTGAGCTACTTCCAAAGCTTGAGCGAGCATGTCGCAGCAATCGATGTCAGACTGGAGCAGCTGCATAATCAGCTTCCTGTATTGGAGGCGAAAGGGAACCAGGGCGACCAGGAGGCGTTGATGGAGCTCGATACAATGAGACGCAGCATCGAGCTGCTTGAACAGCGTAAATATGATTTGGAAATGGCGCAGCAGGTGTCCTTCCAGTCAGCTCCGCAAATCCGCCTCATGCAGCAGGGGAACAACCACTTGATCGGAAAAATCAATTCCGCCTTCATCACGACGATTCCGATTTTCAAGCAGGGTCTCGTTCACGCTGTAACCCTGCAACGCCAAAAGCTGGTATCGGACTCCATGGCAGAATTGGATAAACGTACGAATGAAATGCTTGTCCGCAATGCGGAAAACATCCGTCAGAACTCAGTGAACATCGCACGCCAGTCCGGTGCACCGAGCATTTCGATTGAAACGATGGAGACGACATGGCAGACAATCATGAAGGGCATCGAGGAAACGAAGCAAATCCAGGCAGAAACAATCCGCAACCGGGAAGAAGGGCGCAGACGGATTGAAAAGCTGCAGCTCGAATATGAAAAACTGAAAAGCATGTAAAGCATCATCCCAGTGGACGTAGAGCCACTGGGATTTTTTGTTTGCTATCCGTCATCCTTTAAAGTATACTAAATTTATAGGGATTAGAGGTATTAAAAAAGAGGTGAGCAGTATGACATATGTAAAAGAAAAAGCGAAGGAGTACTTGGCCGCTTGCAGCCGGCTTCCATCATTGACGACAATGACTGCGCAAGAGGCGAGACAGATGCGGGCAAAGTTTCCGATGCCTGATGCCCAGCCGGGGAAGGTAGCTTCCATTGAGAACAGGGTGGTGCGTGCACGAGACGGATACGAAATTCCGATGCGTATCTATACGCCTGTAGGAGAAGGGCCATTTCCAGTCATCATCTATTATCATGGGGGCGGCTGGGTGCTGAATGATTTGAATACATGCCATGTCAGCTGCTCGCTATTGGCTCAAAAGGCGGAAGCAATTGTCGTTTCAGTGGAATACCGGCTGGCGCCTGAATATAAATTCCCTGTTCCGCTTTTCGATGCATATGACGCCTTCCTTGCCGTCAAGGAAGGAGAGGTAGTGAGGTCGGATGGCTGCATTTCCGTTGCAGGAGACAGTGCCGGGGGGAACCTTGCGACTGCCGTCACGCAGCTTGCCAGGGAAGATCGTCTTGCGATTGATGCACAGATTTTGCTGTACCCGGTGACGGACTTATCGTATGACAGCACGTCCTACATCGTATACGGGGAGGGGTTCGGACTCGACGGGGATGTCATGAGATGGTTCGGCGACTATTACATCCGTTCACAGGAAGATGTGGACAATCCGCTCCTTGCCCCTCTGCGTGGGGAGCTGGCAGGGCTGCCGAGGGCGTTCGTCCTGGTGGCGGAGAATGACGTGCTGCGCGATGAGGGGCTTGCCTACGCCAAAAAGCTGGAGCAGTCGGGCGTTCCCGTCACGCAGTCGATTGCATCAGGCCTCATCCACAGCTATTTTACGAGGAACGATGTATTCCAGGAGGAAATCCTCGAGACAATTGATGAAATTACGGCATTTCTGCATAGACAGTAACTGACTTATATAAGCAGGAGATGTACGGGAGGCAGGCATTTTTAACGTACAGTACCTTTTTGAATCTGCTGCTGCCCACAAGCATAGGTTCTGTTATGGGCGCAAAAAAATTCCGCCATTCCTTTGTAGAGAGGATGGCGGAATTTTTTCAGGCGGCCCTTTTTTATGTTAAGAAGATACTAATCGATATCTTCTCCTCCGGGCAGTTACAGGCTGGAAAAACAGGGAGTTCCGTTTGGTTATACGTCAGCTGTTTACAAGAACGGCTGGCGGTGGTTAAATGAACAAGTATGTATATTGGTGCTGCTTTTGCAACAACTTTCGGCAGGCATGCGCTTAGGTGGAAGCAAGGCAGCTATGCACAGGGCCTGTCCTGCCAAAAGGCGATTGACAGCATCTTGCTGATCGGCATACGCCAGCAACCGCCTGGTGGAGCGTTGGGCGTAGGTCAGCCATCGCAACTTCCGTGGATGTCATCCATAAAAGAAATGGTGCAGCTCAGGCGAAAAGCCGATGCCCCCATTTGCGCCGCCCAGCCATTTAGGAATCAGCTCCGATAGCTCGGCGCTCGTTAAAAATAGGCCGTCCCTTGTCAGGACGGACTTGTAATCCGCTAAAAAATCAAGGAGTGTGAATACCTCTCCGTTGTTTAGCTTCCGTTCGTACTGTTTCGTCAGCTGCTGGAGGGAATAAAAAGTATTTTCGCTCATGTTGGAGGAAATGACGTACTGGTATAGTGCATATTTTTCGTGATTCGCAGCCAGGCTCTGCAGGAGGGTGATCTGGAAGGCTTGTCGGGCTATCTGCTGCTCCAGTGCCTGCAGGCGTTCTTCTGTTGTTCTATACATAGTTTCACCTCAACTTCTATTATGAACAAGAAATCTATGCTCGTAAACGTATTATATCAAATGAAGCTGCATTTTTACTAAAATGCTGTGGTGACAATTTTCGGACAGTCAAAATATTGTTGGCCATTAAGCTGAAGAGGAGTAAAAAAAGAAATGAATCGTCTAAAAGGAATTCTCATGATTGTGACAGGGGCCCTGTTCTGGGGGGCGACGGGTCCGATGATGGAGTGGCTGCTGCATACCACTTCCATCACGGCTTCTTTTATGCTGTCGGTGCGGCTGATCATCGCAGGGACACTGCTTCTGCTCTTTCTGCAGCTTAGCGGCAAAGATGTACTGCGCATCTGGCAGCTGCCGGCCTGGCGCAATCAATTACTGATTTTTAGTATAGTAGGCATGCTCGGCCTGCAATTTACATTCGTCAAATCGATAGAAGAGAGCAACGCCATCGTTGCAACATTGCTGCAGTTTCTGGCACCGATCTTCATCGTCGTATATATATCGGCCAAGCATAAAAAGTGGCCTCCAAAGGCGCAGGTCATCGGCATTGCAGGGACGCTTGCGGGGCTTTTTTTATTGCTCACGAACGGTTCTATCCAGTCCTTGCTGGTGAGTAATGCGGCACTTGCATGGGGAGTTGCATTGGGCTTTAGCTACGCCTTTTATACACTGTATCCGGCCCGCCTCATGAAGGAGTGGGGCGTGCTGGTCGTCGTGGCATGGGGGCTTTTGCTGAGCGGCATCGAGCTTGGTGTCATCGGCCGCATCTGGGCATCCGATGAGTGGGCGCTACTGAAGGATACGACCGTCATGTGGATGATGGCGGCGCTTGTCATCCTTGGCTCTGCGGCATTCGTGCTGTTTTTGGGCAGCCTGAACTATATTTCAGCCATCGAAACAAGTGTACTGTCGAGCGTGGAACCGCTTGCGGCGACAGTCATCTCCGTCATCTGGCTCGATTCATCGATGCATGTCTGGCAATATGTCGGTATGCTGCTGATGCTAGTCTTCGTCGTGTATTTATCCGTTGCGGGGAAAGGGAAGGAAGGCGGTTAACTGGCCGAGCGAAAGGTACCGAATTAGAAGAGAAAATGAAAGAACACGACCTATCCATCATGGCGAATAGGTCGTGTTCTTTTTTTAGTGTAGGAAGACCTTAATTCAAGCGAAGCTTAATTAGTGACTTTCGTTTTCTTCTATCTATTTGTCCACGGCATTTAATGACGTCGGAAAATCAATATGGCATCACTTATAAAGCAAGGTTGCCTGGCCAATCAGATAGGTACATCTGTAAGGTATTATATAGCCATACAAGCCAAATAGCCCTTTGGATTGGTAGTGAATTTCCATTTATTTTAGTATAATGAAAGAAAATTCAATGGGGTGAATGTATGCGTAAAATTTGGGCGTCTATCAGTCTGATTGCAATTGTTGCTATTGCTATTGGATTTGGGGTATCGAAATATAACAGCACAAATGCCAATGAAAACCTAAAAGTCTACACTATGCAAGAGGCGTTATCTGATGATTTATTCTCTGCAGATTTCAACGTGGAAGAAAAATCTTTGGATATACAGAAGGAAAATCCATTAGGAGCACCAATAAGAATCGCTATTTCAGAGGAAGATGAACAAGAATTAATCGATGCAATGGAACAATGGGAACTGACCGAATACGATTATAATTCATCAGCGGAAAATATATCTGCTCCTATGGACTATTACCTATACCTAACAATAAATACAGGCTATCAATTCTTTATGTCTTTGGAAGGAAAACGCCTACGCATTGCTAGTGAAGGGGTTGAAGCAACTTACAACATTCAAAATGGAGATGGATTCTTTAGACTATTTAAAAGCGTCATACCAAAAACATCTGCTGGACAGTGACGGTACCCTGTACGATAGGTACTTTGAAAAGTCTATCTTAGAGGGTTGCTTGTTGAATAATCGGATATTCCAAATGATACGAATTGTTTAGGAGGCGCATGAATGAAAAAAATAGTTGGTTCCATTTTGGTTATGAGTATTTTGTTGATTGTAGGCTTCCTCTTGCTCTCTAATAATGAAACAACATTGAAAGAGGAGGATTTTGGGGATGGAATCGATCGTTCCCGTGTAAATGAAATAGAGATCATTAGAAGCTCTGATGATAAAAAGATCATCATCAAAGAAGCACAAGCCGAAGAACTGTTTACTGAATTTCTAAATGCTGAATTAAAAGAAGAAAAAAATGTGGATGGAGCATTGACGGAAACTTACTGGATAACGATTAGAGAAGACGGAAAAAGAGCATTAGGAATTAGAATTGATAACAGACTTGTTCTGACACCGTATGACTACAACGGAAATAAGAAAAACTCTGAAGAATATGTAGTAGAGGATGATTCAATTTTGGAATCTATAGAACAGTTATTTGAATGACCGGAGCTTGCGATTGAAAGAAAGCGGTAAATGATATGATCAACGCTCAAGGGGTGAGGGAATGAAAAAAAGTTCTATTTTAATAATAAGTTTCAGCTTTGTTATAGTTCTTATTCTTGGAATAGGTTTGTATTTTTTTAACTCAGAGACAATTTATTCTGCGGAGGATGTTCTAGAAGATGTTGATTTTAGTACAGAAGGGCCATTTATAGAATTGAAAAAGATTGATGAGGAAGCAAATATCATCCCGATTGAGTTAACAGAAAAAACTCAGCAAGAATTGATAAAGGCTTTTGAAAAAACGAAATTTAAAAAAGACGATTCACAAATAGTACCTAATGATTATCTGATGACTATCACTTTGAACAGGTATTATTTCATGTTTCTAGGAGAAAAGGGGATAGCGGTTGATGATGGTGATGGACACTCATACACAGAGTATATAGTTGAGGGGGATAAAGAGCTTTTTACTATTATAGAGAAAGCTGCAACAGAATAAAAACGTTAGTATATCATTTTTACAAGTGTGTTGATTAGCCAAATATTAGTGGATAGAAAGCGTGATTCTTAGATAAAGACTTCACAAAAAGTGACACACTAGTGGATTGTAGCGGAAGCGGCGAGAGTGTAGCTGACGGCTACAGAGTAAAGCTTCCTACGGGAAAAAGGAGCGAAGGATAATAGCGTCACATCGTGTGACAACGCCTTCGTGACCAACATCATGTTGGCCCGAAGACCCCGCAGGAAATTTATTTGCGACGAAAGCAAAGCGGCAGGAGCACCGAGGCACGAGCGACGAGGAGGCCGAGGCCATGCCCGTGGAAAGCG
>JAZUQF010000131.1:0-8735 GCA_045605545.1 Lysinibacillus sp.
TTTCGTAATCTCTCCATCTGCGCCAGTAGAATCATCCGAACCGCACGCCGCTAATAGAAAAGAAGCAGCCGCCAATGGTGCCATCACCTTAAATAAACCTTTTTTCATCATCTATAATTCCTCCTAGTCAATTTTCAGCCAATTGTTGCGTCTATTCGATATTAACCATTATAGTAATTTCGAAATTTATATACAACAAAAAATTTTATAAATAATGATTATTTTTTCATGCCGATGCATTTTTATAACATATATCAAGCTAATTTTACCCTTAACCAAATAAATATTCGTTTTCTACCATAATTCCTGGTGTATACGGATGATGATTTTTTTAGGTGTTTTGATTGGCCTTTTAAGTTGGAAGAATCTTGATGAAGTGAATTTCTGTTACAGCCAGCTCGTAAGCATCCGTCCGTAGTGGAATGTGCAATCAAACAATAGATTTTATAGGAACGAACGCAAAAAAGCCGCCACTTGAAAAGTGACGGCCTAGTCTTTTATGTATGATAAAAATTCCATTTTCAAATAATTTTTAACAAAAAAGTTTAGAAAGAACGAATTTAGGATAAAATGAATCGGTACAGGTTCTTCATTTTATCCTATTCATTCTTCTTCGGTTTCATCAGGCTGCTAAACTAATGAAACAGAATCTGGGCTTTCTATCAAACTTATATAGTTGAAACAGTAAAATGGCGCCCTTTGGTTGGGCATGATATAAAAGTGAGACTATCGATAAAATATACCACACCTAAAGTACGATGTAAACCATCTCTTTAAGATATTTTTTTGCGATTTCTCATAACTAAATACAGTTTTTATTAATTTACTAATAATATTCCTGCATTTCAAGTGAATTGATTTTCCTAGACCTGATTCCTCTAGGAATATGTCCATTTCATGCCACCCCTCTTGAGGATGCTTGAGCCTACGCAGGCAAAGAAAAAAACCTTGCGATTGATACAAGGTTTGATAAGCGATATTTGGCGCCCTCGGAGGGAATCGAACCCCCAGCGGAAGAACCGGAATCTTCAGTGTTATCCATTACACCACGAGGACATATAAAGTAGCAGTACCTTATTCATTATACAGGCTCTTCGAGAGAATTTCAACACCTAAAACATGGAGAGTTTATATTTGACCTTCCTTGACTATTATGTGTATGATAATGGTACAGCTGGTGGGCAATTCATCAGCATTCAGTATTCGAATTTACCTTTTTTAAAGGAGGATATTTCTATGAATTTAATTCCTACAGTCATTGAGCAGACAAACCGGGGTGAACGTGCATACGACATCTATTCACGTCTCCTGAAGGACCGTATCATTTTATTGGGAAGCGGCATCGACGACAACGTGGCCAACTCCATCGTTGCGCAGCTTCTATTCTTGGAAGCGGAAGATCCAGAAAAGGACATTTCCCTTTACATCAACTCACCAGGTGGTTCCATCACAGCTGGTATGGCGATTTATGACACAATGAATTTCATCAAACCGAAAGTACAGACGATCTGTATCGGTATGGCTGCATCGATGGGTGCATTCCTGCTTGCAGCTGGTGAGCCTGGCAAACGCTTTGCATTGCCAAATGCTGAAGTCATGATCCATCAGCCACTTGGCGGTGCCCAAGGTCAGGCGACGGAAATCGAAATCGCTGCAAAACGCATCCTGTTCCTACGCGAGAAATTGAATACAATCCTTTCTGAAAGAACAGGCCAGCCTCTGGAAGTCATCTCCCGCGATACAGACCGCGACAATTTCATGACTGCAGAGCGTGCAAAAGAATATGGTCTAATCGACCACATCATGGACCGCAAATAAGCATTCCTGCTAAAAGAGCGCATCCGCATCAAGCGGGTACGCTCTTTTTTTGATGTGCATCCAATAAAAAAACACAACCCAGATGAGTTGTGTAATCGAATTAATCCTCTTTCTGAATCAATGATGATAAGGAAGAAACCGCCGTATCGGCATCGTCGCCTTCAGCCATCAAGGTCACTGTCGTTCCCTTGGCGATTGCAAGGCTCATGATGCCCATAATCGACTTGGCATTCACCTTCTTTTCATCCTTCTGCAGATAAACTTCTGACTTGTAGCGATTTGCCTCCTGCACGAAAAGTGCGGCCTGGCGCGCCTGTAACCCTGATTTTAATTTTACTTCCACTTGGTTTTCAATCATTCGCAAAACTCCCTTTCACAACCGTGCATCCATTTACTTTTATCTTAGCGAAAATAAAGGAAAAGAACAATATTTCTCCTTGAAATCGCTGCCATTTTTTAAAACAGAGCACAAAATCGTGCTCAGCTCTTCACTTGCTCACCGCGCCGCAGCGCCTCGGCGATTTCATCAATCTTGCGCAGGCGGTGGTTGACACCGGATTTACTGACTGCTCCTGTAGACACCATTTCGCCCAGCTCTTTTAATGTCACGTCCTGATATTCTACCCGCAGGCGTGCAATTTCACGCAGCTTCTCAGGCAACTGATCGAGGCCGATTGCATTGTCGATGAACCGGATATTGTCCACCTGCCGGATGGCTGCACCGATTGTCTTGTTCAAATTGGCCGTTTCACAGTTGACGATACGGTTTACACTATTGCGCATATCCCGTATGATCCGTACATCCTCGAACTTCAGCATCGCCTGGTGGGCCCCCAC
The DNA here is from genome assembly GCA_045605545.1 of Lysinibacillus sp. Classification (GTDB taxonomy): domain Bacteria; phylum Bacillota; class Bacilli; order Bacillales_A; family Planococcaceae; genus Lysinibacillus_B. The sequence goes on from JAZUQF010000131.1 coordinate 2,656, forward strand.
CAGATTGAGGAAGTCGGAAATCTTCTCCGCCTCCTTCAAATAGGTGACAAAGCCTTTTTTGCGCTCGATTGTCTTTGCGTTCAGCTGGAATTCATTCATCAGATCGGCGAGCGCCTCGCCATGTTCCTTATAAAGTGAATATATCTCTAAATGATACGCAGAAGTCTCTGGATTATTCACCGAACCTCCTGCCAGGAAAGCGCCCCGTAAATAGGCGCGTTTCTGTGACGTTTTCGGAATCAGTTCCTTTGCAATCGTATGATTGAACTGAAAGTCATCCAGAATAATATACAAATCCGTCAACAGTTCCCTTGCCCCTTCACGAATGCGGCAAATGTATACATTATTTTTCTTGAGTCGCATTTTTTTGCGTACCAGCAGTTCTACATTATATTTATAAAGCTTTTTGACAATCGTATATAAACGCCGTGCAATGGCTGCGTTTTCTGTTTGAACATCGAGGCTCAGCTGCCTGTTTGCAAAGCTGAGCGAGCCGTTCATCCGGATGAGGGCGGAAAGCTCTGCTTTCAGTCCCAGGTCCTCTGCCTCAATCTGCGTCAACTCTTTTTTTGTTTCAGAAGCAAATGACATCTCATCCTCCCCTTTCTCAAACAATATGCATGCACTATCATATCATATTGTCATAATAATCTTGACTGTTCATTTTCAACCTGTTCCGTATATTTGCACAACCAATCGGCAACATTCATTGAATGGTGCCGGACTGTGCCTTTTTCAATCATGGCGATTTCTTCTTTGAATATTTGCAATCCGAGGTCCTTCAGCCGGTCGATATCGAAGTGCACCGGCTCCGCATTCTCTTCTTTATAGCTTGCTTTTACAGATGGCGGCAGCTCGTCATTATGAATCAGGATGGATTCGATGAACGGCTCCCCTACATGCTCATGGATTACTTCTACATGCTTTGATGCCGTATAGCCGACCGTCTCTCCCCGCTGCGTCATCAAATTGCAGACGTACACCTTACGGGCGGCCGACTTCACAACGGCCTCTCCAATTTCTTTCACCAGCAAATTGGGAATGATGCTCGTATACAGGCTCCCCGGACCGATGACAATCATATCGGCCCCTTTAATCGCCTTGACTGCGGCCGGCAGCGCCTGGACATCCCGAGGGGCCAGGAACACGCGCTTGATCGGTCCCGAAGCATCCGGAATCCGCGACTCGCCTTGAATATATGTACCATCTTCTAATTCTGCATGTAATGTGATTTTCTTATTGGAAGCCGGAATGACTTTGCCGTGCACCTTCAGTACTTTGCACATTTCGGCAATCGCATAGCTGAAATCCCCGGTAATATCGGTCAATGCCGTCAGCATCAAATTACCGAGCGAATGTCCGCCCAGTTCATTGGAATGGATGAAGCGATATTGGAACATCTGCTCAATCAGCGGCTCTACATCGGACAGGGCCGCAATGACATTGCGGACATCACCCGGTGGCGGAATGTCGTAATCATCGCGTAGTCTGCCGGAGGAACCGCCATCATCCGCTACGGTTACGATGGCAGTGATGTCAAATGGGTGCATCTTCAATCCCCGCAGTAATGTAGACAGCCCTGTCCCCCCTCCTACGACGACAATCTTTTTCTTTCTCTTTCTCATTCGCTCATCCTTTCTATGACGCTTCACCTCATTCTACCTTCTTATTACTATGCTCAATATCCCGATGTGTGATGACTGTCTGATCTGTATGCCCGAGCAATTTGCCGAAGTATTCGGCGAGCGTCACGGAACGATGCTGGCCACCCGTACAGCCGAACGCGATGACAAGCTGAGATTTGCCCTCTGCCTTATAGAGGGGAATCATAAACTGGAACAGGTCTGTCAGCTTCGCGATGAGGGCTTGTGTTTCATCGGTTGCCAATACATACGAGGATACTTCCGTCTGGAGGCCCGTCTTGTACTTCAGTTCTTCCACATAATGTGGATTTTTCAAAAACCGGATATCAAATACGAGGTCTGCATCGATCGGCACACCATGCTTGAAGCCGAACGACATGATGTTGATTGAAAAGGTCGGCGTGCTAGTATTGGAGAATTCCAGCGCTATACGCTCACGCAGCTCCCGCGGCTTCATTTTCGATGTGTTGAACACCGTCTTGGCGCGTCCCTTCACTTCCGAAAGCATCTGCCTTTCCTGTTTGATGCCTTCGAGCGGCAGGCCTAGAGGCGCCAACGGATGGGAACGGCGCGATTCCTTGTATCGGCGCACAAGCGTTTCATCATCGGCATCCAAAAATAGGATATGGGGCTTGACTTCTTCCTCCCGTATAAGCATATCAAGTGCATCAATCATGGAATCGAAGAACTCACGTCCGCGCAGATCCATCACAACGGCAATTCTCGAAATCTTCTTATCCGAGTTCCTCATTAGTGTATAAAAGGTCGTTAACAGCTCCGGCGGTAGATTATCCACACAGTAGTAGCCTAGATCTTCAAAGCTTTGGACTGCCACCGTCTTTCCTGCACCGGACATTCCAGTGATAATGACTAATTCGTGTGTGTAGTGCTGACTATTCCCCATGTTCCGCCTCACTCCTCTTTCCTTATTCTATGGATGATTGAATTTGTTCGCTGATCAGTTCAAAATCCTCCGTATACTCGAATGTTCCATACTGGGTTCCTGGTTGATGGGCCGCAAACAGCAGGTTTGTCCGGTCACCCTTGGCCATCGGAAGCGTCTCCAGCTCCTCGACAGGATGCCACTCCAATTTCCCTTCGCGTGTTTCCGTAAATGGGGTCCCTTCCACACCGCGCGCTACAAATGTATAAAGCATCCATTCATCGACCATGTGCTCCCCATTTTTGATCACCATCGTATAGACGCCCTTCAGGTGCACATCTTGAGGTGTTACATTCGTTTCCTCCTGAAATTCGCGCACGGCAGCTTCATAGATGGACTCCCCGCTCTCCATTTTGCCGCCCGGCGCAACATACCAGCCCCGTCTCGGCTTCTGCAGCAATAAAACCTGGCCATCCTGTATGGCCAATAGATTCGCAATTCTTTGCATATCTCACACCTCTAATCTGATGCTCTTTTCTCTATTATAACTTGTCTGCGACTTCCGTTCCAAAAATACATGCACAAAAAGAGACTGTTTTCAGGTCAAAGCCTGTAAAACAGCCTAAAGTAAGTATAAAAGGGGATGGAACTTTTTTAATAATAGTCAGTTTCACCATCTATTATACGATGTGTTTATTGCAAGGACGTTACAATAGGATTAACGTACTATTAATTTATAGAGCGAGCTTTTCCTTTAGCTCTTCTACGTAATGCTGGGCCGTTTGGGCGGCGATGCTGCCATCTCCCGTAGCCGTGACGATCTGACGGAGCATTTTATCGCGTACGTCTCCTGCGGCAAAAATGCCAGGTACAGCCGTCTCCATCTTTTCGTTCGTGACGATATAGCCATTTTCGTTCAGGATGTTCAATGATTTGAATGGTCCTGTCAATGGCAGCATGCCGATATAGATGAAGACGCCATCCGTTTTGAACTCCGTTTCCTTCCCGTCCTGTGTGGAGACGAGTGTGACACTGCCCACTTTGCCATCAGCTTCGTGGATTTCCTTTACAGTCGAATTCCAAATGAAGTCGATTTTTTCGTTCGCAAAGGCGCGGTCCTGCAGAATCTTCTGCGCACGTAGCTCATCACGACGGTGGACGATCGTCACCTTTTTGGCAAAGCGCGTCAAGTATACGCCTTCCTCGACTGCTGAGTCTCCGCCGCCGACAACGACAAGCTCCTTGTCCTTGAAGAAGGCGCCGTCACATACGGCACAATAGCTCACACCGCGGCCGCCAAGTTCCTTTTCGCCCGGTACGCCCATCTTTTTGTACTCTGCACCTGTCGCAATGATGATTGTACGTGTCTTAAATTCCTTCTTGCCTGCGATGATTGTTTTGTATTCCTCGCCGTCGATGATTTCTGACACATCGCCGTAGGCATATTCCGCCCCGAACTTTTTGGCATGCTCGAACATTTTCGTCGAAAGCTCAGGCCCTAGAATTGTATCGAAGCCCGGATAGTTCTCCACCTCTTCGGTATTCGCCATCTGGCCGCCCGGAATCCCACGCTCCAGCATCAATGTGGAAAGTTTTGCGCGCGATGTATAAACCGCCGCCGTCATACCTGCTGGGCCTGCCCCGATGATTACTACGTCATAAATTTTTTCTTCTGCCATTTCGAGAAGCCTCCTCTAATACATCTAATAATTATATCGTATGCGATATTTATTGTTGTTTCAATTTTTATGCTTACGCGTCTGCCGGCACAAAATCAATCAGTTCGTCACAGTACTTTGTCAGCGTTGATGTACTGACTCCATAGTTCTCGGCAAACTGCTTTTTTGTCACTTTTTCATCCATCGCCGAATGGAACATATAGTCGACCGACGCAGCCAGCGCCTTCACATTCCGGAATGGGTACTCCGCCTCGACGGCCAGCTCGAACAAGGCAAACCAAAGCTGCAGCACACGCGCGGCTTCAAGGTGGATCGCTCCATATTTCGCCGCAATCATTTCCGCCACTTCCATGGCGCGCAAGAAGCTGAGCTCACCTTTTGCCAGCTTGCTGAAATCATGCCCGAGCGCATAGGCGAGGCATAATTTTTCAACTTCATTATAGTTTGCGACATCAATCCATTTCGGATGCGCGATGATTTCCTGTTTATGCGCAGAGTGCTTCAGCAGGAAGAAACCGAACAGCCGATCGGATGTAAAACCGCTGTTGATTTTATCAATAATGATGTCGCGGTTGTTTTCAAGGGAATTCGACTTACTTGCGCCATGCAGCCAAGGTTCGAATCCTTCCTTTGTAGGGTCGAGCTTGACCAACTGGGCCCACACTTGCTTGGCGGCCGCTTCATGACCGGAAAAATAGGCCGATTGCGCCAACCAGAAATAAAAGCCGGCATCACCTTCGTAGCCGCGCTTGCTCATGGAGCGGAGCCATTTATATGCCTCCTCGTACCGGCCGATCAGTGCAAGCGTCGCACCGAGCTTGTAGCGGTTCTCCCATTCATAGGGCTGGATTTTCTCCAGGATGTCCAGCAGGGAGGAGAGCTCCTCCTCGTTTTGTTCGTAATAGGCGAATACCGCCAGATTGCACAGCGCATGCAGGTTGCCGTGGTTTTCCCTAAGCACATGATGCAGCAGGGCGCGCGCCTGTTCCGCCTCACCGATATAAAAGTAGGCGAGCGATAGGTTATTATAGGCGGCCCAGGCATCCGGGAACCGCTCGATCAGTTCCTCCAGCACTTCAATCGCCTTTTCGAAGTCGCCCTTTTCCATGAGCCGGCGAGCCTTCTCCTGCCCTACCATTTTCTCTGAATCATTTTCATCCAGATTTTCAAGCACTTCTTTTTCGAACTCCACGAAATCCAGGATTTCCTTCGCCTCTACCGCATACATGCCCTGCGGCTCCATATCCAAGTACTTGAGTGCATATTTTTTGGCATCATGAATCATGCCGATGCAGCCGGAGACCTCGGCGAGCATAAAGACGATTTCCGGTTCGTTCGGGTCCAGATGATAGGCTGTATGAATCAATTCATATGCATGTTCGAAGTTTTGGGACTCCATTTCCAATATGCCGTACTGCATTAAAATCAGCCCGTCGTCCGGACTGAGCTCTGCAGCGCGCTTAATGTATTTGTAGGCCTTCTCCATTTGATCACGTTCTAGGGCCGTCAGTGCTTTTTGATAATAATAATCACCGTTCGGGACAAACGAAACAACGTTACTTCTTTTCTTGATTTGACGTTTATTTTCCAACAATATTTCCTCCGAAACATGAGAAGGACACACTTCGCCCTGTAGCAAAGCGAGGTGCCGTCCCTTCTGATGTGGATTTCCACAAAATTATTTCCTCACTGAAATGAGGAACGTTTTTACACGTTCCTCACAATTGTCCCTATTATAGCACAAACAGCGCAAAATACCGCTATATCTGTCCGTGATGAATTTCTATCAATTGCCCACCGTCTTAGAACCGGCTCCAAATGGCCTTTTTTAGTTGAACGCCCTGCTGCTTACTTTTTGCCTTCATGGCGTTTTTG
>JAZUQF010000132.1:0-15897 GCA_045605545.1 Lysinibacillus sp.
GCTGTTGCATGGGCGCTTGCCTGCACGAATCTGCTCGAAAAGCGTGACAACGACTTGTCGGCGCTATCAGGCGGGGAGAGGCAGCGTGTATGGATTGCCATGGCGTTGGCCCAGAAGTCTGAAATGCTGTGTCTGGACGAACCGACCACATACCTGCACATCTATTACCAGCTTGAACTGCTGGAGCTGGTGAAAGAGCTGAATGAAAAATATGGGCTGACCATCGTCATGGTGCTGCATGACATCAACCAGGCACTGCGCTACAGTGACCATATCATCCTGATGAATGATGGAAGCATCGTAGCCGAGGGGGAACCAAGGCAGGTCATTACGAAGGAATCCATCAAGGAAGTGTATGGTGTCAATGCCGTGTTCCACGAAGATGAGGAACTAGGACTTTATATGATGCCGGTAAGTATATAAGGGGCGGCCGATGAAGAGGATTATTCAAATGGCTTGTATGGCTGTCATGGTCTATACAGGTGTGCAGATCGTTCAATATATATATTCGTATGTGAAAATTGATGATGAATTGGAGAAAGTACAGGCATTCGTCTCCAATGGGAAGTTGGACGGGCTACGGGAAGTGAACCCGCATATCATCGGCTGGCTTTCACTGGAGGGGACAAGGCTGGACAACCCTGTCCTGCAGGCGGAGGACAATGACTTTTATCTGCGGCATAATCATCTTGACGAAGAAAGCCGCGGCGGCAGCATCTTCATGGACTACCGGAACGATCCGGAGCCCGGCCGCCATACGATTTTCTACGGGCATGTCCTGAGGAACGGCACGATGTTCGGGGACCTGTCAAAGTTCGCCGATCAGTCGTATGCCGAGGCGCATCCGGCCTTTCTGTATGAAACGCCTGATAAACGTTATGAACTACAGGTGTTTGCCGCCTATGAAACGACGACGGATTTCTATTATATCGAAACGGATTTCACGGATGAGTCGTACGCCGCCTTTTTGCAAGACATCAAGGGCCGTTCGGAAATCGACATGCCGGTAGCCATCGGAGTGGAGGACCGGATTGCCACATTTTCGACATGCACGACCTCTGTAGATGATGAGGAACGATTCGTCGTGCATGCAAAGGTAGTAGAACGCTTAAATTACTAGAGGTGAGAAGGATGACATTTAAAAAAGGACTAGCCGCCATCATTTTGGCGACGGCTGCGCTTGCTGCATGCGGCAGTGAAAAGGAAGAGGAAACGGTTGAAGAACAAGTGGTGGAAGAAATCGACTTATCTTCTGAAGCAGAACAGTTCCGGGCATTTGCCATAGACCAGATGGAGGCATTCGTTACGGATACAGAAATGCTGGCAGGGTACATAAAGGAAGGAAAGCTCGAGGAGGCACAGAAGCTGTATCCCCTTGTCCGCATGTATTATGAACGGCTGCAGCCGATGAAAGCGGACTTTGCCGAGTTGGATGCGCAGATCGACGCCCAGGTTGTAGCGGGGAAAGAAGAAAATGTGACAGGATTCCGCCGACTGGAATATGGCCTGTTCAATCAGAAGACGACTGCCGGTTATGAAGCAGTGGCCGATGAACTTGCTGAGAACATCCGAAAGCTTGGAGAAGAACTGCCGACAATGGAACTGGAAGGCCAGCGATTGCTGGACGGTACAGAGGAGATGCTCGCCCAAGTGACGGACAAACAATTGACAGGGGCTGAAATAAGCTATGCAGGCAGCCATGTATATGACGTGAAGGCGAATGCAGAGGCCGTAGAGCAGATTGTAAAAATCTTTATGTCCCGGGCAGATGCGCAACAAGCCGCTGACGTTACTGAAAAGCTCGCCGGACTGAATGACGCCCTTGCGTATTATGAGGTAGGCAAGGAAGACTACGTCAACTACAGCTATTTCACCAATAAGCAGAAACAGGAACTGATTGATGCCGTAGGGGAAGTCCATGAGGCATTGAAGGAAATGAACGGAACCATCCAATAATTCGAAGAATCTACGCGGGGCAATCCGCGTAGATTTTTTGTTTTGCACTGGACCCTGCCTACCTGTTTTTGCGGGTATGAACGATAGGGCTTATCCAGTGCCTATCAGTTAAGCCTAGAATGCATCAGCCAACAACAAAAGCACCCCAGCTTTGCTGGGATGCTCCTTGTTCAATAGGCATGTAAAGCTTCTCGCCGATGACGTGGGTTAGAATCGCCGTCTTCTTCGTGAGGAACAACAACCGTCATGTGGCATTCCACACATTGTATGTGTTTCAAAGCACTCATTGCTCACAGATTCAGTATGTGGGAAATAGTGCTGATGAGTAATCATGTGTTTGTTGACGGTATGCGTGTGTGATGGGTGGACATGTGGTACGACAGTGTTGAAGATGTTTGTTCGGACAAATTCTCTTGTGGGTGAAACCACCGGCTGCTCAAAGTTAGTAGGGAATGTTTGAGACGGACAGCTTTGACCAGGTCGACCATAGCCGCCGCCCATATTCTGATTAGACCAGTTTCCTCCGTACATGGACAAACCTCCTTTTTCACGTGATGTAAGTCTTTAATAACATATGATGGTTGGCACCGGCGGCATAGTTATACACCTATTTCTCACAATAAAAGAGCATATAAAGTCAGCGGATGGCAAATGATGAATCTCGGCGCAGCAGGAGACAAGCTTCCCACCCTAGTGCTATATGGATGCCTTTTGCCACTGCCGGAAGATGTTTAGAAGGGCGCATAAAGGGAACATTTTCAACGTACAAATAATGCCAATCACACATCCCGGACTCGGGAGAAAACAGGAGGGATTGCATGACGAAATGGACAGTGGACACCGGGCATTCAAGCATCAGCTTCTCGGTGAAGCACATGATGATTTCAAAGGTGAGAGGAACATTCGACACGTTCAAGGCAGAAGTGGAAGCGCAAGACCTGACTGATTTGACGGGGGCGAAGATCGCCTTCCATATCGATGTGGCCAGCATCAATACCCGAAATGAAGAGAGGGACAAGCACCTGCGAACAGATGAATTCTTTGATATCGAGCAGCATCCGTCCATTACATTCGAATCGACAGATATAAAAAAGACAGGCGACAGCTATTTTGTGACGGGCAATTTGACGATGCGCGGCATAACGAATGAGGTGACGTTCGACACCGTCTTCAATGGCAAGGGCACAAATCCGTGGGGGAAGGAAGTATATGCCTTCGAGGCGAAGACGATTGTAGACCGTGAAGATTTCGGCATCACATGGAACCAGGTGCTGGAAATGGGCGGCGTGCTTGTAGGAAAAGAAGTGGAAATCATGGCAGAACTGGAAGTCATGCAAGATGCAGAATGATTTCATAATCAATCGGTAATCCCGGCAATAGGGGTTGCCGGTTTTTTCGTTTCCACGAAAACGGCAGGAAACTTGTCTGGCGGGCGTTCATAGAATAAGTATGAGGCTCTGCAACATTAGGGCCGGATTGTCCAGGAGGGAACAAGCAATCACAACAATCGATAAGAGAGGGGAAGCGATGGGTACGAGGAAAAGGGGATGGCTCGCCTCACGCAAAACAATCCTTATTTATTGTGAGGGAGAAACGGAGCGCATTTATTTTGAGCAGATGCGGATTCTAAAGCGTTCGAAAATGGCCAGCTTAAAGATAAAGAACGTCAAGCGGTCTGCCATCAAGCTTGCGCAGCATGCATACCGGGATGCAAGCCATCAGCCGTTCGATCAAGTATGGATTGTATTCGATAAGGATGACCTGAGCGACAAGCAACTGGCAGAGGTGAATGCCTACTGTGCAGAACACAATATACGCATCGCCTATACAAACGAGGCATTCGAGCTATGGCTGCTTCTCCACTTCGAACCAATCGACGTCAAACAGGTCTATCCGCGTGCATTGCTGAATGAAAAAATGGAGGAATACCTCGGTGTCACGCGCTACATAAACAATAAAGGGAATGAGGAAATCATCGCGCCCATTGCCTTGCGCCATGAAATTGCCATACGCAATTGCGAGGAAATGATGGATGCCCGAAATGAAGACAGCCGCGATAATCCCTACTGTAATGTCCATGACATGATCAGAACCATCTTCTAAGCGGTAAAGGGGACGTCTTGAAAAGCATTTCGAGGCGTCCTCCTCCTTTTTATTGTAATGAGTCGTGTTTGTAGTAATCGGCAGCGATGGACGGTAATTCGGTGTAGTCGATGGCTTGAATCCGGTCAAGCCCCTCCCGATTGAAAGTAAGTGTCAGTACTTCCTCGTTTTCTTCTTCCTTTAGTGTACACCAGGTGATGGTGAATGAACGGAGCGTATCAATCTGCCTGATATCCTGCAACAGATTGAATGTATTTTGGAGCAGGGCATCTTCTGTTGAAAATTCCGTCGCCTGCAGCAACAGCAACGCCTCCTCCTGCTCGCCTTGAGGGGAGACCTGAATATCCAGTACGGGGGCTTCAGGCATATTCTCCTCCACGATTTGTGAAAGAACCGTCAAGGTGGCGTAACCGGGCGTCTTGTCGGCCGTCTCTTCCTCCAGACCTGCAAGCTCCTCCTCGCTCGGCTCCTTAGAAAGGAATATGCCGGCACCCCCTATGACAATCAATGCCAGCAGCAAAACCATATAAAATTTCGTAAATTTCCGGTACATGCAGACACCTCGCTATTATAGTTATTTCTCTAGCGATTATACGCAGGCTGGTTTGGGGCTGTAAAGGGCCGGGTGGTTTCATGCTGCAAAAGAGGGATGGATTCCATATAAAAAAGCGCAGTGTAAGCCTGTCCACCGGCTTTCCTGCACTTTTCCTTCATTTTCATATTTAGTTATGTCTACTAGGATTCGTTTTCGGTTTGAGCTTCAGGCAATTGTTCCTTGAAATAGAGGAATGATTCATCTTCTAGTTGACTCAGCTTTTTCTCATCGATTCCGATTGCCAGTACGCCAGAAAAAATTGTCTCCCACCATGTCTCTGTAATAATCATAAAAATTGCCTCCTTCTGTAAGTGGAAATATATATGTTCCGTTGTGTTGTTGCATAACTGTACCCTAGCGATTTTATTTGTAAACATTGGGTGCAAGTGTTACGATTTTTTTAGTAACATGCGTTATCGAAAAGGGCTTGGCTACATCACAAACGTCATGTATATAAGTTAATATGTGAGTAGACAGGCGGATTATTCATCCGAATTTTAAAAAAAGGAGGAACTAGACGGTGAATTTTACGCAAGCAGATGTAGAAAATATGATTGAGGAGCAGCGTACGTTTTACTTTACACGCGCTACGAAAGATGTAGAATTCCGGAAAGCACAGCTGGTCAAGCTGAAGGAAACGATTAAAAAATATGAAAAAGATGTCATTCAAGCGCTCAAGCTCGATTTACACAAAAGTGAATTTGAAGCCTATGCGACGGAAATCGGGATTGTATACGACTCCATTTCTTACATGTTGAATCACCTCGATGAGTGGATGAAGCCGGAAGCGGTGAAGACGCCGATCCAGTTCCAACCCGGAAAAAGCTTCATCGTCCGTGAGCCTTACGGGGTTGTATTAATCATCGGGCCGTTCAATTATCCATTCCAGCTTGTCATGGAGCCGCTGCTTGGTGCCATCATCGGCGGTAACACAGCCATCGTCAAGCCTTCGGAGTCAAGCATGCATACCGCGGCAATTATCAAGACGATTCTCGAGGAAACGTTCGATCCGCAGTATGTGCGCGTCGTGGAGGGCGAAAGGGAAGAGGTGACGGCACTCATTCATGCCTCTTTCGACTATATATTCTTCACAGGTAGTGTAGCGGTCGGCAAAATCGTAGCCAAGGCTGCGGCTGAAAGGCTGACGCCGATTGCACTGGAGCTCGGCGGCAAGAGCCCGGCCATCGTCGATCAGACGGCCAATTTGGATGTAGCCGCAAAGCGTATCGCATGGGGGAAATTCAATAATGCCGGACAGACATGCGTTGCGCCCGATTACGTACTTGTACAGCGTTCCGTCTATAAAAAGTTTGTACAGAAGCTGCAGAAGGCACTCACGCAATTTTATGGGAAGAATCCACAGCAAAGCGAGGATTTTGGCCGTATTATTAATGAACGCCAGTTTAACCGTCTGCAGTCGATTTTAGACAAGGAAGCGGAGCATATTACATTTGGTGGCCGTACAGATGCAGAGGATCTTTATATTGAACCTACAATTTTGGAGAACATCGATTGGTCCAGTCCGTCGATGGAAGATGAGCTGTTCGGGCCAATCCTGCCAGTCATGGCCTATGAGGATCTGCCGCGCGTCATCCATTGTGTAAGGCAGCTGCCGAAGCCTCTTGCAGCCTACTTGCTCTCGGTAAATGAAGGGGCGATGGAATACTTCCTGGAGGAGCTGCCGTTTGGCGGGGGCTCCATCAATGACGTCGTGACGCATGTAGGAAATGCCCATCTGCCGTTTGGCGGCGTCGGTCCTTCAGGTGTGAAGGCATATCATGGCAAGGCGAGCTTTGAAAACTTCACGCATGCGAAGTCCATCTTGAAGCGATCTTCAAAGCTGGCGAATAATTTGCTGTTCCCGCCATATAAACAGAAGGTGAAATTGGTGCGCGCCATCATGAAGTAATGGATGGCAAGGATTCTGTGTACTACGGAAATTTGATACCTATAGTAAATCGGCCAGGAGAGGAGGCGTTTTTCCTCTCCTGGCCTGCTTGTATATGAAGAGAAAGGAGGCTGCAGCCTCGGAGCACCTCCTCAGAATGCGTCCAATCATAGGGGAAGGCGCTGATACTGTGGGAGGCCTTCGCAACGGGAAGTGCATTCAACAATTGAACGCTTTTGATGGATGACTGGGGTACCTATTCGTCTTTTGAAAGGAGTGGCAGCCGGATTACTACTTCAGTCCCGGTATTCTCCTTGCTGGAGATGCTGATCCTCCCCTGGTGCTCTTTGATGATTTTCGTGGTAATCATCATGCCGAGCCCTGTCCCTTCTGACTTCGTTGTATAGAATGGTTCAAAAATACGGTCCAGCAGGTGAGGAGGAATGCCGATTCCTGAATCTTGTATCAAGATGCACACATCATCCTCATTGCCACCTATCCTAATCAGAATCTGCCCATCCTGGTCGATGGCTTCCACGGCATTCTTAATCAAATTAATGAACACCTGCTTGATTTGGTTTGCGTTCCCATTGATGGTCGTGCACTTTTCGTCTGCCTCCAGAGAAAAATGGATACGGCGACTTTGGAATTCAATTGAAAAAAGCGTAATCACCTCGTTCAGGATGTGACGGATGTCGACCGGTCTATATGTATTAGCCTGTGGGCGGGACAGGACGAGGAATTCAGAGATGATGGTGTCGATTCGTTCGATTTCCGATTGAATCAGCTCCGTATATTCCCGGTACGGCGACTTTTCGTCGGCAGTCATCATCTGTATGAATCCTGAGATGACAGTCATCGGATTGCGGATTTCATGGGCTACTCCTGCTGCTATTTCACCAGCCACCTTCAATTTTTCCGACTGTATGACCAAACGCTCATTTTCCTTGATAAGGGAGATGTCACGGGAGATGACTGAGACGGCAATCATATCGCCATATCTGTTATAGAGGGGGGACAAGGAGATTTGGACATCAAATATTGTACCGTCCTTTCTCATGTCCTGGGTTTCAATGAGATGGAAACGTTGCCCCTCCAGTAGCTGCTGAAATCGTTTCCTTGCCTCTGCTTCTTTTTCGGGCGGGACGAGCGGAAGCGAACGGCCGATGCATTCTTCCCGTGTCCAGCCATATAATCTTTCAAACGCAGGATTCACTTCAACAATCTTATCATTCAGGTCGAAAACGGCGATGGCATCTTCTGCATGCTCGAAGAAGAGGCGCAGATAGGCTTCCGTAGAAGTAAGCTTTCGCTCTTTTTCAAGATTGGCATCCTCGACTGTCTTCCAAAGATGGCGTATGGAAAGGATTTGCATGAATCCCATGGCGCATACCAGGAGGAGGAAGAATGTATAGATTTGATTAGTCGCAGAAGGGAGCAAATCCTTTGGTTCAAAGAAAAAGAATAGAATGATGGCCGTCTGGATAATGCTCCAAAGCGAAACGGTTATCGTGATAAAAAGCGATTGGTAGATGCTTGTCATCAAGATGTAGAATAGGAACCAGTAAAAGGCAAGGGCCTGCTGGCTAATGAAAATGACAAAGACTATCAGTGCGTTCCAGGTAACGAGCAGAAGGACCCGCATGGCTCTTGGCGGCACTTTCAACCAAATTAAGATTCCCAGCAGCAAAATGATGGTGATGGCCACATAGAGAAGGTAGCCGCATTCGAATAAGCCTGCAATGACAGCTGCAAAATAGAAAGCAAATCCTATTGTGATGGAATAGTAGATGAATAAATTGCGTTTATGCAAAATTTCTAATTGTTGCATTCTGCACCTCAAATCACGTTAATATTTTTATGATACATGATTTACCTATGTCGATAAATGCTGAATTTTGTTATGATTAATGAAATCGAGGGGGGATTTAACATGAGCTACAAATTTAATGAAGAAAACACAGTCAATTTATTAGAGCGATTGGTGAATATTCCAAGCCCATCCGGTTATACGAGAGAAATCATGCGCTTCATGGGAAATTATCTGCGAGAGCTGGGCATTGATTATAAAAAGACGAATAAAGGTGCCCTTATTGTGACGTTCGAAGGTGAAAACAAGGAGAAACAGCGTCTGCTGACGGCTCACACGGATACGCTGGGTGCCATCGTAAAAGAAATCAAGCCAAGCGGCCGCCTCAAATTGGGGATGATCGGCGGGTTCAATTGGAATGCGGTTGAAGGGGAGAACTGCACCATCCACACTGCCGGGGGCGAAAAGGTTCGAGGCACGATTTTGATGCACGAAACATCTGTCCATGTTTACCGTGGGGCGGATAATTTAAAACGTGATGAAAATCATATAGAAGTACGGATTGATGCGAAAACAGTGTCAGCCAAGGATACGCGTGCATTCGGAATTGAAGTGGGGGACTTTGTATCCTTTGACGCACGTTTTGAAAAGACGGAAAACGGTTTTATCAAATCGCGGCATTTGGATGACAAGGCAAGTACAGCCCTTCTGTTGGAATTGATGAAATACTTGAAAGAACATGATGGCAAGCTGCCGTATACGACGCATTTCTACATTTCCAACAATGAAGAAATCGGTTATGGCGGAAACTCGAACATCCCTTCGGAGGTAGTAGAATATATCGCGGTGGATATGGGCGCCATCGGGGATGGACAGGAAAGTGACGAGTACACGGTGTCCATCTGTGCGAAGGATTCGAGCGGTCCGTATCATTATGAATTGACGCGCCATCTCGTGGGATTGGCGAAATCGAACAACATCGGCTACAAGCTGGACATTTATCCGTATTACGGCTCCGACGCATCTGCCGCCATCCGCGCAGGCTACGATGTCCGCCATGCATTGTTTGGGCCGGGAATCGAATCCAGCCATGCCTATGAACGTACTCATGTCGATTCATTGGAGGCAACGGCACAGCTGTTGTTCGCCTATATCATGTCACCACTAGTTGAAATGGAGGATTAAGCATGTATGCAGAAGAAATTTTAAGCGCTCTTCCGCACAAAAAAATCATTGGGCGTCTGCCCAATACAATCAAGGATATTGCCATCGATTCACGAGGTGTGCAACCGAGCTCCTTATTTATTTGCATTAAAGGATATACAGTGGACGGGCATGATTTCGCCCAGAAGGCTGTAGATGGCGGGGCGACGATTGTCGTGACGGAGCGGCAGCTCGATTTGACAGGAGACGTAGTCCAGGTCATCGTCGATAGTACGGACCGGGCGCTCGGACTACTGGCGGCCAAGTTCTTCGACTACCCGTCCAACGACCTGACGATGATTGGTGTGACAGGTACGAACGGCAAGACGAGCGTAGCCGGCATCATCCATAACATCATGGTCGGCCTGGGGGAGAAATCGGCGTTATCCGGTACAATCGGCTTCAACCTGAATGGCATCCTCTACGAATCGGCCAATACAACGAGTGATGCACTCAATACCCAGCAAATGATCTTCCGGGCGAAAATGGAGGGCTGCCGTGCAATGGTGATGGAGGTATCATCACATGGCTTGGCACTTGGCCGGCTGGCAGGAGTGGATTACGATGTGGCCATCTTTACGAACCTGACGCATGACCACCTGGACTTCCACGGAACGATGGAGGAGTATGGGAATGCAAAAGGTCTGCTGTTCTCCCAGCTCGGACAGGATTTGTCGAAAAATAAAAGCGTTGTCCTGAACGCGGACGATCCGTGGAGTGAACGCTATGCAAAATTGACGCCGTTCCCGATCTGGACATATGGGCTGAAGAATGAGGCGCTTTTCCGGGCAGAGAATATTCGTTATGAAAATGGCATGACGCACTTCGATATGCTGACACCGGAAGGCACTTTCCCGGTAACGATGCATCTGCTGGGTGAATTCAATGTCTATAACATCCTGGCAGCAACTGCGACGTTCTATTCCAGAGGATTTGCCATGGAGCAGATTGTCGAGCAGATTGAAAGCCTGCCACCTGTCAAAGGGCGCATGGAAAAGGTACATACAGAGCTGCCGATCCAAATTTTCATCGACTACGCCCATACGCCTGACGCAATCGAAAAAGCCATTGCTGCGGCACTTCCTTATAAGAAGGAAGGAAGCAAACTGATTTTCCTTGTTGGAACAGGCGGAAACCGGGACAAGTCGAAGCGGCCTGCCATGGCGGAAAAGGCCTCAGTCGCCGACTATGTTGTATTGACGACGGACGATCCGCGATATGAAGCGTATGACAGCATAACAGGTGATTTGGCGAAGGGCATGCTCCATGAAAACTACGCCTGCATCGGCGACCGTGCAGAGGCGGTACGGCATGCAGTGGAAGTGGCGAATCCAGGAGATATCATTATTTTCGCCGGCAAGGGACATGAAGATTATCAAATCATTGAAGATAAAAAATACCCACACAGCGATGCAGAAATCGCCATTGAAGCGGGAAAATTGAAGTTTGTATAATGAGGAAGGGGACTGCCCGTTTGTCGGGCGGCCCCTTTTTTTATGCTGTCTTCCAGTTGGCAACAAAGGAAATGCAAAAAAGAGGGCGGGAGATGCTGCGGACGTTTAGTTCCGGGGAGGCGGGGAAAATTACCGCGGAACATACATCCTTGGTGGACGAAACCTTCCTCCGAAAAAAGCGTGGTACTTAGAGAGGTGAACAGGATGATAGAACAATTTTTAAAAAGCACCGCCGTGTATTGCATAATCCTTGCACCCGTGTATATAATCGCGCGTCATCTATGGCTGAAAAACAGGGAGAAGCGGCCTGGCAGGGAAATGGCCATGCTGCTGTTCTTCTTGTATAGCGTCAGTATTTTTTCACAGACGATCGTCCCGGCATTCTGGGTAGAGGGCGTCCGTATTGGAGTGGCGGCAAATGCATATCAGAGCAACAACCTTACCCCCTTTGTCACGATTTCCACCTATGTGGAACAGCTCCAGGGGCCGTTTTCCCGGATTGCCTTCTATAACCTGGCGGGAAATGTGGTCCTGTTCGTCCCATTCGGCTTTTTCATCCCGCTTGTCTGGCGGTCTTTCAGAAAATGGGGGAGGATGTTCGCTGTAGCATTGGCAATTCCCCTCTTTATCGAAGGCGTACAGTATTTCATCGGCAGGAGCACGGATATCGATGACGTCATATTGAACACCCTGGCCGTCCTGATTGGTTATGTACTTTATAAAATGGCGGCCCTGCTCGGGAAATTTATGAAGAATGAGCGAAAAAGGTTGTAACGAGCAGTACAACTCTTTTAAAATAAGTAAGTATGTTGGAAAGGCACCTGTTCCGCTACAGAGGAGCAAATGGTGTCTTTCTTGCGCGGGTATAAGTAGGATCAATCATCTATCCGCTGAAAAAAGGAGACGAAACGAATGACGTTGGAACAAGATATATTATCACGTCGTACCTTTGCCATCATCAGTCACCCTGATGCCGGTAAAACGACGATTACAGAAAAATTGCTGTTGTTCGGCGGCGCAATCCGCGATGCCGGTACGGTCAAAGGAAAAAAGAGCGGGAAGTTTGCGACTTCCGACTGGATGGAAATCGAGAAGCAACGTGGTATCTCGGTAACATCTTCTGTCATGCAGTTCGACTATTCGGGCTGCCGTGTGAATATCCTGGATACACCTGGTCACCAGGACTTCTCGGAGGATACGTACCGTACGCTGATGGCGGTGGACAGTGCCGTCATGGTAGTGGACGCTGCGAAAGGGATTGAGGCGCAGACGTTGAAGCTCTTCAAAGTATGTAAAATGCGCGGTATCCCAATCTTCACGTTTATCAACAAGCTGGACCGTCAAGGGAAGGAGCCTCTTGAGCTGATAGAGGAGCTTGAGGAAGTGCTGGGCATCCATGCATATCCGATGAACTGGCCAATCGGTATGGGTAAAGAATTCCTTGGCATCTACGACCGCTACAACAAGCGCATCGAGCAGTTCCGCACGGAAGAAGAGGACCGTTATTTGCCACTTGATGAAAATGGGGAGCTGGCAGTAGAGCATCCGATGAAAGTGACATCCTATTATACACAGGCGATGGATGACATCGAACTGTTGAACGAAGCGGGGAATGAATACTCGGAGGAGAAAATCCGCCGTGGTGAATTGACGCCGGTCTTCTTCGGTTCCGCATTGACAAACTTCGGTGTGCAGACGTTCCTGGATACGTACTTGAAATTTGCACCGGTGCCGCAGCCGCGCATCACGGAAGACGAGCAGTTCATCGATCCGGTCGAGCATAAGGTGTTTTCCGGCTTCATCTTCAAGATTCAGGCCAATATGAACCCCGCCCCCCGCGACCGCATCGCATTCGTACGGATTGTATCGGGCCAGTTCGAGCGTGGCATGAACATGACGCTTGCCCGTACAGGCAAGTCCTTTAAAGTAACACAGTCGACGCAGTTCTTGGCGGATGACCGCGAAACGGTCGATGTAGCAGTAGCCGGTGATATCATCGGGCTTTATGATACGGGGAACTACCAAATCGGCGATACAGTCGTCGGCGGCAAGAAGACGTTCAACTTCGAAAAACTGCCGCAGTTCACACCTGAAATCTTCATGCGTGTCACAGCGAAGAACGTCATGAAGGGCAAGCAGTTCCAAAAAGGTGTCCTGCAATTGGTGCAGGAAGGAGCCATCCAGTATTTCAAGACGTTGCACACGGAGGAGGTCATCCTCGGTGCGGTCGGTCAACTACAGTTTGAGGTGTTCGAGCACCGTATGAAAAACGAGTACAATGTGGAAGTGCGCATGGAGCCGATCGGCAGTAAAATGGCGCGCTGGATCGAAAACGAGGAGGATGTGAAGGATTCCATGAATTCGGCACGTTCAATGCTTGTAAAAGATCGTTACGACAATCTCGTATTCCTGTTCGAGAATGAGTTTGCGATGCGCTGGTTCTCGGAGAAGAACGAGCACATCAAATTATATAGCCTTTTATAATCCATCGGGAGCTGTCCGGGAAGCTGAAACTTTCCGGGCAGCTCCTTTTCTTGATGAGGAACGTTGTTTCTGCATCCTCATCGACGATATTGCGAGTAATTTTTTTGCATATAAGACGAAAAATTATAAATATGGAGAAGAAGTTTGAAAATTTGACTGAAATAAGGCAACATAGCCTCGTAGGGGGAAGAATTTCTGTAAGGTAAAAGGAAAAAAATCGACAAAAATCGAATAAATACTCGAGCATGTAGCCAGAAAGGACTGCCATATGAAAATAAGTGATTTTTCCATAAAAAGACCTGTATTTACGTTTGTCACGATGGTACTCGTCATCCTATTGGGAGCGGTATCATTCATGAAAATACCGGTCACGCTGATTCCCGAGCTGAATCCGCCAATCGGGGTCGTCGTTTCCTCTTATCCGGGAGCCAGCCCGACAGAGGTGAATGAAAAGGTGACCAAGCCTTTGGAGGCCACTCTTGCTACACTGCCGGGCATCCAAAAGCTGCAATCGACCTCCCAGGAAAGTACAAACCTCATTGTACTCGAGTTTGATTGGGCAACTGATATAAAAGAAGTCCAGTCGGAGGTGCTTCAGCGCTTGGACATGGTCAGTCTGCCGGATGAGGCGGAAGCGAGCTTCTTAAAGTTCGACCCGTCCCAACTGCCCGTCATCCAACTGGTTTTGCGTGCCGAATCAGATGAGGTGGATATCCGGTCCATTGCAGAGCAGCTGGAGCTGGAGCTACAGCGTCAGGATGGGGTGGCCAGCGTCAATGTTTCAGGAAAAATCGTAGAGGAAATCCAGGTTGCCCTGGATGCAGCTGCGTTGGAGGAGCGCAATTTGACCCAGGCGGATATTGTCCAGTTCATCCAGGCCAATAATATATCCCTGCCAGGCGAGCCGGTCAATACGGAGGAAGGGCGCATGTTGACGACGCGCATCATGAGTACGTTCACCTCTGCCGAAGAAATCGCCGACCTTACGCTGTCCGTCAACCCATTGACGGGTGAGGAAGTGAAAATAGCTGATATAGCAACCGTCGAGCGTGCAGAGCAGGAGCAGGAAATGATTACACGCGCCGGGGAGCAGGGAGCAGTGCTGATGTCCGTGCTCCAAGAATCGGGGGCTAATACGGCACAAGTCTCGGAATCCTTCAAGGAAGCGCTGCAGGAGCTGCTGGCCAAGCCGGAATTTGCCGGTGCCCAGGCGGATATCCTGTATGACCAGGGGGATTATGTCGACCTTGCCATCACCAATATCGGTACATCGCTGATTTATGGCGCCATTTTCGCGATGCTCATCTTGTTCGTATTCCTGCGGGGATTAAAGAGCCCGTTCATTGTCGGCATCGCGATTCCATATTCGGTCATCGTGACATTCGTCCTCATGTACTTTGCGGATTTTTCATTGAATATATTGACGCTTGGTGCACTGGCCTTGGGGATTGGGATGCTTGTCGATAATGCCATTGTCGTGATTGAGAATATCGAGCGGCATATAGCGCTTGGGAAGTCCCCAAAAGAGGCCGCCTCCATCGGGACAAAGGAGGTGGGCGTTGCCATCATAGCATCCACCCTTACTACAGTGGCGGTGTTTGTGCCGGTCATCTTTACATCCGGCCTAATTGGGCGTATCTTCACCGAATTCGCTCTGACGATTTCATTCAGCCTATTCGCATCGCTTGCCGTCTCCCTGACTGTGGTACCGATGCTTGCGAGCAAATTTTTAAGTGCGAAAAACGGCAATTTAAATGAGCGCCGTGCTAACTCTTCGTTTTATCAGTCGTACCGCAAGGCATTGAAGTGGTCACTGCACCATCGTTTTATCGTTCTGCTATCCGTCGGCATCGTGTTTGTGGCCAGCTGCTTTGCGTTGCTTAAAACAGGTACAGAGTTCATTCCGCCTACGGATGAAGGATACGTAACGGTGGATGTGGAGCTGCCGAGGGGAACGTCCCTGGAGGCTACCGAAGAGATGGTCGCCAGGCTGGAGACGCGCATAGAGGAGGAACCTGAGGTGGATGTGCTGGTCAGCATGATTGGTGGCGACCAGCAAGCCCTTTCAAGGGGGACCTCTAGTCCACATGAAGCACAGCTATATGTAAAGCTTGTTCCGCTTGCGGAGCGGGAACGGTCGGTTTTCGAATTTACTGAAGAGGTGGAAGCGGACGCAAAGGATATTGTAGGGGATAGAGGAGAGGTCGACTTCCCCCTTACTCCTTCGTCCGGTTCTTCCCCAAATACGATGACCTTCCGTGTAACGGATTCGAACGAAGCCAGGCTGCATGAGACTGTGAAGGAAATTCAGGCGGAGCTGGAGAAAGTGGATGTCACCTTGGAGGCTACGACGGATCTCGATAACACAGCAGAGGAAATCCAGATTACCGTCGACAGGGATGCA
>JAZUQF010000133.1:0-18490 GCA_045605545.1 Lysinibacillus sp.
ACAAGCCCCATCGTGATGACGAGCGGGATGCTGGCAGACACTACATCGCCTACTGGAATCCCTGCTGCATCCGCCGTCAGCTTGGGAGCCCCCTGGATGACGAAATCGCTCGACAAGGCGATTCCATGGCCGAACAGGTTCATCGCCATCGCGACGCCTAATGCAGGAAGTCCGGCTCTTATGGCAACCGGCAGGAGGACGGCCCCTAAAAGTGCGACGGCAGGCGATGGCCAGAAGAACCATGAAATGACCATCATTAATATCCCAATCGTCCAATAGGCGAGTGCCGGATTTTTGATGATTCTAGTAAACGGTGCAACCATCGCTTCGTTGATGCCGGTCTTTGCCATCACCCGACTCATCGCTACGATGATTGAAATAATTAAAATGGTAGGTAAAAGTTCGGTAACGGCATAGACGAAACTGTTGAAGATGCCACTGACGGAAGAGGTCAGGTTCCCGGTTGCCACGATGGCGATAATGAAGATGCCTACTATCGAAATAAGCGTCGTATCAAGGCGTTTTACCATGAATCCGATGATGAGGACAATAAACAGAACATATATCCAATGGAGAGAAATCAATTCAACTCCCATACGCTTCCTCTTTTCGTTTTTCTATAGAATATGGAGACCAAAGGACAATGGTGATTGCCTAAAAGTGAGGGAAATCTTTTGTTTCCTTAGGTAAATAGCCTAGCTTCTCTCTGAAAGGAGGGATAGATTTTAGAGGTATCCCTTTTTTCGGATATCTTCTAGCTACCAGCATCGCCTTCTACTAAGGGTCATAGAAAAAGGTATGTTAATCATCGTCGTCAGTTTCTTCATCTTGTCCGTCGTCATCGTTATCATCATTGTCGTCATTGTGTTCATCGTCATCTGCCTGTTTTTTCGGAATGGATGACACCGAGGATACTTTCCCGGTGTCTGACTGGACATATACATGGGCGACTTCTTTCATGCCATCTATGGTTACTTTGTAATGGACTCCTTTTTGGGTGGTGACCTTTTCAACGTTCGTCACGGTTCCGCCAGCTTGCTGCAAAGCAATTTCCTTTGCCTTCTGTTCATAGATTGCTTCCGGGTTCCCTCCACTTGTATTTTCTCCTATGCCTCCATTCATTTCCCCAGTAGACGGGACTTCGCTGGTACCTACGATTTTTTTGCCGATCAGGTCAAATTCCACCTCGTACTGTTTATTTCCTTTCTCCACCATTGCCATTGCCAGGTATCGGTCATTTCCTGTTGCATCCTCTATTTGTAACACTTGTCCATCCATTTCCTCCGCAATCATTGCCTTCGCCTCTTCAATTGATAATGAAGCTGTCTTTTGCTCAATAATTTTTAAATCGTCCACTGTTTTGGTTTTGCCGTCCACAACTAAATAATAGGTTCCTGTATTGTTCTCAAGCGTCATCTGATGGTTGCCGTTTTGTTCTTTGTAGTCAACTACTTTGCCGCCATAAAGGTTGGTCGCTACCTCCCGGGCTTCTCTTTCCGAAATGTCCCCTGAAGAATCATTCGTGAAAATCTGAATCAATGAAAAGCATAGGCCGACAATGATGAAAACTATCAAAAAAAGCTTCATTTTCAATTTTTTATACCTCCAGCTTTGGAAGGGTTACAATAAAGTTCGAACCCAGCCCTTCTACACTTTCCACAATAATCTTGCCATCATGCTGCTCTGCAATCTTTCTAGCGATTGATAGGCCAAGCCCTGTTCCGCCGGTCTTACGGTTTCGCGTTTTATCGACCCGGAACATCCTGTCAAATACAAAGGGCTGTGCCTCCTTCGGTATTCCGACTCCTTTGTCTTTTACAGCGATGCTCACATGGCCGTTGTCTTCCGTCAGTTCCACCGTGATGGCTTCATCGCTATATTTATGGGCGTTATCAAGCAGAATGACAAGCAATTGCACGAAGCTTTGTTCATGTATTTTCACATAGCTGTAGCTGGAATCGTTTATGAAGTGGATAGGATGCTGAAAAGTCGGCTGCAACCGCTGGATGGTGCTGCTGACGATTGCTGCAATATCCACCACCTCTTTTTCATATCCCGTCCCTTCTTCCACTTTCGCCAATTGCAGAAGCTGTTCGGTTAAATATTTCATACGGCCCGACTCCGATTCAATAGACTGGATTGCCTCCTCCAGTATGTCCGGCCTTTCCTTGCCCCAGCGCTTCAACATTTTGATGTAGCTATCTATTACCGTTAAAGGAGTTTTCAGTTCATGGGAAGCATCCGAAACGAATTGCTCTTGCTTTAGATAGCTGTCTTCGAGTTTTGTCATCATTCGATTAAATGTCATGGCCATCTTATTCATTTCGTCCTTCGACTCGTCGGCAACAATGAGCTTTTCGAATGCCCCCCTATTTTCAATCGTACTCATTGTAGTCGTCAATCGTTGGATGGGTAATAAAATCAGCCTCCCCACAAAGCCGCTTGTGGCATATAGGATGATGATGACGACGATGGTGGTCATCACTAGCACCCATTTTAAATCCTGGATATTTTCATACAACAAATCGATGTTCTCGATTAGCTGCAGGTTGATAATTTCTCCATTTTCATTGATTGCAGGGATGGAGACGATGGCGAACATGGAACCTTCATAGTTGATGACCCCCTGAAAATGTTTTTCATAATAGCCGGACGGTATTTTTCTGTAGGCCTTATCCGTAAAAACCTGGATAGAAGGGGACTTTTCCTTTTCGGTAACAGTCCGGATCAGACCGTCGCTAAGGAGATAGGCCTGCAGCATGGACTCCATGGAGATTCCTGGTTTCTTATTCAGCTCTATAAGAATGTGTTTGGAAATGTTCGATAAACGTTTTTGCTCCGATGAAATGCTTGTATTTTTAAAGATGAAGTAAATGCTTGTATTGGCGGCTATCAGCAACACAATTAATACAACGGTTGTGAACAGCTGTATTCGAGTCTGCAATCGCATCCGTTCAGTCCTTTATCATATAACCGACGCTTCGGACAGTCTGGATGAATGAATCTTCCTTGGAGTCGATTAGTTTTTTTCTTAAATAGCGGATGTAGACATCTACTATATTCGTATCCCCGTAGTAGTCATAGCCCCATACCTCCGTTAAAATCTGTTCACGTTCCATGGCTCTGTTTTTATTTTTCACCAGATAAAGGAGCAGTCCATACTCTCTTGGGGTTAGATCTACCGGGCTCCCTTTCTTATATACTTCCCTCGTGTTGGTGTTGATTTCAATAGCGCCGATTTTCTGGACGCAGTTTTCCGCAGATTGTACATCCTTTGGCTTGAAGCGAAGGTTTGTCCGGATGCGGGCCAGCAGTTCTTCAATATCAAATGGCTTTGTCATATAATCATTGGCCCCCAGATCCAGGCCATTCACTTTGTCATATACCGAGCTTCGGGCCGTCAGCATGATGACGATGATTTCATTGTTTGCCTGGCGCAGGCGCCTCAATACCTCCATACCGTTCAATTCCGGAATCATGACATCTAGAACCACCAAATCTACTTTCCTACTTTCAATGATGTTCATGCCCTCCCGTCCCGTGTGGGCGACACTCACTTTGTACCCTTCGTATTCCAGTTCAAGTTGAATGATGCGGGCTATTTTATCATCATCTTCAATAATTAATATATGGTCAGACATTTTTTCACCTCATCTATAAATGCATCCCCGTCCACCGCCAGTAAGTGAAATAAAACAACAGCATGACAATTATATAAATCGGCATTAAAACGGCGCTGACTTTGGCTAATTGCCTGGCGTCATAGGAAGCCACGCCCTCTTCATAAAAAAGGAGCAATGCTTTGGAACTGACAGGTAGCGTAATGCAGTAATTCATCCCTAGTAAACTTAAGAAAATGACTGCAGCTGGGTCCATTCCGATGCTTTGGCTGAACAATATGAAGCTTGGAATGAAGACAATCGCCCTGGTCGTATGAGAGGTAATGTATAAGT
The DNA here is from genome assembly GCA_045605545.1 of Lysinibacillus sp. Classification (GTDB taxonomy): domain Bacteria; phylum Bacillota; class Bacilli; order Bacillales_A; family Planococcaceae; genus Lysinibacillus_B. The sequence continues at coordinate 3,954 of JAZUQF010000133.1, forward strand.
GGCTTGTGACGGTGATGAGCAGAATGGAGGCCACGACCACCCAATCAGGCGCTTCGCCAAACAGATAGAGGATGCTGAACATCCCTTGCTCAATCAAAGACACAACCCCATTGTCAACCAGAACTTGTCCCAGTGCCGTGGCAGCGGCCACAAATAGAATCAGATTCCATGAGACAGCCGAGATTCCTTGCTTCCATGTAATGACTCCGTATTTCGGCAGCATGGCAAGCACCGAGCCCAGTATCGTAATAAAAGCAAGGTCATAACCATGGATGTCTTCTGACAGCCAGCCGGCCATCAAAAGGAAAATAAGAGCCAATGTCTTTTTTTCGTTTTTCCCTAGCCGTGTATTCGACGAAAGGGTGCCTCCGCTCATGTGTAATTCGAGTTCCTGCACCGATTCCTTTGGCCATAGCATCAATTTGATAATAACCACTGAAATAATGGTCATCATTAGTGTAAACGGTACCCCCCAAATAAACCATTGGACAAAAGAAATGGATTGTCCTGACGTTTTTTCCAATAATCCTACACCGATTAGATGGGACCCGGCTCCTATTAATGTTGCAGATGTACTCATTAAAATGACGACCGGTGCCATAATCGCCAGCACATTTTGTTCCTTGGCAGAAAATTTGGCGCCTAACTGTTGCAACATCGGCATGAAAAGAGCAGCTCTTCCGGAAGTGGAAGGGATAAAGAAGGCGGAAGAGAATAAGGCTATTACAACACCTGAAAGCACCGTATTCTTGGTGCGGGCGTATGTTAATATTGATTCGACAAAACGCGTTGCGAGCCCGGATTGTTTGAACGCCTCTCCAATAATGAAAGATCCGATCATCAGCCAGATGATTTCTTCCGAAAGGGAATGGTACAGAAGTTCCGGCTTCCCCCCTTTAAACAAGATGATGAATAGAAGTAGGGAAATCGCCACCCATCCTGCAGGGATTTTTGTCGCAATCCATAAGGTCAGGGCAGATAAGAAGGCAAAAAGAGAGACCTTGGCGGCATAGTCAAGCTGGGTGGCTGAAGTGATGACCATCAGATAAAAGACATGTGCGCTGATGATTCCAAGGGTCATCGTTGAAAATCTATTGGTCAAGGCGGCTATGAATCTGGATTTTGGCTTCTGTTTTTTCGCAAGCACCTTTTTCACCACCTCTTCTATACCATTTTTCTACCGGCAATCTTCAGTCCGATGCTGACTTGGCGAAGAACCGCCTCGATGCTTTCTTCAATCCATTGCGGTGCGATATTGATCGCCTTTTCTAGCGTAATCGGCTTTTGGATGATGCTCAGGTACGCATCGATACCTATCTGGTAGTTCAAGTCTGCACCTTGTCCAATCGTGCCTGTAATTGCGATGACGGGAATTTGATGCTTTTTCGCAATTCTGGCCACTTCAGCTGGAATCTTTCCGTTGGGGGTCTGGAAGTCGAGGCTGCCTTCTGCCGTAAGGACGATATCCGCACCAGTGATTTTTTCTTCTATATCAATATAGTTTTTAATGATATCGAATCGCGGGTGGAGGGATGCACCTGTAAAAGCCATCAATCCGGCTCCAAGCCCGCCTGATGCACCGCTGCCTGGCATGAATGCAACATCAAGCGAACAATTTTCATGGATTAAATCGGCATAGTGATCTAGCGCGGCTGCTAATTTTTCTACCTGCCGTGGAGTCGCCCCTTTTTGTGGTCCGAAGACTCTTGCAACTCCCTTCTCCCCGCAAAGTACATTTTGCCAATTGCAAGCCACATCGATGGGAACATCCGCTAACCGCTCATCTAAATGGGACAGATCCAGGTGGGCGACTTTTAACAAATCTTCACAGCCCTGGACGAAGAGGGGGGTGCGTTCTTGCGTCAAAAATCTTACCCCAAGGGCCTGTGCCATCCCGGCACCACCATCGGATGTACCGGAATCGCCACAGCCGATAAAGATGTTGTCGACGCCGAGGTCGAGGGCCGCAAGTATTAGTTCGCCTACGCCGTATGTCGTGGTTTTCAACGGATTCCTTCGAATGGATGGTACCAGCTTCAACCCTGCTACAGCGGCCATTTCAATTACGGCCGTCCTTCTGTTATTTTCTGTGAAAACGCCGAAATGACTTACAATTTTCTTGCCGACGGGGCCTGTCACTTCTTTATAAATGAGTTCGCCGGCCTTTAAACCTACAATGGCTTTTGCAAAGCCTTCTCCTCCATCAATCATCGGCGCAACTTCAACATCTATCCCCATATCAAACCTCCTTACTCCTCGAGCCATCGCCATTGCAACTTCCGCAGCATCCAAACATTCCTTGAACCCTGATGGTACAATTACAACCTTCATGTCGTATTCCTCCTTGAAATCCTTGAATAACTGTAATGTACCTGATAAAAGCTAATATTTTTTGAGAGATAGATTAATAAATGATTAGAATTGTTTGGTGAAGTGCCATATGGTTAAAAGCCGGAGTCATAAACGTCAGGGGGGAAGTATATACGGCAAGGTGAACTCCTCCATATACAATGTAATTTTCCGGCACCCTTCATAAACTGCAATCATACGTTTATAGTAGAATGCCGAAAACGGTCGCTCAGGCACCGGCATGTAAATAAATGCTTGTGTGGTGCGGTAGCAGAGGCAACGTCATTTTTTCGCCTTGGAAAATGTCCGGTCTTTTTCGGGAATTTAGGGCTTTCTTTTGCGACAGTCGGAGGTGACTCGAAACAATAACCGGTGCCGTCGTGACAGGGGGAGCCTATCTAGCTGCAGGGCATCATGAGGAAGGTGGGGGATGGGTACCTAGCCCTTTGGTATCGTTTCTTTTAAAAGAACAGGATATAAAAACGAAATATTTTTTCTCATTTGGTGAACGAATGATTTTTATGAATAATCTTTTTAGGAGTGGAAAAATGGGCGCTATACGAGGGAAGGAATTTATCGACCGGCTGGACCGTCTGAATAATGAAGTATGGTTTGATGGGAAGAGGGTGGAGGGGAAGATTTCCGAGCACCCTGCCTTCAAGGGAATCATCCAGACAAAGGCGTCCCTTTATGACCTGCAGCACCATCCGGATATCAAAGAAGAAATGACGTTCGCATCGCCTGCCACAGGGGAGCTTGTGGGCATTTCCTATATGCAGCCGAAGACGAAGGAGGACCTGCTGAAAAGGCGGAAGATGATGGAGCACTGGGCTCGGCATACAGGCGGCATTATGGGACGGAGCCCGGACTATCTGAATTCTGTATTGATGAGCTTTGCTGCATCCGCGCCCCTGTTGGAGGGAAAGGAACATTGCTTTCTCGAGAACCTCCAGGCATTCTACGAGCTGGCCAGGGAGCAGGATCTATCCATTACACATACATTCATCACACCTCAAGTGAATAGGTCGCATTTCTATATGGAAAAGGAGGGTGAGCCGATTGCCGCTAAAATCGTCGATGAAAATGAGGAAGGAATCGTCATCAAGGGGGCGCGGCTGCTCGCTACGCAAGGCGGTATGACCGACGAGGTGCTGGTGTTCAGCGTAGGCAGATTTCCGTTTGAGGAAGAGGAGACGTTTGGCTTCTCCATCCCCTCCAATACGAAAGGTCTCCGCTTTATCTGCAGGGACACATTCATCGGCGGGGAGTCCCACTTCGACCATCCGCTAAGTTCCAGATATGAAGAAATGGATTCGATTGTCGTCTTCGATAATGTGCTCATACCGTGGGAGCGTGTCTTTTATTATAAGAATGCGGAAGCGGCGGGGAGATTTTCGATGCAGAATTCCTTCCCGAACTTTTCCAAGCACCAGGCATTGACGCGCCAAATCATCAAAGGGGAATTCATGCTGGGCATTGCCGAGCTGCTGGTGCAGACAATCAATGTCAGGGAGTACCAGCATATACACGAGAAGATGTCCGAAATCATCATCGGGCTGGAAACGGTGAAAGCGCTCGTGGAAAAGTCGGAGAATGACGCGGCGCTGGATGCATGCGGAACCATGAGGCCGGATAGTGTGCCGTTGAAGGTGGCGGGGGCTGTTTTTTCAAAGGTCTATCCACGTTTTACGGAAATCGTCCAATTGATCGGAGCCAGCGGGATGATTACATTGCCTACGGAAAAGGCGTTCCATTCCGCCATCCGACCGGATTTGGACCAGTACCTTCAGGGAGCGAGCAAACCGGCCGAGGAGCGGGTCAAAATATTCCGTCTCGCCTGGGATTTGACGATGAGTGCGTTCGGAACAAGGCAGACGCAGTACGAAAGATATTTCTACGGGGATCCAGTCCGTTTGGCGGGCGACCTTTACCAATCCTATCCGACAAAAGAATACATGGAGGCTGTCGCTGAATTTCTAAAATTGGGCGAGGGGAAGTAGGGCCACAGCCTGGCACGTTTTGAAAGAATCCGTACCGGCAGCTAGAAAAGCGTTTCATGGGCTGTTTTATTTACAGGGAATAAGGGGGAAGATGAGGGTGACTCCCGCAAGCTGTCTGCGGAGAGTGCATCCGGCTCCCTTGCTGCAGATGGACAGGCTTCGGGGGCCAATAGCAAGGAGTGATTTCCATGGCAATGTGCCCGTTATGCAACGCGCTGAAAGAAATAAATAAAAATTGCCCGAACTGCAGCACCCGCTTGGAGGATTCGGGGAAGGTTTCCGATTATCTGGACCCTTATGGCCACTATAATGATGAAGAGACCGTCAAGATGGGTGACGGCTATCCGAATACGGCGAAAGACCAGATATGCCCGCATTTGTTTACATGCATGGCGTGTGGATATGATGAAGTAGTGTTTATGCAGGAGGAATAGCGGGAGGAGCTAGGGAAGGGATGGCGGTTGAACGTAAAGGCTTGTGTATCGAGGTCGGTGGTTGGCCAGCAGAATAGGCGGGGATTTTAAATGGGGTTCTGACTAGAGGCAGCCATAAGATTACAAACATGTGGAGGAGGATGCATCGCTTTCCTCCACGTGTGTACTAATAGGGGCTTATTTAAATCGCCTCATCTACGGAGTTGATAGGTCCTGTCTTTTCTTCCTTTCTTCCCAGTTGTTTTTCAGCTCCACCGTTGCCAGGGGGAGGACGTACGTTTCAATTACATGGTTGACAGACCTCTCGGACACGAGGTTGTAGGTGGACAGCTTGACTTTTTTGTTGCGGATGGTGCGGACCGTAATATACCTGAACGACGAACCACCCCAATAAATATCTTTAATCTCCCTGATTGGCACACCTTTTTTCCTGCCTTTCAGCTGCCCATCCTCCACAGTAAATAATGCTTTGCCGCTAAGGATGACAGATAGAATCCTCAATAAGGCACTTCCGAAGAACACTGTACTGATCATTCCAATGATAAATCCTACAAAGGCCCTTATTATGCCTAAATCGGGTAGGTTGTAAAAGATAAAGAGGCCTCCAGCGGTCATTAATCCAGCAGCCGAAACCATACAGCCCGCCCACATCGGAGAATAGATGACTTCAACCTTATCTCCTGTTATCCTGATTTCTTTTTCCATGAGCAAGTACCTCCACTTCATCTATGTAATAAAAATGAAAACCTATCGTTTCAGCTGCTATTCTTGAACCCTTCCATCCAGTAAAGAGAAACTATTCTTAAATGAGTCAAATCTCCACAGCATGGGTGCTATAAAGGCGCGGGATTGTTCATTAAAACGGTTTTCTCCTCACAATATATGAAGCTGTTTTATAAAATGGACAGTTCCAATGTAAAATGAAATGGATATTATTTGTAGTACGGCTGTAATTGGGAATGGGGAAGTGCTTCCTGCAAAAGAGTGGGCGGAGGTATTGAAGAGGCTGTGGATCCAAACCGAAAAAAAGAGCAGCGGGACTTGTTCGCCCCGCTGCGTCCGTTCAATTCTGATAGTTGATATCCTGGCTTGCGAGGTAATCGAAAAGCTTGAGCTCCGTCCCCTCGAGCTGTTCCTTATGCATGTCGACTGCGTTGATGCGGTTGTTTTCATACGTTTTATAGTAATAAACGCCCTTTTCCTGGTCCATGCAGGAGGCGTAGGTCGTACCATCCTCCAGCCCTTCGTCTGTAAGGACGCCGCCTTTCACCATCTTCACATAATCCAGCATGTGGAAGAATTGTGTGATGGCCTGTACATCATTTTCGATTTTAGGCATATGGGTGCGGATATAGGCAATCCTCACGAACCTGGAGACCGAAGCGAAGTCGCCCGGCATCCCCAATGTCCCGGCGCCGATGCCGAGTGCATGTAACGTACGGTCGCCCCAGCTGGCCGCTTTTGGTGAGGTCGGTGTCAAATGCAGATACTCATTTAAATTGGTCATATGCCAGTCGAAGTTAGGGTTGTTGGTCATTACGCCTAGGGGGTTGTCGTGCACAGTCAGACGGTCCTTTGTCTTTTCCACTACAATCGATTTTCCCGTCCTGTCTGTAATCATCCAGTGAAGCATCGGGACGGGGGTCTTGTCATTGACCGGACGATCCACGATTTCCAACTGCTCGATTCCCTTCTTCACTTCTTCTACGGTTTCATGATTGGATAATGTCCATTGTATAAAGTCGTAGGGCGCGATATTATTTTTCCCTTCAACTGGTTCCTTTTCAAAGTAGGCATACCCTTCAAAGTTCAATCCGGCACAGCACAGGCCGGCTTCATTCATAGCGTCCGCCAGAAGCGGATGGTTGTCGATCACCGTCCCCATCCCGATGATGGCCCGCTGATTGGTTACCATGGTGCCGTTCACTTTCTCCTGATATTGATAGCCTCTTGGAATAATCATGACCGCCTGGTTAAAATGATATGCCAAGTCCATATTCCTGCCGAAAAACCACTTACCCTCTTGAGATTGAATGCTTAATCCTGTACAAATATGGTCCACCCCATTTTATCGTATTCAATTCGTCTGCATTGCTTGTCCGAAGAATCAGCCGTGCAATGGCAGCCGTCTAGTATCCATTCCTATGTTGCTTCATTTTTGCATTTTTATACGAGCGAGGGATTCGGTAACGACGAAATTCGAATTCATTACAGCTTCGAATATCCGTTTGAAACGCAAAAAGAAGACAGTAACCTGGTTGATTAACTGTCTTCTTTAAAAAGGATTACTTCTTTTCTTTTAAAATGAGCTTCGCTACGCACTCCACATGTATGGAGTGTATGTGGCAACACATCGGTGCTGGTGGGTTTAATTATTTTGGCTTGGTTCTAATTTAAATGGAATCGAGCCTATTTTCTTTTTCTTCTTCAACTGATTCTTATTCCATAAACGCGCCCGATTGTTGAATACTTAACTTGAGCCTGTCCTGGCTGTCTTATCTTTCTACTAAATTGAGTAGGAATCCATATACATCATTCAAATTTCACCTTTATATAACCCTCCAATAATACACCACCCCCACATCCCTTTGATATAGTAAATTCCGAATCTAATAAAGGAGGCGCTAATATGATATTAACTGTCAAAAATTTATCAGTCACATACGGTGCTAAAACAGCTGTTAATAATGTTAGTTTTAGCGTTGAACCCGGTGAGGTAATTGGCTTACTTGGGGCAAATGGAGCAGGGAAATCATCTACTATTGCGGCAGTACTTGGGGTTGAAAAGAGTAATTTCAAAGAGCTCACAATGCTTGGGAAATCACCAATCCTTCATCGCAAGGAGGTCTTTCAAGAGGTAGGAGTACAGTTTCAGGAAACAAATTTTCAAGATAAATTAATCGTACGTGAGGCATGCGAGCAGTGGGGGTCACTTTATAGACAAACTGCTGATGTACCATTACTGTTACAAACATTTGGTCTAGCTGGGAAGGAAACTCAACTTGTAAAATCTCTTTCAGGCGGAGAACGTCAACGCTTAGCGGTGCTGTTAGCATTAATTTCAAATCCTAAGCTTGTTTTTCTAGACGAACTCACAACAGGGTTAGATACAAAGGCTAGACGCATGCTTTGGAAGCAGCTTTTAGCGATGAAAGAAAAAGGTTTGGCAATTGTCCTAACATCACATTACATGGACGAGGTTGAGATGTTATGTGATAAAATCTTGATTTTAAAAAATGGAGAAACGGTCTTTCAAGGTACAATCCAGGAGGCAATCCAAGCGAGTGAGAAATTCACATTAGAGGATGCGTATCTACATTTCGCAGGAGAGGAGGATTGGATATGAGTACATTTTTAACACTTTTAAAAATTGAGGGTAAACTCGTTTGGAAGGGCATCGATATTCTTATTTTTGGCATTTGCTTCCCTATTATTTTAGCCACAGTATTCGGTTATTTACTGAGCAAGGACGGTTCAACTGGTGCTTCTAACTTTGAATTATCGTACGCAGCTGTCATTACGATTGGTGTACTAGCAACAGGTGTTATGGGTGTACCACTAACCATTGCAGATTACCGTCATCGAGGAATTTTAAAGCGATTCCAAGTGACACCTGTATCACCTCTCCAAATTTTATTTGCACAGGGATTGATTCAACTTTCTTCAGCGCTTGTATCATTTATTGGTGTCACACTTGTTTATCATCTATTATTTGATTATGAACTAAGGGGATCGTGGACAATATTCCTTCTGACTTATATTTTTGTCATTTTAGCGATGTATAGCATCGGCATTTTTATTGGAAGTATAGTACCTGATCAAAAGTCAGCAAATGTTTGGAGCTCAGTTGCTTACTTTACAATGTTACTGTTTTCAGGAGCAACTATTCCGTACGAAGCTATGCCTCGATTATTCCAATGGATAATGGATATTTTACCGCTTTCTCATGGTATTCATTTATTAAAACAGACAAGCACTGGAGCGTCACTAACAGATGGTCTTTTCCATATCTTGATTTTAACTTTATGTATTGTAATTGGATTAGGGGGAGCGATAAAATTCTTCAAATGGAAGTAGGTGTGTTGGGTGTACAAAACAAAAGAAATTGCAGCACTTGTTGGGTTACACCCCAACACGGTACGCATTTATGAGGAATGGGGCTTTATTTCCCCTGTTCCAAGACAGGCAAATGGCTACCGTATCTATTCAGATACCCACTTGTTTCAGTTAAGAGTCGCGCGAACCCTCTTTCGGTGTGAAATTGTACAAGGAGATATTCGAAAAAAGGCGCGCGAAATTGTATATGCTTGTGGTAAAGAAGATTTTACTAAGGCTGAACAACTAACGATATACTATCTTACTAATTTAGAACGCGAATATATTCATGCTCTATCTGCTACAAAAGTTGTTGAGAAATGGCTGAAGGAAGAATCTACTGTTAGTTCTTGTACTTACTCGCGAAAGGAAGTGGCACTACTTCTAGATATTACACCTGAAGCGGTACGAAATTGGGAACGTAACGGACTCATTACAGTTCCTAGATTATATAATGGTAAACGAGTATATGGTGAAAGAGAACTTGAGCAGCTACGAGTTATTCGAAGTTTAAGAAGTGCTCATTACTCAATTAATGCTATTTTACGTTTACTCAGACAAATCCAACAACCTAGCCCAGATATTGTCGCAATTTTAAATACACCAACGGATGAAGAAGATATTGTGTCAGTTACGGATCAATTAGGTAAATCATTACTAGATGCCATAGCAGATGCTAAAGATACATTAGCTTTGCTTCATGAAAAAACCACTTTCTAATAACGGTAATGGAAAGTGGTTTTTAGCATCTTTATAACTTCAAAATGATATTTGATATGAAAATATTCACAAATCTCATCTAACGATGAAAAATCCCATTTAAACGGTAAAACAAATAAATCTTTATCAGCTTATGTTTGGCATTTATAAAATAAAGAGTTTGATTATCTTTCATTCATTTTCAACCTATTTTGTTCAACAATATGGCCCGATTGTTGAACATAAGTTAAATACAATTATTAAACTAGACGTTAGTTCAATAATTAGAAGAACCTTTTAATCCTTTCAAGAACAACAAGAAAAAACGAATTCCGAAATCAGAATCCGTTTTTCGTAAATTATTATTCTAACTCCAACCAAGCAACCGCTTCACGATGTGTCAACTGTATGTGGCAACACATGAAATGTTGGTAGCCTTTTACCCTTTAGAAAAAATGAAAAACATATTTTTAGACACGAAATTGACTCAAGTATGTAATTCTTTTTCAGTAATGATCTGCGAAAAATAATTGCTTTTTTGAATAAGTTACAGTTAGTGGTATAGTAGTGATTAATATGTAAGTATATCCAATTGATTAACTATTTCCTGATACAAAGAACGAGACAATACAGGGAAGACCATGAGGGGCAGGCTCATAAAGTGAAACTTCAATCAGTGGGTTTTTCTTCATTCTCCATTTACAATTCTTTATTTGTACTCGAATTCTTGAAGTGGGGGTCATACAGCCAGTTAATGCGGGATAAAGATCCAAAGTCTCGTTTTGAATAAAATGACTGCATTTGTATGTAGCAAAAAAATATTCCGCAAAAGGCAAGTAAGTATATACTTATTTTTCCGGGATAAGAAGGGATTCGTGAATGGTGATGAAGAGAAAAATGAAACAGGCTCCCTACTATAGTAAGTAGTAACAAGAGGACCTAAAAGGATATCAAGCGCTTATTTTTGCAACACTTTTCAAGCCGTACTTCATATGATAAATTGGAAGGAGTGTTTTTTTTGGACGGTATAACATTTATAGATGCAATTGTCATTTATTCGTTGTTGTTTTTACCGATTGTAACCATCATATTACTGTTTTTTTGGGCGTCTGCAAATATGAAAAATACTGCTAAAGCTCAATTGCTTGGTATTGTCATCTTATTCATATTAGGATTATTAGCAATCAACTCACCTTTTATTCTACTAATTGAGGTAATTGCCCTACTTTTATTAGTTGTTTGGATCTATGCTTATCGAAACTTTTTCCTCAAAGGACAATTTCCTTTCATTTTATCCATCGCTGCATTACAGATTGTCTACTATAATCTGTTCCTAATATTACTGAGCATAGAGTATACTCTAGTAATCTCTTTAGTATGTGCAATTCCAATTTTTTCAATGATTTTATTATATCCGTGGACATTCGGTAATAAGAACACATCCAAAGGCCGGGTATTTCTCATTATTGCTTTTATTGTTCAATTGATTATCACAATTTTAATTATAGTGGTTTCCTTAGGAGTCATGTCCTATGTGTAAGCCAACAGAAGCATAATGAACAATAACAAGGGGCTGTTCAGAAAGTAAGTTTTCACGGACTTTCTGAACAGCCCCTGCTGCTTTTATTTCAATATAAGTTTTGCCACACATTCCACATGCGCGGTCTGCGGGAACATGTCCACCGGCTGGATATACTCAACGTCATACAGCTTCGTCAATTCCTTCAGGTCCTTCGCCAATGTGGAAGGGTTGCAGGATGTGTAGACGATGCGTTTTGGCTTGATTTTCAATACGGTGTTGATGAAGCTTGGGGCAAGGCCGGTGCGCGGCGGGTCGACCGTGACGACATCCGGTGTGAAGCCTTCGCGGCGCCAGCGTGCAAGCCAGTCTTCCGCCGTCCCCGTATAGTAGCGGGCGTGCTTGAAGCTGTGGTTGCGGGCGTTCGCCTTCGCGTCCTGGATGCTTTCCGGAACGATGTCCATACCGCGTACCTCTTTTGCATCACTTGCCAGCCAAAGCCCGATTGTCCCGACGCCGCAATAGGCATCGACAACCGTTTCCTTACCAGTCAAGGCGGCCGCCTTTTTGATTTCATTATATAAATGAACAGTCTGTTCAGGATTTAATTGGAAGAATGCGCGGGATGAGAGGTCGAATGCGAATTCACCGAGCTTTTCGTGAATCGTCTCCTTCCCGTCCAGTACAATCGTTTCATCCCCAAATATGAGGGATGTTTTTTCACGGTTGATGTTTTGCGTAATCGACACAATGGCGGGGTGCAGCTTCTTCATGCGTGCAATGAATTCCTCCTTGTGCGGGAACTCCTTGCGTGTCGTCACGATGCAAAGCTGTGTTTCGCCTGTCCGGACGCCGGTGCGCACGACGATGGTACGCACCAGGCCGTTCAACGATTTCCCGTCGTAGATGGAGAGCCCCAGCTTCTGAAGGGCCTTCCGTGCATCCACTGTCACGCGGGAGGTGATCGTCTTTTGGACAAGGCAGTCATTGATGTTGAGCAGTTTGTTTGAGCCTTCTGCATACAGGCCAGCATAGACGCGCTTGCCTTCCTTGCGCACCTGGAACTGGCTTTTATTGCGGTAGTGCCACGGATTGTCCATACCGAGCGTCGGACGGATTTCTGTTTTTTCTGCGATGTCACGAGCGTACTTTTCCATCGCCTGTACAACGATGTCGCGTTTATTCACGAGCTGCGCGTCATATGTCATGTGCTGTAGCTGGCATCCGCCGCACTGTTCGTACACCGGGCATTTCGGCTCCTGACGGGATTCGCTGCGCTTGCGGATAGTCAAAATTTCGGCTTCGGCAAAATTGCGGTGGAGCTTCGTCACTTTAACAGTCACTTCTTCACCTGGGATGGCCCCTTTTACAAAGACGACGTTGCGTTTATAGAAGCCGACACCTTCACCATTGATGCCGAGCCGCTTGATTGTTAACGGAAATTTTTGGCCAATTTCCATTGTTGCTTGGTTCATTGCTTTTTTCACGTCCTTTATGTTCATCCCATCATTATAACGGACACATGCCGTAATGGAAAGAAGCGTGTTTGGAGTCGTGAAGGGGGATGTGGGGAATGGCTATTTCAAATCATCCAATGAACCGAATGTGTAGCCCTGCGCCTTGGCGTCCTTGATGAACTTCGGAAGTGCCTCCGCATTGTCCTCGGCTACCGTATGCATTAAAATGATGGCCCCCGGATGCAGCTGCTTCATGAGCTCGTTATACGCGTAGTCCCCGCCGCGGCGTACATCCTTCTCCCAATCCTTGAATGCAATCGACCAGAAGATGTGTCGGTATTCGTGCTTGATGCCGACAGCCAGCAGCTCCTCATTGTATACGCCTTCCGGGGGACGCGTATAATAAGTGCGTTCGATGCCGGTTACTTCCTTCAGCTTCTTATCGAAGTTTTGCCACTCCGTCACCATCTGGTCTGCGGAAAGGCGGGCCATGTTCGGGTGCTTATCCGAATGGTTGCCGATGATATGGCCGTCATCGACCATGCGCTTCACCAGGTCGGATGCACTCGTGACATAGTGCCCTGTTAAGAAGAACGTAGCAGGGGCCTTTTCTGCCTTGAGTGTATCCAGGATGCTTTCCGTAAATCCGTTTTCATACCCGTTGTCGAATGTCAGGTAGATGGTTTTGGACTGCGGATCGCCCCGATAGATCGAGTTATGTTTTTTCAACATGTTTTCCAGCTCGCTGCTGATTTCAATCTGTTCGCCGCCTGTTGCCTTCTTGAAGCCCCAGTGCAGTTCATCCGCAACGGCGAACGAGATGACGGAAAAGAAAATGATTGTCACACTGACAATCAATCCGACGATTTTTTTCATAAAAAATGCAACCTCCTTTTCGCTTTTATTACGTAGGTTGCTTCATGGACCGTTTGCTATACCGGTTTTTTAAAAAGGAAGTTCCGTTAAAATCTGTGGACTTTGGCTCTATCGAGGCAAGAAAAAAGAGCGGAGGGAAGGCAAGATGCCTCCTCGCGCTCAGGCTTCGTTATATAAATCGATGATGGCGTCTTCTAGTGAAGCAAACCGGAAGTGGTAGCCCGATGCAAGCAATTTTTCAGGCATGACGTATTGCCCCTCGAGCACCAGCTGGCTTTTTTCCCCGAGGGCGAGCTTGAGGGCGATGCTTGGCACAGGCAGCCAGTGGGGGCGGTTCAACGTCCTGCCGATTGTCTTGCCGAAATGCTTCATCCGCTTGGCGTTGGGAGAGGTGACGTTGATTGGCCCGTTCAGTTCGGGTGTATCCGTGGCGTGGATGATTGCTCTGCATGCATCGTCTACATGAATCCAGGAAAGCCACTGCTCTCCGGATCCCACCGTCCCGCCGACAAAGAGCTGGTAAGGTAGCGTAATCAGAGGGAGTGCGCCGCTGTCCCGGTCTAAAATGACGCCGAACCGCGTGAGGCATACCCGGACGCCTGATGCACCAGCCGAGTTTGCCTTCGCTTCCCAGTCGGCTACGGTCGTTCCCAAAAAGTCCGTTGCCTGCTCTTGCGACTGCTCGGTGTAGACGGCCTTTGTGGAGGCTGGGTAGATGCCGATTGCGCTGGCGTTCACCAGCACCTCAGGCTTGGCCGTCAAGCTGTGAATGATGCGCAGCACTTCCTCCGTCGACTCCATGCGGCTATTGTAGATTGCCTTCTTCCGCTCCTCCGACCAGCGCCCTTCATTCAGCGACACGCCGGCCAGGTTGACGAATGCATCGATGCCTTCAAGCATGGCTTCGGGCTTTTCGCCGTTCAGCCATTTTATATGAGGGATGCCGTTTTTCATTTTTGACTCGTTGCGGGTGAGGACAACCACCTCATCCCCCCGTTTTTTCAGCATGTCACAGAGCCTGGAGCCGACCAGTCCTGTACCGCCCGCAATTGCCACCTTCATTTCCAACACCTCCGTTTTTCTTCTTTCCCCCATTATAGCCAATCGT
>JAZUQF010000134.1:0-45844 GCA_045605545.1 Lysinibacillus sp.
CAGCTGTGGAGGAATACTGGTTAAGCGGCACATCTGCAAAATTATAGAATAAATACTTATGACACTGGGCCAGCGCATGGGGATGTGAATAGATGGCCTGAATGTCCTTCCAATTGCCGGCCTGATTTTTATGTACCATCAAATGCTGTTGAATCTTCGATAAAACTTCTGCCGTAACGAAAAGCTCAGCCTCATGGAAAAGGTAATCAACCGTCAAGGGAACGGAGCCTTCCAATGCATTTTCGACCGGTACCACCGCCAAATCCACCTTTCCATCCGCCACAGCCTCGATGCATGCAGGTATGCTCGAATAGGGCAGCAGCCACCCCCTTGGAAAGAGCCCCTTCGCAGCCAGATAGGTGAATGACGCTTCCGGCCCTAAATATGCAATCTGTTTTTCCCATTGTTCCTGTGACATTTCTTATCCTCCAAATTCTATTGTTTCTAAATTTTCAGTTAATAATAGGTAAAAAGAGAGAGCGCTCCTTGCGCTCCACTCTCCCTTACAATGCCCCCGAGCTGATGACCTCGGCTGATTCTACAAAATCCAGCTTTTTTAGCGTTTGCATCCATTCATCCAGTTCATGAATCATACTTGTCACATCAAGCGACAAGGTCACGTTCGCACGCCCCTGGATTGGTATCGTCTGATGGATTGTCAGGACGTTGCAGTGTGCCTCGGACACAAGCTCCAATAGCTTGGCCAATGCCCCTTTACGGTCCTGCAGCTGGATGAATACTGTCAGAATACGTTCCTGCACAATGGAGTGGAAGGGAAAAACGGCATCACGATATTTATAAAAGGCGCTCCTTGATAAATCCACTTCTTTGACAGCATCCCAAATAGAGGCGACCTGTCCACTTTGAAGCAATTGCTTCGCTTCTAATGTTTTTTGCATCGCGTCTGTCAGTACATCTTCACGCACTAAATAATACCGTTGATTTGCAACGTTTTTCATACTCTTCCCTCCAAAGCTAACACCTTAGTCGATAAATTCAAATTCAAATTCAAGCAGGCGGACTATATCGCCATCGCTGGCGCCCCGCTCGCGAAGTGCCTCGTCCACGCCCATCGCACGCAATTGGCGCGCAAAGCGGCGAATGCCGTCTTCACGGCTGAAGTCCGTCATTTTAAATAGACGTTCGATTGAACCGCCCGACAGCACGAATGCACCATCATCGTCACGTGTAATCTCGAAATCATCCTTCTTCGACTTATGCTTGTAAAGTACCGTCGCGTCGGATTCTTCCTCTGTAATTTCATGAAGCTGGAATTCCGGCGTCACTTCCAGCAGATCGGCAATTTCAAACAGTAATGGCTTTAAACCTTGACGGGAAACAGCCGATACCGGGAAGACCTTGACGTCCTCGCCAATTTTCTTCTTGAATTCCACCAGATTTTCTTCAGCACCTGGCATGTCCATTTTATTCGCTACAATGAGTTGCGGACGTTCCAGAAGGCGAAGATTATATTCCTCAAGCTCCTTATTGATCGTTACATAGTCCTCATATGGATCGCGTCCTTCCATGCCGCTCATATCGATGACATGGACGATGACACGCGTACGTTCAATATGGCGCAGGAATTGCATACCAAGCCCGACTCCCTGATGGGCACCTTCAATCAGCCCCGGCAGATCGGCCATGGCAAAGCTTCGGCCGTCATCCGTTTCCACCATTCCTAGATTCGGAACGATTGTAGTGAAATGATACGCGCCGATTTTCGGCTTCGCCGCTGATACTACGGACAGCAATGTCGATTTCCCTACTGAAGGGAAGCCTACCAGCCCGACATCCGCCAGCACCTTCAATTCCAGGATGACATCCAGTTCCTCGCCTGGTTCGCCCTTTTCAGCAAGCTCTGGGGCAGGATTTGCCGGTGTCGCAAAACGCGAATTCCCACGGCCTCCACGTCCTGCCTTCGCGATGACGGCACGCTGGCCATCTTCCACAAGGTCAGCAATAACGGCCTTTGTCTCCGCATTGATCACTACTGTACCCGGCGGCACCTTGACAATCAAATCCTCTGCACGACGTCCATGCATCCCTTTACTCATACCATGCTCGCCACGGTCCGCCTTGAAATGGCGCTTATAACGGAAGTCCATGAGCGTACGCAGGCCTTCAGCCACTTCAAATACGACATTTCCGCCGTTTCCGCCATCTCCACCGGCCGGTCCGCCATTCGGTACATATTTCTCGCGGCGGAATGCAACCATTCCATCTCCGCCGTCTCCACCTTTAACATATATTTTTACGTGATCGACAAACATTACTTCCACTCCCTATTTCGCATCACTATTTTGAATGAGACTGCCGTCTGTTCGAGGGTCTCTACATAGCATGCATCCGTTTCTGTATGAAAATGCGGTATTTCTGTAAAATGCCCTGTAAAATGGACAGTCATTTTCCATTGATCCGCAGCACCTGTCACATCGATTGTCATATATTGCTCTGAAAAAGCATCCAATCGCTCGTGCACATGAATAACTGTATCTTCCAAATATCGGACAAGCAGTTCGTCCCATCGTTCTTCCAAAGCTTCCGCTATATCACTTGATAAGGAGACTTGAAATTCAGGGTAGCGCCATTTTAGTGTCTGTAGAAATTCAACCGTCTTCGGCAGCCCAATCTTCCCTATCCCTGAGAAACTTCGGCACTGCTCTGAAATCTCATTAATGAGTTCCTTTGCTTCTTCAATACGCCCTAAATCAAGATTCATCTTGATCAAATGAAGATGATTCAAAAAATCATGATTCGTAAAGCGTAATATATCTTTTACCGTCAACGATTGACCCATGTTCCCACTCACCCCGTTAAAGTTATCTTCTATAAGTATAACAATTTTCAAGCTGCATTTCCTTTGAAATATGATACTTGGAACATTTCAATAATCCATGGGGGCATGACGCCTTCCCTCAAAAAAAAGTAGACAAAGTCAACACGACTTTGTCTACGTTTTAATTATGCTTCTTGAGCTGTTGGGTATACAGATACTTTTTTCTTATCGCGGCCCATGCGTTCGAATTTCACAACGCCATCAACTTTCGCGAATAGAGTATCGTCACCACCACGGCCTACGTTTGTACCTGGGTAGATTTTTGTACCGCGTTGACGGTAAAGAATTGAACCACCAGTTACGAATTGACCGTCAGCACGTTTAGCACCAAGACGTTTTGCCTCAGAGTCACGACCGTTCTTTGTAGAACCTACACCTTTTTTAGATGCGAAGAACTGAAGATCTAAAGTTAGTAACAACATCTTTGTTCCACCTCCTACACCATTTTATATTTTAGTTCAATGTAATCTGAATAGCTAGCAGTCATTGTGTAGAACTGTGTAACCATCGTATTCAGAATCACTTGTAGTTTATCGTCTGTTTCAGAATCGAGGTCATTCGGCAATTTTACGGATAAATAGCCGCCTTCAGCGCCCTGTTCGATTTGTGGCTGGATGCCTGTAATATGGTGGATTGCATTCACTGTCCCGAAGGCAATGGCAGATGCACCAGCACATACAAGGTCACGGCCATATACATCGGATAGGGCATGTCCTGAAATCTCGAATCCATACGATTTGCGATTTTCATCGCTGTAGATTGTAACTGTAATCATGTCAGTCACCCCTGAATTAAGCGTTGATTGCTTCAACTACTAATTTCGTATACGGTTGACGGTGACCTTGTTTACGACGGTAGTTTTTCTTCGCTTTTAATTTGAAAACAGTAATTTTCTTTTGCTTGCCTTCTTTAACAACTTTCGCTGTTACAGTTGCACCAGCAACAGTTGGAGCACCAACTTTAACTGTTTCTCCACCTACGAATAAAACTTTGTCAAAAGTAACGATTTCATCAGCAGCTACACCTAGTTTTTCAACGTAGATTTCTTGACCTGCTTCAACTTTGATTTGTTTACCACCAGTTTCGATAATTGCGTACATTAAAATGCACCTCCTCTAATAGACTAAGACTCGCCTGTTATTGAAAGGTGGCCGCAGTTCGCGACTCTTAGGCACCTTACCAGCGCGGTTGTAGCGGGTGCTACAAACAATAACATTAAAATACTATCATGTATAGACCCTTAAGTCAACCGGTTCATCACAACTTTTTCAAATGCCGAACGGTACTTGCGGTATCTCCATTCGCCCATCACTTCGCTCCAAAGCAGGAGACTTAATACGACCAGGAAGATAGACTCCGGGAGCATCAGTAATAATACTGCAGCCAATATTGTGATGAAGCAGAAGGAAAGGGTGATATAACTCTCATAGATTTCTTTTTTTGGATTGTTCTTCAATAGAAAATTGCATAAAATCTGACCTCCATCAAGCGGGTAGATCGGGAGCAGATTCACCAGGAGAAGGGCTAGTTGAATAAAGAGGAACTCTTGCCGGATCAAGACTGGCACAAGCGGACTTGCCATCAATGCCAACAGGGTGAACAGTGGCCCCCCAGCGGCAATCCATATGAGCGTGGTGAAATCCGGGGCCTGTCCTTTCGAAAATTCGATATTCGCTCCAAAAGGCAGCATCGTCACCCGCCCCACCTTTACTCCTTTCAGCCATGCAAGCAGCAGGTGGCCCGCCTCGTGCCAAAGCAAGGACACGAGGACAAGGAAGTAATGCGCTATATGCCCATTCAAGGCCCATAGGAGCAGCATCGCTAAAAATACGGGGTGAATCCTTATGTTAGCCATACTGCTTTAGCCATTCGATTGTTTCTTCCAAGCTCAGCTTCCGTCCATTTTTTTCAACCTGGATGAATAGCTCACCTGTTTCCTTCACCCCGATTACTTCCCCCATCGCCACTGTACTGTACGGCAAGTGATAAAAATCATCAATGAACCCAAATGTCACGCTGTATCCATCATCATATGCAACAGACAGCACCTTTCCCGTCCTGACGGTGTGCCCCGTATAGACTATGACGCCTGGTTGCAGCGCAGTAAGCGTAATGGGCTCCTCATAGGAAAGCAGGAAGCCCTTATCATAACGCTTGATTGCCACAAATTTTACGAGTTCTGCATTTGTCGTCGAAGCAACTTCGACCAGCTCTTCTTGTGAAAACAACCCGCTCACTGCATTCCTCATCATTGTCATATGCTCCGTGCTGTAAACAATCCGTGTAAGCGACTGCCTTATCGATTCATTGGAACTGTTCAAGCCGATATAAATGACAACGCATAGAATAAGCGAAGTAAGCCATTGCCATGCTTTCATGTCACCATCCTTTTTATTAGCATATGTCGGTACGTACAAAAAAACGCCCCTTAGCTTGTCGCTAAAGGACGTTTCTCTATTATTTTGAAAAAATTGATTTCAATCTTGCAAAAACACCTTTGGATTCTTCCTCCAGCTTCATAAGAGGGACAGATTCACCAAGAATCCTGCGGGCGATATTGCGGTAGCCAAGAGATGCCTTATTGTTCGGATCCATCACAATAGGCTCTCCTTTGTTGGAAGAACTGATGACATCCTCGCTATCGATGATGATTCCAAGCAAATCAATCGATAGATGTGTCGTCACCTCCGTAATATCCATCGTATCGCCACTGTCCATCAAATGTTTCCGGATACGGTTGATGATTAGCTTAGGCGCCCCGATTTCTTCCTGCTCAAGCAAGCCGATGATGCGGTCTGCATCACGAACCGCGGAAATTTCGGGAGTCGTCACGACAATTGCCTGGTCCGCCCCGGCAACTGCATTTTTATACCCCTGTTCAATCCCTGCAGGACAGTCGATCAGAACATAGTCGAACTCCTGCTTCAAGCTATCGATCAGGCTCTTCATCTGCTCTGGATTCACTGAATTTTTATCCGTTGTTTGAGCAGCTGGCAATAAAAATAGTTTGTCATCGACACGTTTGTCCTTCACGAGCGCCTGGTGTGGCTTACAGCGGCCTTCAACTACATCGACCAAATCATAGATGATGCGATTTTCCAGGCCAAGTACGACATCCAGATTGCGAAGGCCGATATCAGTATCTACTAAACATACTTTTTTCCCTTGAAGAGCCAATGCAGTTCCAAGATTAGCAGTTGTGGTTGTCTTACCAACCCCGCCTTTACCTGAAGTTATTACGATTGCTTCACCCACATTAGCTTCCCCCTTTAAATGTATTCAAAAATGGACGAAGCTTTCTTATATCCTGAACATGACTATAAGAAATCTGACCATATGAATTCAAATACGCGCATAGTTGTTCCCTATGCTTCATTACAAATTGTTGCTCATTGCTCATCGTCTGCGTCTGGTCGGCAATTAGCACATGGGTCGGTGCAAAGAAGGCAGCCGTGATGAGCGCCTCCTTATTGCCCTCTACTCCTGCATGCGCGATTCCTTTCAGCTTGCCGAGAACGTATATATTTCCGCCCGCTTCAATACGTCCATTCGGATTGACGTCCCCCACGATCACAATGTCCCCTGTCGAACGTACAATCTGGCCTGAGCGTATAATGCCTGTGTATATTTCGCATCTCTGCTGCAGGAACTTCTGATTGCTTTCTTCGGTTGTCAAAACATCACTATGGACTTTTGACACGCGCATCTTTCCCGTATTCTGTACAACATTTATCAACTGCTGTTTTTGTTGTTCCGTACAATATCGGTTTCCGAGGTGAAGCTGCACCTCCACTTTACCATCTATGCCGCTTTCTGAAACCTTGCGTTCTAGCTCTTCGACCACCTCAGAATAGGCACACTGGTCATCCAGTCGGAGTACTAGTCCATCCTTTGTACCTTTGATATGGACATACGACTTTTTCATAGTTAAAGTGACACCTCACGCTTCCATTTTATTATGTCATACCGCGTTCCCGCTGGAGCAACCGGGCATCGATCAAATACTTGAACGCCCAGCCGAGCATTAGCAAGAATAAAAGGTTTGCTCCAATTGTCGGCAACAGACGCCCACTGAAGAATTCACCGAATGGCATGGCTGTAAAATCGATGAGCAGGAAAAATTCATAGAGCAGAAACTCCATACCTGCAACAAGGAGTACCGCCAAGACCGTCGTAATCAGTAAATGCTGGTGGATGAATTTTACACTCCAGCCAGCGATGAAGCATACCAACGGATACAATACCGAATATAATCCAATAATATCAATGTAAAATACATCGTACAAGAGTCCAAAAACCAGCCCGTATATAACGGCTCTTTTACGATTGTAGTAAATGGAAATGAAAATAAGGTAGAGTATTAAAAAGCGCGGTACGAGGTAGGCTGTGTAATCATCGAAGTAGATTGGTGAAAACTTCGCAAATTCCGGCTCCAGAAAAAACAGCAGAACGGCGACAAACGGGATCAAATATCTTACCATCACTCGTCACCTTCTGCTTTCGCGTCTTCATTCGTCAAATCTTCATTCGTCGCCCCACCATCAAGGCCGTCAACAGAAGTAATGGAGCGCTTTGCTATGATTACTTCATCAAGCAGCGAGAAGTCTGCAGACGGTTTGACAAATACCATCTTCGTCAGACCGAAGTCGTCCGTCGTAACTTCTGTAACTTCACCAATCGGGATGCCTTTCGGGAAGATTCCGCCAAGCCCTGAAGATACGACTTTCTCCCCTACCTTAACCTCCTTGCTGGAATCGATCCGCTTCATGACCAATTCATTGCGTTCTGCATCAAAGCCTTCAATAAGGCCATGAGCATCCTCTTTCTCGGCCTGTACTAATGCAGATACACGGTAATTTGAATTATTCGTATACAAAAGCTCCACTTCAGAAGTGTATGGTGTCACGAGAATGATCTTTCCGACAAGTCCACGTGCCGTCATGACCGCCATGTTTTTTTCCACCCCATGTTTGGAACCTTTATTCAAAATGATTTTTTCTTCCCATTGATCAGGGTTTCTCGCAATGACCGTCGCGTGGATCGGATTATAGTCACGCAGGCTGTCCTTCTTATCGTTAAGCTCCTGTAATTTGGCATTCTCCCTCTCCAAATCATGGACCTTCGTCTGCAGTACCGCAAATTCCTCCAGGCGCATTTTCAATCGCTGATTTTCTTCATATGTATTCAACAATGATTCAATATCGCTGAAAATGCCTGTTATGTAACTTGTCGGCTTTGCTACAACACCTTGTACAAAGCCGACTGTATCTTTAATAACCCGTTCCGGCCATATTGCATTTTGACGATCACGTAAAGAGAAACTAATCAATGCCACAAGAAAAATAACACTTACGAGAAGCACTATCAGTTTTTTATTCGAAAAATGTGGCATTGGCTCTCCCCTTACCCTTTCATTTGCTGAGAACGAACTAAATCAATATGATCCAGTGCCTTGCCTGTACCGATTGCTACACAATCAAGTGGATCCTCGGCAATGAACACCGGCATCTGTGTTTCGTCGCTGATAACTTTATCCAAGTTGCGCAGCAATGCCCCTCCGCCTGTCAGGACGATGCCACGTTCCATGACATCCGCCGATAACTCTGGAGGCGTCTGTTCCAATGTCTTTTTCACGCCATCGACAATTGCCGTGATGGCTTCACGCAGAGACTCGGAAATCTCTTTCGAAGTGATTTCAATCGTTTTTGGAAGACCTGTCAGCAAGTCACGGCCACGGATGTCCATTTTTTCATTCTCATTATCCACACGTGCTGTTCCGATTTCCATTTTAATCGCTTCAGCAGTACGTTCACCGATTGTCAGATTGTACGCTTTACGGATGTACGTAATGATCGCCTGATCCATTGCGTCACCTCCGACACGTACCGATTCACTTGTCACGATACCGCCAAGTGAAATGACCGCAACCTCTGTCGTACCACCGCCGATATCAACAACCATCGAACCTGTCGGGTCCCATACCGGAAGATTTGCGCCGATTGCTGCTGCGAACGGCTCCTCGATTGTAAATGCTTCCTTTGCACCGGCCTGGCGTGATGCATCGATGACCGCACGTTGCTCTACTGATGTAATGCCGTATGGTACACAAATCATGACATTCGGCTTTTTCCAATTCGAACCGGATGTTTTCAATGCCTCGTGCAAGTAATATTTAATCATTTCTGTCGTAATGTCGAAATCCGCGATGACGCCATCTTTCATCGGACGAATCGCCACGATTGAGCCAGGTGTACGGCCAATCATGTTTTTCGCGTTGTTGCCCACTGCTACAATATCGCCTGTTTTTGTATTTTTCGCTACAACGGAAGGCTCGCGCAGAACGATTCCCTTCCCTTTGACAAACACCAATGTATTCGCTGTGCCAAGATCGATCCCGACATCCTTATTTCCTAATCCAAACAAATTAAGTACTCCCTTTCTATACAAGCCGTTCTTATATGCTAGCTGAAATCATACGCTTTATTATAGCGGATACACGTCCAAAATTGTAGTATTACACCACCCATTCATGAACTTTTTGTCACAATTGCGCCGATAACATAGCTTACCTCTACTATTGTATTTCTATTTCTATAATGAAACAAACAAAAAAGCGATGTAACTTTTAACAATTACATTGCAAATTCATGACGTTTTTTCGTCAAGAAAGGTTCGTTGTAACATTATCGTAATATAACAAAAAACTACGCCTGGTAAATGACGTAGTTTTCCCTCTAAGTCCTGTGGTTTATACGCTTTTAATAAAACCCGATCCAGCCGGCTTCCTCCATTATACCATAATGTGGCTCAGCCACTTCCGGACCGGCGATTCAACAAGCGCCTACATATAGCCCTTCTCCTTCATGCTGATGAATTGGTGGTCGCCAATGATGATATGGTCGATCAGGTCGATGCCAATGATCAGCCCCGCCTCCATGAGCCTTGTCGTCACCTCCACATCTTCCGGGCTCGGTGTCGGTACACCGCTCGGATGATTGTGGGCACAAATGATTGAGGCGGCCGAGCGTTTCACCGCTTCCCGGAACACTTCCCTCGGGTGCACAATCGACGCATTCAAGCTGCCGATGAAGATCGTCTTTTTATGTAGCACCTGATTTTTCGTATTCAGGAACAGGACGACAAAATGCTCCTGGGGAAGGGCCGACATCTCCGGCATCAAATAATGGGCCGCATCATCGGGTGACCGGATCGTAAACCGCTCGTTCATCTCCTTCTGCGCGAGGCGCCGCCCCAGCTCTATTGCGGCTAGAATCTGGACCGCCTTTACTTCCCCGACCCCCTTGATGGCCGTCATTTCCTCAATCGTCGCATCCCTCAAGGCATGGAGCTTCTCAAAATTCATCAGTATGCGATTGGCCAGCGCCAATACCGATTCCTCTTTCGTCCCGGTACGGAGCAGGATTGCCAGCAGCTCTTGATTCGATAAGCTTTGCGAGCCCTGCCTGACCAGCCTTTCTCGCGGCCGATCCGCTTCATGGACATCGCGGATTTTCAACTCTGAAACTGGTGAAAGCGTCAAATATGTCACTCCTTTAGATTGAAATGTAATCCAGTGACAATAGCCTTTCCACTAAAGAAGCCAATGGTAAACCAACTACATTGTTATAATCGCCCTCGATGCGTTCTACGAAAAATACGCCATCCGTCTGAATGCCGTAGCCGCCTGCCTTGTCAAACGGGTCGCCGGATGCTACGTATGCCTCGATCAATGCTTGCGGCACATCTTTGAATACTACCGTCGTCTTTTCGACAAAGGTCGTCTCCCTGCCGTCCGGCGTTATGATGGCAACTGCCGTCAGCACTGCATGTGCATCCCCTGACAGTGTTTGCAAATGCCGGATCGCCTCTTCATGCGATACAGGCTTGTGTAGCAGACGATCTTCATACACCACAATCGTATCAGCCCCGATGACGGTCTTCTGCGGGCATTTTTTCGCCACATCCCTCGTTTTCAGCAATGCCACCTCTGTTACATACTGCTGTACATCCTCTGCCTTCACACTCGTCTCTTCCACATCGCTTGTCATGATTTCAAACGGAATATGGAGCAGTCCGAACAACTCCCTTCTGCGCGGCGATGCCGATGCGAGTACAAATTCGTGCGTTGTGTTGAATTTCATGTTGCTACCCCCTCAGCACTATCATAACGGACAATTCCCCTTTTGGAAATTTCCCATATTTTTATTTTGCTCATTATTTACGTATCAAAATCTATTTTTAGACAATCATGCTCCCCATAAAATTGCGCCAGGGCATGCAGTCTGAGGACATTCACATCATTTGATAGGCCGGCGATACTTCCCATGAAGGCCGTCCATTCCTCAGGGAGCTTGTCATCGTTGGAGGCTGCCTGAAAATTGCTTTTCAGCTTATTTTCATCCTGCAGGTAGAGTGGAATATCGGCGATGGAATTCGTAGGGCAGCTGTTGCTCGAAAACTGGAACGACTTTGAAAAGGAAGCCGGGGTCGTTTCCTCCACCAATTTTGACAGGGCGATTTTAGACCAGACATAAAACGTATCAGCCACCTGTATAACGACCGCCTTGTTCAATGTAGGATACTGCGCCAAAAAGGCCGAAGCGCTGTCGAATGAGGTAAAGGCACCATATTGGCTAGCGTAGAAGCGCACGGCCTGCTGCGGGGTGGCATTCACCTCCACCGTTTCCTTCTCCTCCGT
The DNA here is from genome assembly GCA_045605545.1 of Lysinibacillus sp. Taxonomy (GTDB): domain Bacteria; phylum Bacillota; class Bacilli; order Bacillales_A; family Planococcaceae; genus Lysinibacillus_B. The sequence goes on from JAZUQF010000134.1 coordinate 11,538, forward strand.
GGCTGTTGGCGCTTCCCCTGGTCCCTTTGCCGAAATAAGGAAAATGGCGAATGCACCGACACCCGCTAGCCCGATTAACATGCCGAGTGCTGCTGCGCGGAAAATTTGTTTAGTACTGATGAATTGCTTTGAGAACATCGTTATCACCTCTAGCACAACAGTACCAGATGAAAAAGGAAAAAGGACAAGAGCTTTGTCGCCCCTGCCCCAAAATTTCTCGACAAATATCTTTATTTTTCACCCTGCAACTGCGCCCGCAATCCAGCGAGCAAATAGAGCGAGCCTGTTACAATTTTGACGGTACGGCCGTCACCCGGCTCCCGCAGATAGCCTACCGGGTCATGCACAATGCGGCAGTCGACCGCACGGCTCCTTTTCACCAACTCCTGTGCCTTCATCGCACGTTCATTGTCGAAGCTGACAAATGTAAATGTCGTACTCACCGTCTCAAACAGGCGCAAGACGGCATCTACGTCTTTGTCGGCAAGCATGCCTATGACAAATTCGATGTTTTTTCGTGGAAACTGTTCCCGGACCGTCGCCACCAGCATTTCTGCACTTGCAGGATTATGCGCCCCGTCGAAATAGACATTCGGCATGACCTCTTCAAACCTTCCCGGCAGCATAGCGCTTGCTACACCATTTCTCACAGCCTCGGCATCTATCCGGCCTGCCGTCAGCAGGAATGCCTGGATGGCAAGGGCCATATTGTCCGCCTGATGCATGCCGGGCATTTTCCTCTCAAGGGCAGACAGCTGCAGTTCAGGCGATGTGAAGCGGCTGCCTTCCACCTGAAAGTCCCGCCCTAATATAAAAAGCTCCGACTCCTTCTCCTCGGCCTGTTCCTTTACAACAGCAAGCGCCTCTTCCGGCAGCCTTCCGACGACGGCCGGCGCCCCTCGCTTGATGATGCCCGCCTTATGCTTTGCAATGTCGGCAAGCGTATTTCCCAGGAAATTCATGTGCTCAAAGGCGATGCTTGGGATGACGGCAACGAGCGGCTGGATGACGTTCGTGCTGTCAAGCAGCCCTCCCATTCCCGCTTCCATGAGGGCGATATCCACACCCTTTTTGCGGAAGTGTAGAAATGCCGCACATGTCAGCAGTTCAAAGTCCGTACATTTGCCACTGATTCCTGCCTGCTTCATCTCCTTAAAGAGGTCGTCCATTTCTGCCGGCGCAATCTGCTCACCGTTGATTTGAATCTGGTCATGCACATCCATTATGCAGGGAGACATGAACTTCCCGACACGCATCCCGTGCTCGCGCAGGATGGCCTCCAGGAATGCAATGGTCGAACCTTTGCCGTTCGTTCCCGCCACATGGATGAATTTTGTCGCTCGTTCGGGATGGCCGAGCAGGTCAAGCGCCAGCTCCATCGCATCAAGCCCCGGCTTTATTGCCTGCTCGCTTTCCACTTGCCATTTTTCTTTATAGTGCTCAAACCCAGTGATCATTGTCGTTCCTCCTGTAAAAACGTCCGTACTTCCGCTATGAAATAGAGCGACCCTGTGATGATGAGGAGCTCATCCTCCATCAGGCTGCCCAGCAGGCCGCGAAGCAGGGCACGCCAGTCTTTTTGTACGAACTTCCGTGGATGCCCGCTTTCTTTTGCGAGTTCTTCGGCCTTGGCAGCCCTAGGAAGGTCGATTTCAGTAAAATGCAATTCGAATGCCACTTCTTCCATCAGCTGCACGCTCATCCGATGGTCTTTATCTTGTAGCGCCGCATAAACGAACTTATAGCGCTTGCCCGGCTCCACTTGGCCGAGGGTCGCAAGCAGGGCTGCGGTCCCTTCCGGATTATGGGCTCCATCCAGTATCAGTTGCGGTGCAAAACGTTCAAACCGCCCCTCCCAGCTCGCATTGCACAGTCCTTTTCGGATTGATTCCTCGCTGATTGAGGAATCGAACAGAAGCACAGCTGTGATGGCAAGGGCTGCATTGTCCAACTGATGGGAACCGGCCATCCTGACATGGATATCTTCCAGCTCCCTTTCTAGTGCCCGGTAGGTAAACAATTGCTTCCCTACATCTTTTTCGATGAGGATTTCTTCATCCAGGGCATAAAGGGGCGCCAGCTGGCCGAGTGCCGCCTTGCGGATGACGTCACGTGCCGCTTCGTCCCTTACGCCTACTACAGCCGGCTTCCCTCGCTTGATGATGCCCGCCTTCTCTCCTGCTATCTTCTCAATCGTATCACCGAGCAGATCCGTATGCTCCAATGACACCGTCGTAATCACACTTACTTCCGGCTCGAGCACGTTCGTCGTATCCAGGCGGCCCCCGATGCCGGTTTCGATAAGTGCCACGTCCACCTCCTGCGCCGCGAAGTATTGGAACATGATGAGGGTCATAAATTCAAAGAAACTCGGGAATTTCCCCTCCAGCTGATCGTCTACGACTTCCGCGATGTTATTGGCAAAACGCAGGAAATCCTCATCGGAAATCTGTCGTTTATTGATTGTAATGCGCTCGTTCGGCCGCTCCAAATGCGGAGAGATGAAGGCACCCACATTCAATCCATGAGCAATCAGGATTTCCCTTGTCGCATTCAGCGTGGAACCCTTGCCATTTGAGCCGGCAAAATGGATGAACCGGGTGGACGCTTCCGGATTCCCGAGCGCCGCCAATATTTTTTTTGCCGACTCCAGCGGCTGCCCCTTATATTGGCTGGCCTTCAATGCAAAAATAAAATCCGTACATTCCTTCATAGTCTGGAACAATGTCAAGCCCCCTACAATTGGTGTTATGTGTTATGTATCAAACGGAAGTGAAAAATCCACACCATCCGTTTATCTTACCTCTGTCTTTACCTATAATCTTTTGACATTGTCTAATAATTAGAGAGATTTGTCCATAAACAAAAGTACATGCCTATAAGAGAAAATCAGCAAATTCTTGCTTTCGTCGCAAAGCGGCAGCTATAACCCTATATTCTTCCTGGTTTGCGATATGCATCGTAAGATAATCAAAAAGGGAGATGCCCAGTCCGCATCTCCCCTTTCATTACATGTTTTTCAGTTCTGCAAGACGCTTTTCAACCGTTGCATACTTCTCTTCGTAGTCTGCAAGCTTTTCACGTTCAGCATTCACCAGTGCTTCCGGTGCTTTGGAAACGAATTTTTCGTTCGACAGCTTTCCGGATACCAATTTTACTTCTTTCGCCCATTTTTCAAGCTCTTTTTCAAGTCGGGCGATTTCTTCTTCCACGTTGATGAGGCCTGCAAGCGGCATGAAGATTTCCGCACCTGTCACGACAGCCGACATCGTTTGGCCCGGCACCTCAAGATCCACACCGATTTCAAGAGTTTCTGGGTTGCAGAACTTCTCAAGGTATGCCTTGTTTGTCGTAAGAACGTCTGCTGTTGCAGCGTCTTTTGCCGCGATGAACATCGGTACTTTTTTGCTCATCGGTGTATTCACTTCCGCACGGATGTTACGTACAGAGCGGATGATATCCATCAACAGCTTCATATCGCCAGCTTCCGCTTCAAAGTCGAACTCAGGGCGCACTTGTGGCCAAGGTGCTGTTGTAATGGACTCGCCTTCGTGTGGAAGGTGCTGCCAAATTTCCTCCGTTACAAACGGCATGAATGGGTGCAACAGGCGCATTGTTTGGTCTAATACGTATGCCAATACAGAGCGCGTCGTTTTCTTCGCTTGTTCATCCTCACCGTAAAGCGGCAGCTTCGCCATTTCAATATACCATGAACAGAAGTCATCCCAGATGAAGTTGTACAGCTCACGGCCCACTTCACCGAACTCGTACTTGTCGGATAACGTTGTTACGCGCTCGATTGTATTGTTCAAACGGGATAGAATCCATTTATCAGCCGTCGACAGTTCGCCTGTCAAATCGATTTCTTCATATGTCATGCCTTCCATGTTCATGAGTGCAAAGCGTGACGCATTCCAGATTTTATTGATGAAGTTCCAAGTAGCTTCTACTTTTTCTGTCGTATAACGCAAATCTTGGCCTGGAGAAGATCCTGTCGCCAGGAAGTAGCGCAGCGAATCCGCACCGTATTGGTCGATGACATCCATCGGGTCCACACCGTTGCCTAGGGACTTCGACATTTTGCGGCCTTCTGCATCACGTACAAGACCGTGGATCAGTACATCCTTGAATGGGCGCTCGCCTGTGAACTCTTTTCCTTGGAAAATCATACGGCTTACCCAGAAGAAGATGATGTCATAGCCTGTCACTAATGTGTTTGTCGGGTAGTAGCGCTTGAATTCTTCATTCGCTTCATCCGGCCAGCCCATTGTCGAAAACGGCCATAGTGCAGAGGAGAACCATGTATCAAGTACATCCTCATCCTGCGTCCAGTTTTCCGCATCAGCAGGCGCTTCCTTGCCTACATAGACTTCACCCGTTTCATTATGATACCAGGCCGGGATTTGGTGGCCCCACCATAATTGACGTGAAATGCACCAGTCATGGATATTCTCCATCCAGCGGTTATACGTATTTTCAAAACGGTTTGGTACGAAGTTGACTTTTTCCTCTTCGTTTTCCTGCATCGCAAGCGCCTGCTCGGCAAGAGGTCCCATCTTAACGAACCATTGCTTTGAAAGATACGGCTCTACAACTGCACCTGAGCGCTCAGAATGGCCAACCTGGTGTACGTGCGTCTCGATTTCAATCAGCACGCCCGCCTCCTGCAAATCCTTGACAATCTGCTTTCGGCATTCGAAGCGGTCCATTCCCGCATATTTGCCGGCAAGATCGTTCATCGTGCCATCCTCATTCATCACAAGGATACGCTCCAGGTTATGGCGGTTCCCTACTTCAAAATCGTTCGGGTCATGTGCCGGCGTCATTTTCACGACACCCGTACCAAATTCCATATCTACATAATCGTCCGCAACAATCGGGATTTCGCGGCCTACGATCGGCAGGATGACCGTTTTGCCAATCAGGTGCTTGTAGCGCTCATCTTCCGGGTGTACAGCCACCCCGGAGTCACCAAGCATCGTTTCCGGACGCGTCGTCGCAACACGCAGTTTTCCGGAACCATCTGCAAGCGGGTATTCCATATGATAGAATGCCCCTTCTACCTCTTTATGGATTACTTCAATATCGGATAATGCCGTTTTTGCTGCCGGATCCCAGTTGATGATGCGCTCGCCGCGGTAGATTAGGCCTTTTTCATACAGCTTTACGAATACCTCTTTTACTGCATCGGATAATCCTTCATCCAAGGTGAAGCGCTCGCGGGAATAATCAAGGGCAAGGCCCAGCTTCGACCATTGCGCACGGATATGAGTAGCATACTCTTCCTTCCATTCCCATGTTTTTTCAAGGAATTTTTCACGTCCCAGGTCATAGCGTGTAACGCCTTCACCGCGGAGCTTTTCTTCCACTTTCGCTTGTGTGGCGATACCTGCATGGTCCATGCCAGGCAGCCATAATGCATCGTACCCTTGCATGCGCTTCATGCGGATGATGATGTCCTGTAATGTCGTATCCCATGCGTGGCCCAGATGTAGCTTCCCTGTTACGTTCGGCGGTGGGATGACGATTGAATACGGCTCCTTGCCGCTTTCCGGCTGCGCTTCGAAGAATTTACCCTGCAGCCACCATTCATAGCGGCCGGCTTCTGTGCCTTGCGGGTCGTACTTTGTCGGCATTGTAATTTCTGTCATAGTGTTTCCTCCTCGTAGAAAATAAAAAACTCCCTCGTCTATAAAAGGACGAGGGAGTCAGATCGCGGTACCACCTTTAATTCCAAAACAGCACAAGTCAAGCGCTCGCATTCTGCGTCAATCCTTACTCGGCAATCCTCATGAACCCCATGTTCACTCCGGTTGCCTCGTTGCGTCGTTCCTTGACTGACAAACGCTTTCTTTTGCGCCGTTCGTCTGTCAAGCGTTCGCTTACTCTACCATTTTGGCTCTTCATTCGTTAACGGTGTTCAACCGGCACTTTACTACTGTCAGTTCATAAAGGCTGCTCCTAGGCTACGTTCGAATGGGCCGCTTTGGAAACTTTCCAGCTACCGTTTCCTCTCTACAAAAGGGCGTTCATTCTACTCTTCCTACTCAACGCATCAAGTATTCAGTTATCTGCTATTGTAATCAATTTATGCAGGTTTTTCAAGTACTGCTACATAGGATAGCCCTCTTTTTATTGTTTATTCATCCCCAATGCCTGCCTGCAGGAAAAATAGGCATCTTTTGCGCTGTGTCGCATATGCGGTCCTCCGAATAAACTATTAGCAAGCTCCCTGCCTACAACAGCTTGTTCCGGCTGCACTGGTGGAAGGCTCCCTTTCTAAAGCATTTGATGTTCGGACTATCCATCAGCCTTCATGCTGAATAAAAAAGACTATCCATTCTCTTATGGATAGCCTTCATTACTTATGAAAGGAAGTCATGATTATGAGAAAACACTACAACCCGTATTTGCTGCCGCCGTGGCTTCGTAAAACACGCTTCTACTGCCGGACTATCATTATACCGATTACCGTCTTCCAAGGAGTCCGGACGCTGTTCCTGCCGACGACACTCGATTTCGTTATACTATGCCTGTTGGGACTGCTATCCTATCTACTACTCACGGACTTTATTTAATGCAAAGGACTCCTTCCGGTAGCCATCTTCCAAGTGAAACAGGAAGTCTGTGGATTCCTGCCTGCCTTCATCCATGTATTCCTCGGGACACTCTTCCACCAGCTCTTCTTCCTTTTCATCCTCCATTTTTACAGCAATGTTCTCCGTAGGCTCCCAAGCGAATGCTTCCGGCAGGTCCTCTGCCGCTTCCTCCATTTTCTCTTGCGCGACAGCTTGAGCCATTTCTTCCGCACTTCTTTCCGCTATCTGCTCCACTGCTTGTTCCTTGCCCATTTCCACGACATTCTTTTCCAAGCTTTGGGCAGCCTCTTCAATCAATAACTTTTCATGATCCGTAATGACCGTGGTCGTCATCTCATCATAGACGCACATGACCTGCCAGGCGATGTCAAATGCATCACCACAAGTCGTCTGGATATCTTCAACACGCAAACTTTTCACTTCCATCATCGGCAACTCCATTCGAAATGGTAGGGCATACTCAAAATAGCCTTCATCCTCCATTAAATCTACATGTTCAATCATTGTACCTACCCTTGGCTGGGCACGCTCCTCCTTGTTGAACTGCACCTTTGCCACTATATGATAGATACCATGGACATGAAGTCCCTCGAGTAATTGCTCACATTCCCAGTTCGCCTGGACATTTATCGATTTGACATCCTTCACGCAGCCGAAGTCGCTAGGGAATGCAAATGTTTCCTTGACATTCCAGCCCATTGTCTGTGACAAAAAAATCCCTCCTTGCAACACCGTATGCACAAAGGAGGGATTTATTCATTATTCAGCTAGAGAGGCCGCTGATCAATAAGCCATTTTCATGTATCCGCTGATAAGGCTTTTTCTTATTTTGCAAGCTTTTCAAATACCTTATGGAAGGCTGCCACCGTTTTTTCGATATGCTCCTCTGTATGTGCAGTTGAAATGAACATACCTTCAAACTGCGACGGCGGCAGGAAGATGCCCTCTTGCGCCATCAGCTTGAAGTACTCGGCAAATAATTCGAGGTCGGAGGTCTTGGCCGATTCAAAGTCCACCACATCCTCATTCGTGAAGAAGAAGCCGATCATGGAGCCAGCACGGTTGACTGTATGCGGAATGTTATATTTCTCCGCCGCTTCACGGAAGCCCGCTTCAAGCTGGTCGCCCAGCTTTTTGAAGTACGCATAGGATTCCTTGTCCAACCGTGATAATGTCTCATATCCTGCCGTCATCGCAAGCGGGTTGCCTGAGAGGGTACCTGCCTGGTAGATAGGGCCTGCCGGTGCGATTTTCTCCATGATTTCGCGCTTACCGGCAAAAGCACCCACCGGAAGGCCGCCGCCGATGACTTTTCCTAATGTCGTCAAGTCCGGCGTGATGCCGTAATAGCCCTGTGCACAGCCGTAATCAACACGGAAGCCCGTCATTACTTCGTCGAAAATCAAGACAGTGCCGTGCTCTTCCGTCAGTTCGCGCAATCCTTTCAAGAATTCCGGTTTAGGAGGCACAACCCCCATATTGCCCGCTACAGGCTCTACAATGACCGCCGCCAAATCGCTTCCGTACTTTTCAAATACCAATTTCGCAGACTCAAGGTCATTGTAGGCGACCGTTAATGTGTTTTTCGCGATATCTGCCGGCACCCCCGGAGAATCCGGCAGGCCAAGCGTTGCTACGCCGGAACCGGCCTTGATCAATAAAGAGTCGCCATGTCCGTGGTAGGAGCCTTCGAATTTCAAAATTTTATCGCGCCCTGTATAGCCACGTGCCAATCGAAGGGCAGACATCGTCGCTTCCGTACCCGAGGAGACGAAACGGATCATCTCGATGCCAGGCACACGCTCCATGACCAGTTTTGCCAGCTTGTTTTCAGAAAGGGACGGCGCTCCAAAAGAAGTCGCCTGCGCTGCCTGCTCCTGGATCGCCTTTACTACGCCCGGCTCCGAGTGGCCTAAAATAAGCGGTCCCCAAGATAGGACATAGTCGATGTATTCATTGCCGTCAATATCCTTGATGATTGCGCCTTTTCCCGATTCCATGAAAATCGGGTCCATGTTCACGGATTTGAATGCACGGACCGGTGAGTTGACGCCGCCCGGCATTAGATTGACCGCCTCTGCAAAAGCTGCTTTTGATTTTTCATAAGAACGCATATTATTTCTCCTCCAGCCAGCGACACACGTCTTTTGCGTGGTACGTAATAATTAAGTCAGAACCGGCACGCTTCATGCCGAGCAATGTTTCCATGACAACCGATTTTTCATCGACCCAGCCATTTAAAGCTGCTGCTTTCACCATCGCATATTCGCCAGATACGTTATACGCCACAATTGGCAATGGGAAGTTGTTTTTCACATCTCGGATGATGTCGAGATAAGCGAGGGCCGGCTTGACGATCAGGAAGTCCGCTCCCTCCTCTACATCGGATGTCGCTTCGCGGATGGCTTCCATACGATTGGACGGGTCCATTTGGTAGGTTTTACGGTCACCAAATTTCGGTGCACCGTCTGCCGCTTCACGAAACGGTCCGTAGTATCCCGATGCATATTTCACCGCATAGGACATGATGGGAATATGCTCGAAGCCGGCTGCATCCAGACCTGCACGGATGGCCGCTACGAAGCCGTCCATCATGTTGGAAGGCGCGATGATATCCGCTCCCGCCTCCGCTTGGGAAATCGCCGTTTGGGCCAGCAGATTCAATGAAGGATCGTTTAGAATCTGATCGCCTTCTACCACCCCACAGTGGCCATGGTCAGTGAATTCACATAAGCATGTATCCGCTACGACTAAAAGCTCCGGATGACGCTCCTTGATGAAGCGTGTCGCCTTTTGCACGATGCCGTGGTCATGGTACGCTCCCGAACCTACTGCATCCTTCTCTGCCGGCAGACCGAACAGGATGACCGCCTTGATGCCAAGTGAGACGACTTCGTCGATTTCAGCACCCAGGTTGTCCAGTGAAAATTGGTAGACACCCGGCATTGATTGCACCGGATTTTTGATGTTTTCGCCCTCGATGACGAAAATCGGATAAATCAAGTCCTCTTTGTGCAGGTATGTTTCTTTTACTATGGCACGCATGCTCGCATTTTGGCGCAAGCGGCGATGACGTTGGAAAAATAGTTCTGTCATTGTTCTTCCTCCATTAAAATGATTTCCTCTATTACAGCCTGCATCGTATAGATCGCCGGCTGTACATATACCTGTACCCCGAGACCGCTAAGTGCAGCAGCCGTAACATGGCCGATTGCTACGGCAGAAACCCGCCGCCAGCCAACAATCGGCGCGATTTCTTCATGAAACACGCGGACGGCGGACGGACTCGCGAATACGACAATCGCCTTCTTCTGCTGCAGAAGTGCCGTCAGCGGTACGATGGACGAGTCTGCGGGACTTGTTTCATAGATTGTCCACTCCGTCACATTCGCCACTCCCTGATGGATTGTCGGCTTCGCCAAATTGCCGCGCAGGAAAAGCTTCCTCTCCTCCTGCTCTGCCACTTTGGGAAACTCTTCGACAAAAACATCCGCACTGAAAGTCGTCGGCATAAAATGTACCTTCAGTCCATGCTTCTCCAGCAGGGATGTCGTCCGGGCCCCGACTGCGGCAATCTTGCAGCCCAACTCCCGAACCTCCACTTCCTCTCTTCTACATTTAGCGATGAATGCCTCAACCGCATTTTGGCTTGTAAAAATGAGCCAATCATAAAGATGAAGCTCCGCCAACCGCCCGGCATCATCCGGCGACTGCAGTTCTTTTGCCTCTATTAAGGGGAAGACGGCACATTCACCGCCGTTCTCCTCGATCAATTCCTTGATAGACAATGTTTTATTCGTCCCTGTAAGGACAATTGTCTTCCCTCGCAAGCGGTTAGTCGGCATCCAGCTCAGCCTTTACGCGCTGAATCAGGTCATAGGCTCCCTGCTCAGTCAATCGTTCCGCTACTTCCTTCCCTAGTGCATCGGCATCCGTTCCCGTCAATGTTTCCTTATAAGTGATGGAAGCATCGGGTGCTGCGACCAATCCAGTCAACGTAATTGAATCCCCGTCGATTGTTGCATAGCCGGCAATCGGGACCTGGCAGCCCCCGTCCATTGCCGCGAGGAATGAGCGTTCTGCATGGGCGGTCTGCCACGTATGTGCATCCGTCAATTTCGCAAGTTCAGCCAATAATTCGGCATCATCAGCTCGGCATTCGATGCCGAGGGAGCCCTGCGCGACAGCCGGCAGGCAGATATCCGTGTCCAAATACTCTGTTACTACTTCATCGTTCCAGCCAAGGCGTTTCAAGCCAGCCGCCGCTAAAATGATGGCATCGAAGCCTTCTGTCTTCAGCTTGTTCAACCGTGTATCAATATTTCCACGGATCCATCTGATTTCAAGGTCTGGACGCATGGACAGCAGCTGTGCACTGCGGCGAAGTGAACTTGTCCCCACTACGGCACCTTTCGGCAAATCGGCGAATTTCACATGGCCATTTGAAATGAATGCATCACGCGCATCTTCGCGGGGCGGGATGCAGCCTATGACCAGTCCCTCCGGCAATACAGCCGGCATGTCCTTCATCGAATGAACGGCAAAGTCGATTTCTTTGTCATAAAGGGCCTGCTCGATTTCCTTCACAAACAGCCCCTTTCCTCCCACTTTCGACAATTGCACATCCAAAATGCGATCGCCTTTCGTGACAATCTCCTTCACTTCGAACTCAAAAGGCGCACCCGCCGCCTTCATTTCATTGATGAACCAATTTGTCTGTGTTAAAGCAAGTTTGCTTCTACGAGAACCTACAATTATTTTTCTCAAGATAAAACCCTACCTTTCTGCTAGTACCATAAATGGAAGTTTGATAGTTTATTGCCGAGAAATAGATTCACAATTGTCAGCAAATAAGCGTAAATCTGAACCCATGCATAGCTCGTCCCGATTAACTTTCCACTACGATGTAGTAATATGATGATGAGATAAACGACGATAATGATGAAAGAACCTATAATTTTTATATCAAACACGGATAATTTATCCAGTGACATCAATGCCCATTCGAGTCCTAAAATCAAGCTGATGAACAGTAAAGGGACCCCGATCAGCGCGGAATTCCTCATCCAGCTGCCCGTCTGCTGCAAAGAAGGAAGACGCGACCAGATTGAGCTGACCTTTTTCTGTTTTAAAATACGATATAAAATCAAATATAAAATCGAAAACACGAACGCCAGGGAAAATGCCGCATAGGACATGATGGCAAACGACACATGGATGACCATCATTTCCGACACAAGCGCATCGACCATCGGCTGCACTTTTTCCGTAGGGGCAAACAAATGGATTGTTACAAATACAAAGCTGAGTATATTAACAAAAAACACCGGCATATCGACACGCGCTATACAATGGAGACCGATTGACAGTGTCGTCAGCAGCCACGCATAAAAATAGATTCCTTCAAACAGGGTCAAGACGGGGAATCGTTGCGTTTCGATGATAAATAGAATGAAAAACATCGTCTGCATCAGCCAAGCAATGCACACAAACCAAAATGCAACCCTCCTCGCCTTTACGTATTTATAAAGATAATCTATGAAATAAAAGACAATTCCGACTGCATATAGGATGACCATGAATTCATATAATCTGGCCATCGTCATTTCCGTCATAGGCAACCCTTCTTTTTTTTAATACATCCTTATCTGCCAAAAGCGCCTTCTTGTTTACTGGTGCGTTCCTCCTCCATCGTATCGATAGAATCCGCACCCTGACGTACATCCCCTCTTACAGCCAAAGAAAAAAGCGCTTTGCACCTGTATATTTTATCATACAGATACGAAAACGCTTATGAAAATTACATTCTCATATCAATTGCACCCCTAGGTAATTCCGTCCGGATTCGGGCTTGTATCCATAAGGTGCGAGCCAAGCGTCCCCGCACAACTTGATGAAACCTGGTATGCCCTCTTAAAGAACTTCCTCCCGAATCCAGCCTACCTTGCATATAAAAAGTGCGTCACTTTGATGAAAAGCAAGCTAAAATGAATAGCCGGGTTTTGTCGAAACTTCATATTGCGCTTGCAGCAATCTTTCTTTCTCAGCCTTTTTCTGCGTACCTGCTTCTTCCTGGATGGCTTCTTCAATGCCGAAAATCTGTTGGAACAGCTGCAGCTCCTCATTCGCTTTAGGCGAATTTGCCAGCTCCTTCGCCTGCAGAATCGGTTCCTTCAGCAGCTGGTTGATGATTGATTTCGTATGCTTATTTAAAATTTTCCGTTCACGATCCGTCAGATTCGGCATCTTGTTCTCGATGCTCGCCATTGTTTCCTGCTGAATCCGGTTTGCTTTCTCACGCAATGCAGTGAGGACGGGAACAACGCCCAAAGTAGCAAACCATTCCTTGAACTGGACTACTTCCATACCAATCATATCAGTAATTTGCATGGCTGCCTTTTCGCGTTCTGCCAAATTCGCATTGACGATTCCATGCAAATCGTCAATATCGTATAGGAAGACATTCGGCAGCTCCCCGATTTTCGGATCCAAGTCACGCGGCACTGCGATATCTACCATGAATAGCGGTTCCCCTTTACGCATACGGGAAACGAATTTCATCAGTTCGTAATCGATTACATAATCCGTCGCACCGGTCGAACTAATCAGGATGTCCGCTTCAAGCAACGTGCATTGAAGCTCGTCCATCGGCTTGGCACTCCCCTCGAACTTCGTGGCCAAATCCTGTGCCTTTTCAAATGTACGGTTGATGACCGTCACTTTTCCGACACCATTGCCATATAGATTTTGGATGGCCAGCTCTCCCATTTTACCAGCGCCTAGAATCGCCACATGCTTGCGTTGCAGGGAACCGAAAATCTTCTTCGCAAGCTCGACCGCTGCATAGGATACCGACACGGCATTTTCTCCGATTGCCGTCTCACTATGTGCACGTTTGGCAAAGGTTACAGCTTGTTTGAACAGTTGATTGTAGACTGTTCCGGTCGTACCGATTTCCTGTCCCAGCAGGAAGCTTTTCTTTACCTGCCCTAGAATCTGCGTCTCGCCCAGCACCATCGAATCGATGCCCGCCGTTACACGGAACAGGTGGTTCAACGAAGCATCGTCCTCATAAATGAAAAGATGGTCTTCAAACTTCTCTAGTGGTATATGAAACCAGTTTGATAAAAACTGTTTGATATAATAACGACCTGTATGTAATTGGTCCACTACCGCATAGATTTCAGTGCGGTTACATGTCGAGACAATTACATTTTCCAATATACTTTTTTCTTTTTGCAGCCCTTGCATCGCATCCGGCAAATCACATTCTGCAAACGATAATTTTTCCCGGATTTCGACAGGCGCTGTCTTATAATTCAAGCCCACGACCAATGTATGCATGAACCTCACACCTCACACGTTCAAATTCACAATTACCATTGTAACACAAAGCAAGAAATATTCACCTGAAAGATTGTGAATATCCAATGAACCGATATTCTTACATTATAATAATTCTAATGTAAGTGTAGCAAAAATTATTTCCCGTTTCAATGAATGTTTACTTTTCCGTCGAAATATAAACATTGGTATAGAAAAACTGCGTCGGATACGAGGAGAATGGGGGTTGGAATCTTGTCGATATTCTGTTGCTCCTTCAATTGCTCTTTTGCAACCTCGACACCTGCAGTAACCTTTGTCCCGCCTTTCTGATATTCCATTTCATACAATTGCTCATGCCCTCCGATTTCTCTGCTATCGGCACGTTCCACCTCAGATACATCCGACTCATTTTGATGGATAATTCTTCTACATCTACAGCAGTAACCTCTCTCTATATTTAACGGTGTTTTGACCTAATTATCAGGCATTTCATTAAAATCCACAGTGAAAAAGACCCTAACTAAATAGATAAAACAGTCCCACTTACTAACGCCTAATAAACTATTAAACCGCGGCAAACATGCGCGTTTCCCTTCTGCCTGCACTGAACCTCAAACGACCACAAACACAGACACCCCGCCCTTTTTCCTACAAAAAAAAAATCGCCGCTGCCATATACGCAGCGACGATTTCAGTTACGGTCTATTCCGACAAATCCTGTATATTCCGTATTACATACGGCTTTCAATTTCCGCCCAGGCCTGCTCAAATCCGATTCCTTTTTCGGAAGAGAACACGATCAACGGATCTTCCTGATCCATCTGCAATGTTTCCTTTACAACCTTCTTGTGCTTATCCCATTTGCCTTTCGGGATTTTATCACATTTCGTGGCGACGACAATGCATGGAATGTTGTAATGCTTCAGGAAATCATACATCATGCAGTCATCATTCGTAGGAGAATGGCGCAGATCCACAATCAATACGACCGCCTTTAGTAGCTCGCGGCTTGTAAAATATTTTTCGATCATCTTACCCCAAGCCGCACGCTCGGACTTCGATACTTTTGCATAACCATAGCCCGGTACATCGACGAAAAACAGTTGCTCTTCGATTTTGTAAAAGTTAAGCGTCTGTGTCTTTCCCGGTTTTGAAGATATACGCGCCATTGCCTTACGCCCTATCATACGGTTGATGAATGAAGATTTCCCGACGTTAGAGCGCCCTGCAAGCGCAAATTCAGGAAGTCCATCTTCAGGATACTGTTCTGGTCTAACGGCACTGATGACCATTTCGACGTTATGGACTTTCATTTTTTAAAACCCTCCATCTAATGCCAGCTGAAGCACTTCCTCCGCTTGTGACACTAATTTAAACGACAGCTGTTCGCGAATTGCCTCTGGAATCTCATCAATATCGCGTTCATTGTCCTTTGGTATAATAATTGTTGTCAAGCCCGCTCTATGCGCGCTCAACGATTTTTCCTTTAAGCCTCCGATTGGCAGCACGCGGCCACGGAGCGTTACTTCGCCCGTCATGCCGATTTCACGCTTGATCGGCTTTTTCGTGATGGCGGACACGATGGCCGTCACCATCGTAATCCCTGCAGACGGGCCGTCTTTTGGTACAGCCCCTTCTGGTACGTGGATGTGCAAATCGTGTTCCTCAAAGAATTCCGGCTTGATGTCCAGCTTATTTGTCAGGGAACGAACGTATGACAAGGCAGTCTGAGCCGACTCCTTCATGACGTCCCCAAGCTTCCCTGTCAACTGCAGCTTCCCTTTGCCAGGTGTCAATGAAACCTCGATTTGCAGCGTATCGCCCCCAACGGTTGTATAGGCCAGGCCGGTAGCAATGCCGACTTGGTTTTCCGTCTCTGCCTGTCCGTAGCGGAAGCGGTGTTTGCCAAGCATGTCCTCGAGCACTTTAGAGGACACCGTTACACGTTTCTTTTCGCCTGACACGATGATTTTCGCCGCCTTGCGGCAAACCGTCGCTACCTGGCGCTCCAATCCACGTACCCCGGCCTCCCTTGTATAATAGCGGACTAAATCGATAATCGCTTCATCTTTCATGACGAGCTGCGACTTTTTCAAGCCGTGCTCCTTCATCTGTTTTGGAATGAGGTGATTTTTGGCAATTTCCTTTTTCTCCATCTCCGTATAGCCTGCAATCGTGATGATTTCCATACGGTCGCGTAGAGGTCCTGGAATGGTACTCAAATCATTGGCGGTCGCGATGAACAAGACGTCCGATAAATCGTACGGCTCTTCAATGTAGTGGTCACTGAACGTATTGTTCTGCTCCGGATCAAGCACTTCCAGCATCGCTGCGGACGGATCGCCCCTGAAATCATTGGACATTTTATCGATTTCATCCAAAAGGAAGACAGGGTTCGTCGTTCCGGCCTTCTTCATCCCCTGGATGATGCGCCCAGGCATGGCTCCTACATACGTACGGCGATGCCCGCGGATTTCCGATTCGTCCCGCACGCCGCCAAGGGAGACACGTACAAATTTACGGTCCAGACTCTCGGCAATCGAACGTGCCAGGCTTGTTTTACCGACACCCGGAGGTCCCGCCAGACAGATGATTGGCCCGCGTAAGGAGTTCATCAACTGTCGCACGGACAAGTACTCCAGGATACGCTCCTTCACCTTTTCCAGCCCGTCGTGGTCGCGGTTCAAAATCTCCTCTGCATAGACGACATCCAGTCGGTCTTCCGTTTTTTCACTCCACGGTAGAGATACCAACCATTCTACGTAGTTACGGATGACGCCGCTTTCTGCACTAGCCGCCGGTATCTTCTCATAGCGGTCAAGCTCCTTCAAAGCCACTTTTTGCGTCGACTCAGGCATGCCCGCTTCCTCGATCCGCTTGCGTAAATCAGCCACTTCACCCGATTTGCCGTCACGGTCCCCAAGCTCCTGCTGGATCGCCTTCATCTGTTCACGAAGGAAGTATTCCTTTTGTGTACGCTCCATCGCCTGCTTGACCTTCGTATTGATCTTCTTTTCAAGCGCCATGACTTCCTGCTCATCATGCAGGCGGATAATCAGGTAATCCAGACGTTTTTTGATATTGAAGATGCCCAAGATTTCCTGCTTTTCAGCCACCTTCAATGGGAGATGGGAGGAAATCACATCCGTAAAGCGCCCCGGCTCCTCGATATCGACAACCGACTCGATTGTTTCTGTCGTAATTTTGTTCGAGATTTTTGCATACTTCTCAAAATAGCTTAGAAGTGTACGCATCAGTGCTTCCGTTTCTGCATCCTTCGTCGTTTCATCCTGATGCACTTCAATATCGGCTGTCGTAAACTTTTCGCCTTCTTGGTAGTCCAACATTTTGGCACGCGCTGTACCTTCCACCAGAATGCGTAGTGTCCCATTCGGCAGCTTAATCATCTGCTTGACAATTGCAATCGTCCCTACATCATATAAGTCACTTTTATCCGGCGATTCTACACGCATATCCTGCTGAGTCGCCAGAAAAATCCGGCTGTCCCCCAACATCGCCTGCTCGAGTGCAGCGACTGAACGTTCCCGACCAACATCAATATGTAACACCATTGATGGAAAGACCAGTAATCCTCTTAACGGTAGTAATGGAATATTTTTTTCGATTTTTTTCACGCGGGTATTCACCTCCATCCACAATCAATACGCAACAACCCGCAATTGTAGTATGTGTGCAAAAGTGTTTTTTCATAAATTTATGTATGAGTATGGGAAAAGCGCATTTGTACGCTCCCCCATTTCTGCCTTTCACGCAAACGGAAGATGGACACGAATGCCAGGAAAGTGTTGCAATCCAAAGATTGGTCCGCAATCCGTAGGCAGGTGCTCATCCTTGAACAAAAAGCTGACTGTCGACTGTGCAATGGCACATGCGAAGCCAGCTCATTTGCCACTTCAAATGCAAAATTCAAAATTATGCTGAAGTCTTTTTGTTATCTTTTTTATATTCCGTTCCATCCGCTAGCAACAGCTTCGGCTCGGCCTTATTGGTAATTGTGTCGGCAGTGATGACGCATTTTACGATGTCTTCACGTGATGGAAGCTCGTACATGACGTCCAGCATCGTTGTCTCGATGATAGAACGCAGGCCACGTGCCCCTGTTTTACGCTCGATGGCCAGCTTCGCAATTTCCACCAATGCCTCGTCTTCGAATTCAAGCTCTACATTATCAAGCTCTAGCATTTTTTGGTATTGCTTTGCCAATGCATTTTTCGGCTCCGTTAAAATACGGACCAAAGCATCTACATTCAGCTGCTCTAACGATGCCAATACAGGCAGACGTCCGATGAATTCAGGAATCAGGCCGAATTTCAGCAAGTCTTCCGGAATCAATTGAGCAAGCAGTGAACCTTCCTCTTCCTCTTTGCTTAGGTTTGTACCGAAACCGATGACCTTCTCGCCTTGTCGACGCTTGATGATCTGCTCGATGCCGTCGAACGCTCCACCTACGATGAAGAGGATATTGGAAGTATCGATTTGAAGGAACTCCTGATGTGGATGCTTGCGGCCGCCTTGTGGAGGTACGCTTGCAACAGTTCCTTCAAGAATTTTTAGAAGGGCCTGCTGCACCCCTTCACCTGAAACGTCCCGGGTAATCGAAGGGTTTTCAGATTTACGGGCCACTTTATCGATTTCATCGATATAGATAATGCCTTTTTCCGCACGCTCGATGTCATAATCCGCCGCTTGGATCAACTTGAGTAGGATGTTCTCCACATCTTCCCCTACGTAGCCGGCTTCTGTTAAAGAAGTGGCATCCGCAATGGCAAACGGTACATTCAGAATGCGCGCCAATGTCTGGGCAAGCAATGTTTTACCGCTACCAGTAGGCCCAATCAGCACGATATTGGATTTCGACAACTCGACGTCATCGATTTTCGCATTTGAGTTAATGCGTTTATAGTGATTGTAAACAGCAACAGCCAATGCTTTTTTGGCACGCTCTTGTCCAATTACATATTCATCTAGGATATTCAGAATTTCTTTCGGCTTTGGAATGTCCTTGAATTCGATTTCCTCTTCCACGCCTAGCTCTTCTACGACGATTTCCGAGCACAGCTCGATGCACTCGTCACAAATATATACGCCTGGTCCTGCAACCAGCTTACGAACTTGTTCTTGCGGCTTCCCACAGAAAGAGCACTTTAAATTGCCTTTTTCATCATTAAATTTGAACAATTTGTTTCACCCCTATTCAAGCAACAATCTTACAAGATTATACGCTTATTATCAAATAAATTGACTGTAAAAAAAAGTAGCTTATATGTACAATGCAAAAAAACTATGTATCATATGCCCATCTTTCACAAGCAGAAGGGCATATGCCGCCTATCATTAGGCTCGTTTGATGCTTTACCGGCAATTTCATGCCCATCTGCCAAAACAAGGCACGGGAAGTTCCGTACCTTGTCTCGTCTGCTTTATTAACTCTATTCTACACGAATCGCCTTCAGCTGTCGTATATTTTGTACAAGAATTACTCAGAAATTTTAGCGTTTTCCACTAAAAGCTCTACTGTCTTCTTAGTTTTTACATCGTTTTCAAGGATGGCAGTACCACCTAATGCAGTTTTGATCTGCTCTACAGTCATGCCGAATTGAGAAGCCATTGCATCAAGCTCAGTAGTGATGTCCTCTTCTGACACTTCGATGTTTTCCGCTTTCGCGATTGCATCCAAAGTCAAGGAAACACGTACACGGTTTTCTGCATCCTCTTTCATTTGGCCACGTAGATCTGCTTCTGTTTGGCCAGAGAATTGGAAGTATAGCTCAAGGTTCATGCCTTGCATTTGCAGACGTTGGCCGAACTCTTGAATCATGCGGTCCAACTCTGTGTTGATCATGCTTTCAGGAATTTCCATTTCAGCGTTTGCAGCCGCTTTTTCCACTAGCTCGTCGCGTAAAGCGCCTTCTGATTCAGCTTTCTTCTGCTCTGCAGCCTGCTCTTTGATTTTCGCGCGCAACGCTTCTAAAGATTCAACTTCTGGGTCGATTTCTTTAGCGAACTCGTCGTTCAATTCTGGAAGCACTTTTGTTTTCACTTCTTTTACAGTTACTTTGAAAGTAGCTTCTTTACCTGCAAGCTCAGCTGCATGGTACTCTTCCGGGAATGTTACGACTACGTCTTTTGATTCGCCGGCTTTCACGCCTACTAGTTGCTCTTCGAAGCCAGGGATGAATGAACCTGAACCGATTTCTAATGGGTAGTCTTCACCTTTACCGCCTTCGAATGGCTCTTCGCCTTGGAAGCCTTCGAAATCGATTACAGCTGTGTCGCCTTCTTCAATAGCGCCGTCTTCTTTGATTTCAAGCTCAGCTTTACGAGCTAATTGCTCTTGGATTTGTGCTTCTACTTCTTCATCTGTCACTTCTGTTGGAAGCTTTGTTACTTCCAAGCCTTTGTATTCGCCTAGTTTTGGCTCAGGCTTCACTGTTACAGTAGCTGTGAATGTGAAGTCTTGGCCTTTTGCGAAGTTTTCAGTACCGTCGATTTCAGGGAAATCAACTGGTTCGATGCCAGCTTCGTCGATTGCATTTGAGTATGCTTCAGGAATGACGATTTCCAAAGCATCTTGGTATAAAGCTTCTACACCGTATTTTTTCTCGAATAACGGACGAGGCATTTTCCCTTTACGGAAACCTGGTTCGTTGATTTGTTTAACGATTTTGTTGAATGCTTTGTCCAAAGCTTTGTTTACTTCTTCAGCAGGAACTTCGATTGTTAATAAACCTTGGTTACCCTCTTGCTTTTCCCATTTTACTGACATATAGATGACCTCCAAAATAAGTTTAAGGTTGTGTACCAATTGTTCGTTTTATACGATTTGACAACCATTTTAGTATATCATAGATGAGCGCAGTTTCAACTTTTTTCACATATGTTGTAATTCCGTCAGCTTTTCTAGGTGTTGGAGAAAGCCAATTATTTCATCATCCGCCTCCTGAACCTCGCCGAACATCGCCCTTACATAATCAATATAGCCCTTCGCCACATCCTCATATCCGTAATCCAGCCATTCGAACGGATAGGTTGCGATGGCGTGCTTTGCAAGCAGGTGATGGACAAGCTCCAGCGTCGACGGCTCCTGCTCCAGCTCCTTCGTAATGATGGCGGAGACCGCTTGAAATTGCGGCATTTTCGTCGGCAGCTCGAGTTCTGCCGGATTCACCGCCATCGCTCGTTCGAATTTTTTGATTTCCACCTCCATCGCCACTTCCTGCTCGACCAATAGCAGGAGCATCAGACTTTTGATGAACGGATGGGATTTCTCATGTTCGATGATGTCCTTCAAGACGGGGGCGACCGGCCTGATATTGGACATCATCAGTTCCTGCACCGCCGCCAGCTGTTCTTCTGTAGGCTTGTTCAGGAACTCCTCAGCAGACAATTCCTTCTCGACCGCCTCCTCGAGGACTGCCTCTTCCTCCTGGATGCGCTTATTTTCCGCAATCTCAGCATTCAGGTTTTTCAGCCTCGAAAACTTCTCCAGCTGATCATCGGGAATCACGCCCTCCTCCATTAATGAATCAATAATCTTTTCCACTTGCTTAAACTCGCGCAGCTGCATGCAGATCGTCAAGTACAATTCCATCGCATCAAAATACATGGAAGGTCCGATTTCAAGCAGCCTCTCGCAAATTCCCTTTGCCTTTTTGAAGTCGCGGGCCTCGTACAACGAATAGGCATAGACGCTCAACGTCATTTCGTCACCGGCTGTATATTGCAAGGCCTCTTCAAATTTTTCATTCGCCAAATCATATCGACAATCCCCCACATATGCATGGGCCTGCTCTATCAGCCGTTCTACCGTACCTGGAAAAACAATCACGTTTTCAAACACAGACAACGATTTTTTCTTCTTCTTCAAAAAGCCTTCACTCCCGGTCCTTGCATCTATCACTACTCATTCTACAGATGAATGCTTTTCTGAACAATCCTAAGTATGAATAGACGTCCTTTTTTAGTATGTTGCCCATCCACCGACGCTTCCTACCCGCTTGATTTAAAATGCATCAATGCATGCGGCGGAAGACGGATGCGGATCCTTTCGCCTTCGTTTTTGCCCCCTCTTTTCGCCTGATGGGGAAATTTATATACAACTTAATTTGAGATAAACGTCAACAAGGCGCTTGGTGTTATATTTAAAAAATATCAAATGTCCATTTTGAGGTTACGGCC
This sequence comes from Lysinibacillus sp., assembly GCA_045605545.1. Lineage (GTDB taxonomy): Bacteria > Bacillota > Bacilli > Bacillales_A > Planococcaceae > Lysinibacillus_B. Next base: position 33,662 of record JAZUQF010000134.1, read on the forward strand.
CGATGGCATCATTTTTTCACCCTTCAGTCTCGAAGCCCCCGCAGCCCCTGCCTACGGTGACTGATGCGCTATGCCAAACGAGCAAGCTGGGCTTATGTACAAACAGTTTTGTGCTATACTGTATGCTACGATAGTAGAAGGAGCGTATGTAATGAATTATGGATTTATCGGCCTAGGCAATATGGCCACGGCCATCATTAAAGGCATGGCGACTAGCCCGACCTTTGATGTCAAAAATATTTACGGCATGAACCGTTCTTACGAAAAAACAGATGCACTGGTGCAGCAGTATGGCATCCAGGGATGCACGACAATTGCAGAACTGATGGAGGCATCCGATGTGGTGGTGCTGGCTGTCAAGCCGCAAGTCCTGCCATCCATCCTGCCGACTGTCAAGGCATGTCTACGTAAAGAGCAGATTGTCATTTCGGTGGCGGCCGGGAAAACGTTGGCCTATTTCCAGGAAAACCTGAACCAGCATCCATCCATTTTCCGCGTCATGCCGAACATCAACGCCGTCATCGGCGCTTCGACAAGCTGCTACTCCACGCCCGCTGCTACGTCAAGGGCCCACAAGCATCTGGTAGAAGAAATGTTTCAAACGATTGGTACAATTGTGGAACTGCCCGAGAACCTGTTCTCGGTTTTCACGACGATTGGCTGCGCCTCACCTGCATTCACTTACCTCTATATCGACTCGCTTGCCCGTGCGGCAGTCCGTGAAGGGATGCCAAAAGAGATGGCGCTCGAAATTGCCGCCAACTCCGTGCTGGGCAGTGCAAAAATGATACTGGCGTCCAATGAGCATCCCATGGCTCTGGTCGATCAAGTATGCTCGCCGGGTGGAACGACGATACAAGGGATCACTTCCCTGCAGGCGAACAGATTCGAAGGCGTCATCCATGATGCCGTGGCGGCTGTCACGCAAAAAGACCACAGCCTTCGATAAATAAAAGGCGCCGATCCAATGAAGGTCGGCGCCTGTATTCATTCTATAAGTAAGAAGGCATCTTCCCTCCCATTACATCGAATCCACAAACTTCAGATAAGATACCCTCTTTTTTGTACTCCCAAACATCATTATCGGTCTTTTTTTCAAAAAAAACTCGAGTTCTTACCTATTGTAATAATGAATCCAACTTTCCAAAAGGGGATTGCTGTCATCATTCACATAAAGTATCGTCGATGAACCCGATATTTTTCTTGAACTTTCCCCTCGATAAGATACCGACATATAGCGCCAACATGAGGCCCGTGCATAAAAGCGAGCTCAGCTCAAAGTAGCCGAGGGCGTTCTGCCTTATAAACAATTCCAGCTGCCTTTCCATTTCCCCGGGTACAGCTGCTTGGGGCAATGCATTCATACAGAAATAGGTAAAAACCTGTACGATTGATATGGCAAGCAAAAAGCCGAATGTCGACAATTTGACGATATATTTCCCTTCAGCAATGACGCGGTAAATGAAATTGACCGCGAGCCCTATTACGATACCATGCGCCAGCAGACCTGTCATGTACACCGCCACATAAAAAGGATTTATAAATTCGGCAACCCCCTGCAACGGTGGCTTCGGAATGACCGTCCCAGCGCTTACGAAGATCAGGATGAAGAACAGGATGAAAACCGTGTAACTTAAAGGATTGAGCATGCGACTTAAGATAAACCCCAACATAAGCACTCTACTGGACATCTCCATCACCCTCTTCTTTGGATTTAGGTTAGATATGAAGCGTACTTGCAGTGTTACGTTACAGCATGATGCATTGTTCCATTACAACTACATACCCGATTAACCAAAATACACCGTTGCAACAATAAAAATAATACCCCTTAAATTCCATTTTCTCTTAATTATATACCATTTCATCAAGCTTCTACTCGCCATTGTCATTTTATTATCCACCGTCTCCCCGTTAAAATACACTGGTTTTGATTCATAAAAAAACCATTGCTACCAATGTCAGTATTCTGTATAATCAATCTTGTTTTAAAACTGATACACTAGGGAGCGTGACAACAAATTGGGTAAAGCATTGATTATTGGAGCTGGCGGCGTTGCCAGCGTAGTGGTACACAAATGTGTACAGAACTCAGAAGTATTCGAAGAGATTATGATCGCAAGTCGGACAAAATCAAAATGTGATGCTTTAAAGGAAAAATTAGACGGCGGTAAAACGATCATCCACACAGCACAGGTGGATGCGGACAATACGGAAGAGCTAATTGAACTAATCAATGGATTTAAACCAGATGTGGTAATCAATGTAGCTTTACCATATCAAGACTTAACAATTATGGACGCATGTTTGGCGACAAAGACGCATTATGTAGATACAGCAAACTACGAGCCTCTTGATACAGCTAAATTTGAATATAAATGGCAATGGGCCTACAAACAGAAGTTTGAAGAAGCGGGCATTACTGCACTTCTAGGCTCCGGCTTCGACCCAGGCGTAACAGGCGTATTCACTGCACACGCACAGAAGCACCACTTCGACGAAATCCACTACATCGATATCGTCGATGCAAACGGCGGCGACCACGGTCTTCCGTTCGCGACAAACTTCAATCCGGAAATCAATATTCGTGAGATTACAGCGAACGGCCGCTTCTGGAAAGAGGGCGAATGGGTGGAAACAGCCCCACTTGAGCACAAAATGGTATACAACCTTCCGGAAATCGGTGAAAAGGACTGCTACCTGCTTTACCATGAAGAATTGGAATCTTTAGCAAAAAACATTAAGGGCTTGAAACAAATCCGCTTCTGGATGACATTCGGCGAAAAGTACCTGACACATTTACGTGTTTTAGAAAACGTCGGCATGACTTCAATCGAGCCAATTGAATTCCAAGGCCAGATGATCCAGCCAATTCAGTTCCTGAAGGCTGTTCTACCAGACCCGGCAACGCTTGGCCCGCTGACGAAAGGGAAGACGAACATCGGCTGCGTCATCCGCGGCATCAAAGACGGCAAGGAAAAAACGTATTACGTCTACAACGTATGCGACCATCAGGAATGCTACCGCGAAGTTGGATCACAGGCAATTTCCTACACAACAGGTGTACCGGCAATGATCGGCGCCATGCTGGTCATGAACGGCGAATGGCAAAAGCCAGGTGTATGGAATGTAGAAGAATTCAATCCAGACCCATTCATGGATGCATTGAACAAATGGGGTCTACCATGGCAGGAAACTGAAAATCCTGAATTGATTGACCTGGACTTCACTACAGAAGAGGCCAAATAAGATGAAGCAGATTGATTGGAATCAAGCGCCATCACCCAGCTTTGTCGTGGACGAGCGCCTGCTCAAACGCAACCTAGAGTTATTGAAATCCGTCCAGGACCGTACCGACTGCGATATTTTACTTGCACTGAAGGGCTTTTCCATGTGGTCTACATTCCCGATGGCACGCGACTACTTGAAGGGGATCACCTCCTCTTCCCTGTTTGAAGCGCGCCTCGGCTATGAGGAGTTCGGAAAAGAGGTGCATGCCTATGCACCGGCGTACGCGGATCACGAAATCGATGAATACCTGAAGTATGTGGATCACATCGTCTTCAATTCATTCGACCAGCTTGCACGCTATAAGGAAAAAGTACAGGCACTCGATAAGCATGTATCAATCGGCCTGCGTGTAAATCCTGGCTATTCCGAGGTGGAGACGCCTCTGTACGATCCATGTTATACAAACTCCCGCCTCGGCATTCCGTTTGAATCCTTCAAACCGGACGAGTTGGATGGTGTGGAGGGCATCCACTTCCATGCAATGTGCGAGCAGAATGCCGATGTACTGGAACGTATCTTGGTTCATTTCGAAGAAAAATACGGTGAGTACCTGCACCAGATGAAATGGATCAATTTCGGCGGCGGCCATCACATCACACGTGAAGATTATGATGTGGGGCTGTTGGTCAAATTGATCAACCGCATCCAGGAGACGTATGACGTAAAGGTCATTCTGGAGCCTGGGGAAGCTATTGCATTGAACACCGGCTATCTAGTGGCCACTGTACTGGATACGATTAAAAACGGCATGGACTTGGCAATCCTTGATACTTCGGCTACTTGCCATATGCCGGATACGCTTGAAATGCCGTACCGTCCGATGATTATCGGCTCCAGCATGCCGAACGAGAAAAAGTATACGTACCGTCTCGGTGGCATGACATGCCTTGCAGGAGATATCATCGGCGATTATTCATTCGACGAACCATTAAAGGCCGGCGATCGTCTCGTATTTACGGATATGGCGCACTACACGATGGTGAAGACGCACATGTTCAACGGCGTCAACCTGCCGAGCATCTGTCTATATAATGAGGAAGAAGGCGTAAAGGTCGTCCGCACTTTCGGCTATGAAGACTACCGGAACCGCTTATCATAAAGAGACGCAATGATGAAATAAACCAGCACTGCTTGAGGACTATTCCTTTTGCAATGCTGGTTTTTCTTTATTCAGCACCCACTCGGCCTGTATAAAGGGAATCTATAACCTTGAGGGCACATTGCGCTGTGGACGGGTGCCTTCCTACCCCATCTTCATAAACCGTTAGTTGGTAAGCGATTCTTTAATAATCCCCTTACGTGCTGCGCCAAGCTTTTCTATGAATACTTCTACAGAGGAGATGGAATCTTCGTCAAGAGGGATTTTCCCCTTCTCTGCAACGCTTTTCCACTCTTTTACGTGCTGCTTGTAGGCATGATTCGATAAGCGGTAAATATCAATATCCTGATCAAGCGCTGCCTCATATGTTTCTCTGATTTTTTTCTCCACTTCTTTTTTTGCCGATTCTACAAGTTCATTTTCTGTTATTTTCGTGCTGAATTCACTTGGTGTCGCGTTCATCTTTACGGTGATATCGAATGTGAAAGAACCTCCTACCGGCTTTGCCTTCACTTCAACCTTCACATTCTGTATCACTACAGACAATGAGGTGTCTTCGAGCTTATATGTCAATAGTGTCCGTTTCATTTCCTCTGTCATGAATTTTGTACCTAGTACTTCCTCACCCTGTAAAACGCCTTTCAATTCCTTTTCCGATATTACCGCTATCCCGGCGTACTCGATCCGCTTATCTTTCTCCTTCTGGGACTTCCAGTTTTCCTTCATTTTGACAAAGGGGATTTTGACTGTATAATCCGGTTCATTCAACCGAAGTATATATTGCCGGAAGCTTACCGGTGCTACATAGGATTCCTGTTGATAGGAATTAAGCGGGTCGGCAAGCGAAGAGAGGTTGAGTGCCGTATTCAATACAGGGGTAGCCAGCATGATATCGGAAACTTTTTCATCCGTGCCGTACATCCATATTTCGTACCTGGTTTCCCGATAGCTATTCAAGAAATTTACCACATTATTTACTTGCCCTTCCTCCATAGCCGACCTCGAAAATACGATAAATGACAAATGCCCCCAATACAGCCGCATATCGAGCGTATGGTATAAATTCACCACTGCCTGATCCACTGTCTTGCCACGACCCCGTCCCACTTCCGCTTGCGGTGCATCGGGCTGGCGCTGTTCACTTTTCGCTATATTTGCGAAATCAACTACTTGTACATACACCTCAAAATGATCGTCTACATAATCGATGCCCATTCCGTGTGCATAATACATCTTCTGGGGCACATTCGCATCCCAGCAACCTGCCAATAGCAAAGCTGTCAGAAGGAGCAGACAATATTTCTTCATCACTTTCTTCCTCGTCTAGTTTTATCATTTGGTTTGAGCATCTTCGGCCGCTTTTCATATTTCGGCCCTTCTAATCTGATTAAGGATTTCAAAATCGCCTTCGTATCCAAATCACTCGCAATGTTAATATAAGGCACCCCGAATGTTCTAATCTGGCTTAAATAGACAAGCGTAAAGTAAATGCACGCAAAAAATCCAAAGAGGCCAAAAAAGGATGTAATAATAACAAAGGCGATACGAAGAATGGTGACGGAAGCAAGAAGGGCCTGGTTGACTAGCGTAAATCCTGATATGGTCGAAATGGCGATTACGACGACCATGGCAGGACTCGTGATGCCTGCACGAATTGCCGCATCACCGATGATGAGGCCGCCCACTACACTTATGGTTCCGCCCACTACAGAAGGAAGCCGCAATCCCGCTTCCCTGAACAATTCGAAAAAAAATATCATCAGCAGCATTTCAAGCACCGAGGGCAACGGCAGCCCCATATTCGCCTGGACGACAGTTGCAAGAAGCTGAAGGGGGATCTGGTTCTGATGAAATGTGGTCAGCGCCAGCCAAAAGGCGGGCAGCAACAGCCCAAAGATAATCCCCGACAACCGCAGTATACGCTGGAAGGACGTATAAATAACAGGGTATTCATTGTCTTCACCCGTTTTTAATAACAGGAAGAAATTCGTCGGAAGCAACAGTGCATAGGCTGTTCCATCTATAAAAATGACAAAACGTCCCCTTACCAATGCCTGGATGGCAAAGTCCGGCCGTCCCGTATATTCATTTTTCGGAAAGAAGGACACCTTTTTACTAATCGTTTCGAAAAGGATTTCACCCGAAAAGACAATATCGACTTCTATTTTTTCCAACTGCCCCTTAATTTCCGATAAAATTTTCTTATCTACAATATCATCGAAATAAAGGATCGCTACCTCCGTTTTCGATCTTACCCCTATCTGCATTTTATCGACGGCAAGGGTGCTTGTCGGGAGTCTTTTGCGGACAAGGGCGATATTAGTAGCTATGTCCTCGATGAAATTGTCCCTCGGTCCCTTCACTGCTACTTCAAGGCTTGTATCCTCCGGCTGGCGGTTCGGTTTTTTCGCAATGTTTGTAACAAGCAGTTCATGATGATTCATAAAATACATCAGGCACTGGCCTGTAAATAATAATCGTTCACAGTTGGAGAGGTCATCCACCTTCTGCAGTTGCGGGAGCACCAGCGAGAATTCCAGATTCTTCAGCTGCCCCTGCTCCGCTTCCTTTTCCTTCATCCCATTTACGGCATTGCCGTTTAAATGCTTCTCCAATTCCGGAAGCACCCGCTCATAAAGAAGCTGTTCATTGATCATGGCCTCACAGGTGATGATATGGACAGTCTCCTGTTGGAAAACGAAATGCTGGAACTTTACATCTCCTGTTTTTTGAAAAGCCCGCTTTAATTCTTCAAGCGTGATCCCCTTTGTTTGCACCACTTATTCCCTCCTGCCTATGACCCTTTTTGCGCCTAATAAGAAAAGTGAAAATGACTGCTAAAATCATTAATACAATCGTACCGGATATTAAAACATAATAATTGTTCATCTCTAAAAAAGCCTGCTCATCGAAAAGCATCAGGATCAGACATATGAAAGCGAAGGGAGGGGCTGCATACTTCCATATTCTTTTCTTTTGTGTCGAAATGCCGAAAAGCTCCGTCACCACATATAGATAAAAGCTGATGCGGATGAATGCTCCCGTCATCCATTGATAAATAGAGAAGAAGTCCATATGATTGATGAATTCCCCAATGGAGGCCAGGGCCCACTCCTCAAATGCCGGATAGCGCTGCTTCGCTGCCTCGTCAGGGCCGAATTCGACAATGGCGCCAATTAGCGGGCCCATTGTAAGACCCGTCAGCAAGAAAAGCATTAATGCAAAATGTTTAAACTGAATGCGGCTTTTTACATGGTGTTGAATAAAAATAAAAAGCAGCACCTCTGTAAGCCCCGCCATAGGAAATACGACGGCCATTAACACGGGGTCCATGCCATGTTCCAATACAGGTCGCAGTAGGCTGTAGTCCTTCACCCCCATATTGACGAAGGCGATGAAGAATCCTAATACCACTACTACGGACAGCACGATAACATTGGCAATAACGATTGTCTGCAAGCCCTGAACGGCAAGCGCGACACAAAGGAAGAAATAGATGCCGAACAATATCGGTATTGGGGTGGTCGGCAAAAAGGTCGAATGTACCCACAGCAGCATTTCTACCATTGTAAAAGCAGCCAGCAGCAGCAATATACCTCCTACAATGATTTTGATCGTCATTGCAGCTGCGGTCCCCTTTTTTTCTTCTATTATCTTTATAAAAGGACGGCCATCCATCCTTTTCGTAATCGCAACAAGGAATAGCAGCCAAGGGAAAACGATCATAGCTGCCAATAGTACACTCATCCACCCGTCACGCCCGCCTACTTCCAGGATAGACGGCAGGATGCTTACATGGCTTTTTAGCCCAATCACTGTCATACATAAAAAAATTACATGAAGAATGCTTATCTTTACTGATTTGCCCATTTTTCCTACCTGTTTTTTCATCTTAGTATGAACAGGAAAATGAAAAAATATACGATAGATGGAAAACAGGGCATTCAATCCCCCGTTCCATGATAGCGGCGTCTAGTCAGCCGCCCCGGAACGCCGCGCGTCTTCCACAATCCATTGCGCCGCCTGGTACAGGTCCGGAAAGACTGCATCTGCAAGTGGATCACTATCCCCTAAAAATACTGCCTTCGTCCCGGCTTTTTTCCCTGCCTGGACGTCGGTGTCGGTATCCCCCACCATGTAGGAATGCGCAAGGTCGATATCGTATTTTTCCCCCAGCTGCTCAATCAGCTTGCTGCCGGGCTTTCGGCATTCACATCCGGCTTTCGGCTTATGCGCACAATACACGACCTCATGGATGACGGCCCCCTTCTTTTGTAGCTCGCCCACCATATGCTCATGTATCCTGATCAGCTGCTTCTCCGTCATAAACCCAAGGCCCACTCCCCCCTGGTTCGTTACCACAAAGATATAGTCAAAGTACGAATTCAATATCTTGATTGCTTCCGGCACCCCCGGCAAAAAATACAGGTCCCTCGGCTTGTTAACAAATTTCACGCGATTCGTCAGCACCTCGTTGATTACACCATCACGATCGAGGAATACAGCTTTCTTCATCTTAATTCACATCCTTATATATAATAATTCCCTTTGTATATCCAATTCTCAAAATCCGTAACGCTCAAGACTTCTTTTTTGCAGACGTTTCGTTAAAAGCCCGTTCGTTATCCGTTTCCCTATAGCTAGCCAGTATCACTCCTTATCATCCAATAAATCGGCTTTGCCTATTCCTAAATTGAAAAATGAATTGCAAATGTATATTTCTGCTTATTCTGCAAACGATAAATGAAGGAAAACAAAAATTTAATTTTTGAAGGAGTGCTATCATGGGTATTTTAGGAAGAAATCCAAAAGTAGAGCCGCTGAATTATGGTGAGATTTTTTCAATCTGGACAAACATCGGGACAAACCATGGATTGATTGCAGCCTATCAGACATTCTACAACCATACAGGCGATGCAGAGCTGCGCAAGTTGATCGAGGAAGCGATTATGATGATGGAAGAGGAAAACAAGCAGCTCATTCCCATTCTAAAGATGAATGGTGTAGGACTGCCCCCTGCTCCCCCGGAACGTCCGGTCGCACAGCTGGAGGATATTCCGGTCGGCGCAAGATTCAATGACCCGGAAATCAGCGCCGCCCTTTCAATGGATACATCAAAGGGATTGATGGCCTGCAGTACGGCAATGGGGCTCTGTACTCGGGAGGATATCGCCATGATGTATGGACAGTTCCATTACTCCAAGGCACAGTTCGGTGCAAAATTATTGCGATTGAACAAAACAAAAGGCTGGCTCATCCCCCCTCCTCTCCACGCACAGGGGAATCTTCAATAACAACCGATCATTCGGTACATTCAGCAGGTTTTCTAATATCCGGAAAATTAGTTTCTCGATTATGTATACAGACAATGCCGCCTATTTCCATCCGAACGGAATTATTGGCGGCATTGTTTCTTTCATTAGTTTTGCATTGATATGTATGATAAAAGACCATAACCGGAAGATTACCTTCGCTTTAAACGGGGTAAAAGAATCTCGGGGATATGCAACTGGTCTTCAACGTTTCCGCTTTATATCCCCAACTAATGACCTATTCCTTTATTGGTCAGCTGCAGTCGAAACAAGAAAAACGACTCTAGGATTTCTACTATTTATATAAGTAGATTTTACTTCCCAATAGTTTTCTAAGTATAGGTTATTATTCACACAAATATATAAGTCGCTATTTTACCTTCCTTATTTTAGAAAATGTTATCTTAATACATTATTTTCTCTCTTAATCAAAATATATTTTTTTCATTCGAAAATCTTGTTTTTGCAGATGCACCCACAACCTGTTATATAAACCTTATATAACAAGTGTAAACGTTGGAAATACTGGGTTAAATCTATATACTCCGTCACTGTTATAACACAAAATAAAGCCGTTTATTTCTACATAAGTACTCTTTTTTTCTATTTCGAGAAAATATTTTAGCGAAAAAAACTATTGCACTCTTGTACTGGAAAATGTTATCTTGATATCTAGAATTATTCGCGAAAAAAATTCCACTATAACAAAATAAAGGGGTAGGAGAGAAAATATGAAGAAAAACAAATGGTTAATTGCACTTTCTGCTATTGCTATCCATTTATCAATTGGTGGGGCTTATGCATACAGTGTATACAAAAATCCTATTACAACACAGATGGGTTGGAGCATGACGAATGTTACAATCGCCTTTACAATCATGATGGGGCTTGCCGGCTTTGCAGCTGCGCTGTTCGGAAGCTTCGTCGAAAAGCAGGGCCCTCGCAGATCGGCCATGCTGGCTGCAACTCTTTTCGGTCTTGGACAGGCTGGTGCCGGAGTAGCCATCGCTATGGATTCCGTTGTCCTGTATTGGTGCACGTACGGACTTCTAAGTGGTTTGGGGATGGGAATCGGCTATATCGCTCCTGTATCGACGCTCGTCAAATGGTTCCCTGACCGTCGCGGCTTGGCAACAGGGATGGCCGTTTTAGGCTTTGGTGCAGGCTCGCTGATTACAGCACCTGTGGCGACAAACTTGATAGAAGCTGTCGGCATCTCAAGCACCTATTATATCCTTGGCATCAGTTATTTTACGTTAATGCTTTTAGGCGCCCTATATATCGCACCACCGAAGCAGGAGGGTGCATTGAACGTTTCGAAATACGATACAACAGGCAAGGCATTGGCACAGATGTCGGCACGTGAAGCAGTAAAGACAAAGAACTTCTGGATGCTATGGTCCATGCACCTGATCAATGTAACAGCAGGTTTGATGATGATTTCCGTAGCGTCTCCAATGGCGCAGGAAGTAGTCGGCCTTTCCGTAGCAGGAGCGGCGACGATGGTTGGCCTGATGGGATTATTCAATGGCGGCGGACGCCTGATCTGGGCGGCGGCTTCCGATTATCTCGGCCGTCACAATGTGTTCGTCATCTTCTTCATCATCCAGCTCGCGGCCTTTGTAACATTGCCGTTCACGACGAACGTCCTTTTATTCCAGGTGTTCATCTTCCTGGTAGTCAGCTGCTATGGCGGCGGCTTCTCGAACCTGCCAGCATTTGCCAGCGACCTTTTCGGCACGAAGCAGCTTGGCGTCATCCATGGCTACTTACTGACGACATGGTCGCTTGGCGGGGTATTCGGTCCGCTAATCGTTTCCGGCATCTACAATGCTGCAGGAAGCTACATCCCTGTATTCTATACGTTCTCCGCATTGATTTCCATTTCACTTTGCATCTCCATCTGGATGCGCCGTGATGTGGCGAAAAAGAAGAAAATTCAAAAGGCAAAAGAAATGCAGGAAGCATCTGCATTATAAGAAAAAGGGACGGCTGGTAGTTATCAAGACCTAATTTAAAAAAAGATAGAAAAATTAAAGGGTTCTACATATTAGATATGACTAATATGTAGAACCCTTTCTTCTTTTACTAAAGCATCCGTTAGTTGAAGAAGAAAAGAGGTGCTTCTTCCACAGTCGGACCGATTGTGGAAGATCGTTTATACAACAAAAGCTCTGGTAATTGTAGTTGATTGTCGATTGGTAAATACAGATTTACAGCGTTAATAAATTTTCTATTTATACACATTTTTATTCAGATAGCACACCTGCAACGTTTGTTGCAAATTCTTGAAAAGCCTTATTGCAACTATATTTATATATCTTTACATAAAAAACTGTATAAACAATATCAAAAGAAAAGCCAAGAAACGTTTATTTTACAACATTTCTTGGCTAATTGTGTCTTCCCAAACTTTCATTTTGGAAGGTTATTTAGGTTTAATCTGCATACTTTATAAGTCCTTTTTACATTAAAGCATCG